>NZ_JAHEHZ010000048.1 GCF_024639605.1 Roseobacter sp. | reverse complement strand
ACCCCGAGGCCCACTGCGGCAAATGTCTTGGCGATCGCGAATTCCCACCCCAGCGTGCCGGACGTAATCGCAAACATAGCAGGATCCATCAGCGGAGAGGCCAGCCAGAAGGCCATCACGGCCCCGAGCGGTGCGCCGACAGCAAGCAGGGCCGCTATGAAAGGAATGACCTCGCAGCTGCAAAAGGGTGAAAGCCCGCCCAGCAAGGCTGCCATGACGATCATGCGTGACTGGCGCCCTTCAAACGCCCGCGCGAGCAGTGTCTCCGCACCCGATGCCTTGAGATAAGCTACGGCCAGGACGGCAAAAAGAATAAAGGGTGCGGTATGCGCGATGGCGTTCAAAGTGAACTGCGCGGTCGGCAGGACCTGTCCGGGATCAAAAACCGCGAGCAGGACAAAGACGAGCGCCGTGGCGCCCCAGGCACCGGGCGATCTCAGAAAGGCGGGGCGCGGTGCGGGTTGGGTGGTATCGGCCATGTCAGGTATCCTCAGAGGTGCGTGCGCTGTCAGCGCAGCATTCGGTCAGCAAAAACCCGGAAAGGGCCCGCACGTCATCATAGGCAACGGCAGCACAGATAATGCTGCGCCCCTGCCGGGCCTGCGATACAAGACCGGCGGAGGCAAGGATTTTTACGTGATGGGTAAGGGTTGAGCCGGTGATGCCGGTCCGCGCGCCAAGCTCGCCGATGCTGAGCCCGTCGGGGCCCGCGCGCACAAGACACCGCAGCACGGCAAGCCGCTGTTCAGAGCCGAGAGCCGCAAACTGTGCGGCGGCGATGGTAAGGCCCGGGGCCTGGGGTAAATCTTGTTTCATATTTTTAGAGGTATCGAAATGAAAGACGTAATGCAAGTTATTTCGATATCTGTCGAAATGAAGGCTCCTGCTGCGGCTATTGCGAAACCGGCTGCACACCCTAGGTCAGCCAGAGTGACAGATATCGCTGATCAGATACGCGCCTGCACTCTGTGCCGGGACCGCTTTGCGCAAACTGCGACGGCCCATGCGCCGAACCCGGTGGTCTGGTTCCGGCCCGGAGCAAGGATCCTGATTGCAAGCCAGGCCCCCGGACTGAAGGTACACCGTGCCAACACGCCTTTCTGGGATGCGTCCGGCAAGCGGCTGCGATCCTGGCTGGGCATGGACGACGATACCTTCTATGACCGCGACCGCGTGGCGATCGTGCCAATGGCGTTCTGTTTTCCGGGCTATGACGACAAGGGATCAGATCTGCCACCGCCGCCTGTTTGCTCGAAGACCTGGCGGCGTGCCGCGCTTGACACTCTGCCGGATGTGGCGCTGACCGTGGTGATCGGTGCCTATGCCATGCGCTGGCATCTGGGCAGGGTGACGTCAGTGACGGCGGCTGTGGCACAGCGGACCGGGCGGAACCGGCAGATTTTTGCATTGCCCCACCCAAGCTGGCGCAATACAGGCTGGCTTAAGAAAAACCCATGGTTTGAACAGGACGTCGTGCCGGATCTTCAGCGCACGGTGCGTGAGGTGCTGCATGACTGATCTGACCCCCCTTGATGCGGCCCATGCCGCGATGGAGGCAGACCCCTCGGATGATGCTGCCCGGTTGCGATTTTATGAACGCCTTGCGGAGACAGAGCTTTTTCTGATGCTTGAAACCGAAGCGGGCGACGACAGCGACCAGATCACGCCGGAACTTTTTGAACTCGATAACGCGCGGTTCGTGCTGGTCTTTGACCGGCAGGAGCGGCTCGCCGGGTTTGCCGGTGGCATGGCACCTTTCGTAAGCCTCTCCGGGCGGGCAATCGCGGGGATGCTGCAGGGGCAGGGCATCGGGCTTGCAGTCAATCCGGATGTGGCGCCGTCCTCCATCCTGCTGCCAGAGGAGGCGGTGGCCTGGCTTAACGGCATCCTGGCCAATCAGCCCGACGAAACAGAGGCCCGCATTGTCGAAGTGCGCGCCCCGGGCGGGCTGCCTGAAACACTGATTTCGGCACTCGACGCAAAACTCGCCACCGCCATGGGGCTGGCACTGCACGCCTGCCTTGTCGGGGTGCGGTACAGCGATGACACCGCCGGACATTTGCTGGGGTTCGTAGGTGCGGTGCCAGGGGCTGAGACGGCTCTGGCGCGCGCCGCCGGTGAGGCACTGAACTTCTCCGGGATTGATGCGGGCGCGATGGATGTGGCGTTTTTCAGGGCGGATGAGCCAATGGCAGAAAGGCTCGAACGCGCAGGCCTGCGGTTTGACCTGCCCCAGGCGCAGGAGGCCACGGTCCTGCGTCCCGCCCCGGGCAGCGATCCTGCGCGACCGCCAAAGCTGACCTGACAGCCGTGGGTGGCCGCCGATCACGGAACGATCACGCAAATCGCGCAGATGTCACAAGCCCGCGAGACTGACTGAAACAGGGTGCACAGCCCGTCACGCGGCCTCTACATCAAAGTCAGAGCGCGGCCGGGGTGGCCGCACCGACTGACTGAACCGGAGCCTGACTGACATGCGTTTTCCCCTGACCCTTTTCGCCACCGCCGCAGCCGCCGCTACATTCGCCACCGCGTCCTTCGCCGGTGACCAGTACATCGATCCGACCGGCTTCGCCGTATCCGGCTATGACGTAGTTGCCTATTTTGATCTGGAGCAGTCGCCGGTCGGCGCCGAACAGCCTGTCGCCGTTCCGGGTAACAAAGATATCACAGCCGATTACAACGGCGCCACTTTTGCCTTTTCAACGGAAGCAAACCGCGACAGATTTGTTGCGAACCCGGCAGCCTATGCCCCGCAGTACGACGGTCACTGCGCCTATGGCGTGGCCAAGGGCGGTAAGGTGCCTGGCAACCCGAACCTGTGGCGGATCGTTGATGACAAGCTGTACCTCAATATCACCAAAAACGTCGTCGGCTTCTGGGAAGAGGACATTGACGGGAATCTTGATCTCTCCGAAAGCAACTGGGTCAGCATCGAGCCCGCTGCAGCTTCCGACCGGGAGATCCCGCAGTTCTCAAGCACGGCACCGGTCAACTGATCATGAGCTTGTCTGATCCTGAAAAGGACGGGCAGCAAAAGGCCCCGTCGCGGAAAACGCGGCGGGGTTTTATGGTTCTGAGCCTTGGCGCGCTTGCAGGAGGTGGTGTGCTTGCTGCCACCTGGTTCAACGTGTTCGCCGAAAATGACGGGGCTGCTCTGAGCCCGGATGAGGCGCACGACCTCGCGGCCCGTGGCGACATCCTGCTGGTTGATATCCGGCGCCCGGATGAATGGGCGCGGACAGGTACAGGCCAGGGGGCGCTGCCGATCGACATGCGCCGCGACGATTTCATTGACGAACTGCTGGTGCGCACGGGCGGCCGGAGGGACGTCCCGGTGGCTCTGATCTGTGCGCGGGGCGTGCGTTCTCGCCGTTTGTCTTCGCGCCTTGAGAGTGCCGGTTTCACAAATATCGTCGACGTGCCCGAGGGTATGCTCGGTTCCGGTGCCGGTCCCGGATGGCTCGACCGCGGCTTACCGGTAACGGTTAAGCAATAGGCTGACGCGGCACTGCGGTTTGCGAGACAGGTCATAAAGGAGCGGCCTTCGGGCGGATTCTGTCACAAAACAAAAAAATCTTACCGCCGGAAATAACGGCACCTTATCGCAGGGCCCGTGCGTTACGCACGTTACTCGGCCGGCATCCCCGGCCCCGAGAGCAGATCACTGACGCGCAGTCGCTGGTTGCGGGCGCGGGTCAGGATGGCGGGCTCGCGCAGCGAATGCGGGCTGTCCATGCGCAGAGCATGGGGCAGGCGCGCGGAGACCGGAACCGAGCTCAGCGCCGACAGCGGCACAGCAAGGCACAGGCTCGCAGCAATCGGAATGAGCCAGAGCGACACAAGCCCGGTCACAAGTCCGACGGCAAGCATCAGTCCGAGGATCGTCTCCACCCAGTGAAACCGGATCAGCGTCGACAGCGGATAAGCTGCGGCCCGGCGCGACTGGGGTGCCCATGCATTGCTGCGGCCCAGGGCTGCGCGCATCACCGCGCGGGTCTGCTGGATCATCAGAACCGGCGCATAGGCCACCGACAGCACCACTTCGACGGCGAAAGCCCCCAGAAAGGCGCGGCGACCGCCGTAAAGCCGCGTGGCTTTGGGGTGCAGCGCAATGATCGCCGCCCCGGTTAGTTTAGGTGTCAGCAGCATGGCGTACATGATCACGAGGAACACAGCAGAATCGATATGGCTCATTGCAGGCGGCCAGTCGGGAAAGAGCGGATTGGTTTCGTTGAAATACCGTATCACATTGGTTTCGCTGTCCTTGCCCAGCAGCGACCAGACGATCAGCAGGACAAACCAGGCCGGCGACAGCAGATAGCTCACAGCCCCGTGCAGCAGGTGAAACCGCGAGACCGGATGCAGGCCAGCCGTTCCCAGCAGCCGCAGATGTTGCAGATTCCCACGACACCAGCGCTGATCGCGCAGAACGTAATCGATGAGTGTGCCGGGGGTTTCTTCGTAACTGCCGGAGACGCGGGGCAGGAAGCGCACCTGCCAGCCCGCCCGGCGCAAAAGCCCGGCTTCGACAAAATCATGGCTCAGAATGAGTTCGGCACGGCCATCCCGGCCGGCCAGATGCGGCAGTCCCGCAGAGGCCGCAAAGGCGCGGGTGCGGACAATGGCGTTATGGCCCCAGTAATTGCCCTCGCTGCGTGCCCAGGTTGCCAGACCTTCGGCCAGCAGCCAGCCGTATGCGATGTTGGAGAACTGCTGCAGACGGGCAAAGAGCGTATTTGCCCCGATCAGCATCGGAAAGGTCTGAATGAGCCCGGCGGTCGGGTCGCGGCTCATTTCGCCGGCAAGTCTGTCGATGGCACGCCCGGTCATCAGGCTGTCGGCGTCAAGCACAACCATCGCCTGCCAGGCAGCACCCCATCCGGTGATCCAGTCCACGAGGTTACCGACCTTCTTGTCGGTGTTGGTGCGCCTGCGCCGGTACCAGACTGTAAAATCCTGCGGCGCACCAGCCCTCAGCATCGCAAACGCGCGGGCTTCCTCCTCTGCAATCGCTTCATCCGTCGTGTCCGACAGAATAAACAAAGCATAGCGATGCGGCCCGCGCCGGGCTGCCAGATCATCTAGCATCGCCGCGGCATTGCCGAAAACATCCGCCGGATTTTCATTGTGAACCGGCACAAGCAGCGCCACATCCAGCGGCGCTGTTTCATCTGCGCCCGGCTCTTCCGAGCGCGCATGTGCCAGTAGCCCCGCGATAGCGACAGCCACCGTGCTGACCGACAGGGTAACCCAGACAAAAGTCATGCCGATCATAAACAGCAGCACCCATTCAAGGCCCGTCATACCGGTTTCGGCCAGCCAGCTGTGCAGACCGGCCACCAGCAGGGCGGTTCCGGCGAGTGCGGGCAGAAACAGTGCCATCCGCCAGCCAGTGTAACGGGCTCCCGGTGCAGGACCACGCCCGGCTGCCGGAGCAGGGGCCGAGAGGTCCTGCGGGCGCATCTCGAGCGGTGCGGGTGCCGGCATGACTGTGAGGCGGGCGTCGCTCATGCGCGTGTCCAGCGATAAAGCCAAACTTCGCTCAGCGGTGCTCCGTCAAGGCGCAGCTGGGCGCGGAATTCGATAAGATCGGCATCTCCGGGCCGGAAGGTAAAGGCAAGACGCGGCCCGTTGGTATCCGGATTGCGCTGCACCAGCCCGGGCGTGACCTCGCCCGCCGAGCCGCGCACGACGATGTCAAGGCGGTCCAGATCTTCGGGTACCAGCGCGCTGTCTTCAAAATCTATGGCGACGATATTGCCACCCTCAGGGCGGCCACCGATAGCTGTACTCAATACTTTCAGCGGCATACCGGCGGCAGGGGCCGGATCCGCGCCCCAGTCAAGCGTGTAAGTCATGCTGTGCTCAGCACCTGCCTGCACCGGCTCGGACGGGCGCCAGTAGGCAACGATATTATCGTAAATCTCCAGATCCGCCGGGATTTCAACAAGTGTGACTGCTCCCGGGCCCCAGTCTTCGCCTGGCGTGACCCAGAGCGCCGGACGCTTGTGATAGAGCGCTTCAAGATCTGCAAAATCGCTGAAACGGCGCGGGCGCTGCATCAGGCCAAAGCCGCGCGGATCGGAGTCGGAAAAGGCGCTGATCTGTAACGAAAGAGGGTTGGCAAGTGGCCGCCAGATCACCTCACCGGCCCCGTTGTGAATGAGCAATCCGTCGCTGTCATGCACGGCGGGGCGGAAATCAGAAAAACGCTCGCGCATGGTTTCGTCGAAAAGAAACATCGAGGTGAGAGGAGCAATGCCCACATGCCGCATCTCTTCGCGTGCGAAAATCGTGGCGGAGACTTCCATCCGCAGGGTCTCGCCATGGGCGATGTCAAACCGCCAGGCCCCGGAGCACGACGGGCTGTCGAGCAGCGCGTGCAGCACCACAGCCCCGGACCCCGGTTTGGGGGTCTCAAGCCAGAAGGCCGTAAAGTCAGGAAATTCCTCGCCGGCCGGATCGCCTGTTTTAAGCGCCAGTCCGCGCGCGGAAAGACCGTAGATCTCGCCCGTGCCGATGCCGCGAAAATAACTCGCGCCCTGAAAAACAGCGTATTCCTGGAAAATGCCCGGCTCTTCAAGCTCTGCGCGCAACCGCAGCCCGGAATAGCCCAGCGTGTCGTCCATCCCGACATCGGGGAATTTGTCGGTGAAGTCGAAAACGCCCATATCGAATTTCAGTGGTCTGGCGACACCAGCCTCGACCACGTTAATCTCAACCGCCTGCGGAAAGTAGAGCCCAGGCGGAAAGACATCCACGCGCTGCGGCCGGTCGGTGTTCTCCCACAGTGCATTGCGGCTGTCGAACCAGATTTTGCGATACTGATCATAGGTCAGATTGCGCCAGCTTTCGGGGATTTCAGGGCGCGGTTCGTATGGGCGCGCCGCGAGCGCACGAGCGCGCGAAACCACCGTTTGTGCATCAAAGGGTGTGCCTTCCCCGGTTTGCAGGCCCGGCTCTTCTGCAAGTGCTGCAGAGGGTGCTGCGGCGAGGGCCCCAAGGGCTTTGAGCATATCACGCCGCAGCATTATGCCGCCGCCTTTTTTCTGCGCCATGGCTGGGATTTGAACCAGCCGACGCCATAGGCCACACCGATCAGAACAGCAAAGCCGACCGCATTGACAAAAAGCTGGCTCGCGATGGAACCGCGGCCCAGCGTGTCCAGCATCACCCCAAGCAGACGGGCCGTGAACATAGAAGTGATAAACACCGCCAGCGACTGCTGTCCTACCTTCATGATAACCGCCAGAATGCGTCGCCAGGCCTCGGCAGCGGCGCCGCCGGCCTGCGGTGGCAGAATGCGCCGCCCGGCCTCACCCACAGCGATCCAGCACAGATAGGCAAGCGCGAGAAAGTGCACATAGCGCAGCACGCCGAAATCGGTTTTGGCAATCAGGACACGGTATTCACTGCGCCAGGCCTGCACATCAGGCAACTGCCGGGTGATCCGGTAATACGCCAGCGGGATGATGATCAGCACGACCAGAGTGGCGAGGATAATCAGCACGCGGTTGCGCGGCGGGGCGGGCAGCCAGCCCGACATAAAGGCAAACCCGGTAAAAAACACCAGCTGCCAGCCGAAGGGATTGAAAAACCACTCCCTTGCCGACCAGGGCTCAGCGGGCAGTGCCAAGACATCAAGCTGGGCGCCGAACCAGACCAGCATTACGAACCCCAGCGCCAGGAGAGGCTGTAAGCGGTGCAGTGCAACCACCAGCGGCATCATCGCCAGCACCACGAGATACATCGGCAGGATGTCAAAGTAATTCGGCACATAGGTCAGCGTGAGCAGGCCGACGATATTTTCGTCTGGCCTTTTAAAGAAAGGATAGAGGTTCAGCTGCCCGACATAATCCCGCTCAAACCATCCGGTATTATTCAGCACGACCATTGTGCAGGCGATGGCGAGGAAAAGGCAGATATGTGCCCAGTAAACCTGCCAGCAGCGGAAGGCGACGCGCGCGGTGCCCATGGCAAGGCCCTGATCGCGGAAAACTGCACCAAAGGCGATCGCCGAGGCCATGCCCGAGCAGAAAACAAACACCTCTGTCGCGTCCGAAAAGCCAAAACGTGCCGGGATCCACAGCGTGAGCCAGTTGCCCGGCGTATGCGCGATGAGAATGATGAACATGACGATGCCGCGGAAGAAATCCAGACGCGGATCACGGATGCGCGCGGGCGATGACGCCTGCGCACGGGTAGCAGACGCGGAGGGCGTGATCTGTGAAGGGTCGGCAAGTGTCATGGCCGGTCTTTATGCTTTGTGTTGTCGAATGTCATCATGGCCTCTGCACTACTGCGCAGGGATCCGCCGCGCCTCCGAAATGCTCACCATTCGTGTCGTTGTAAAGCGGTCGGAATTGCCGGCGCGGCGTGCGAGACGGTCCAGAAGAATGGTCTCGGTCTGGTCAAAGCGCCCGGCGCGCAGTCCGGCATCGATGGTCAGCCGTTCAAAGACGTCGCGTTGTGCGTGACTGCCGCCAATTGTCTGCATGGCAGGCCGCGCCGCACTCAGATCTGTAAAGGCCCGGTCATAGCGTCCTTCGGCAAAAGCATTGAGGCCGGACAGGGCCGCAACCCCCGGATCCGCATAGCGCTGCGGCATCTCGCCGGTACGTGCCGCATCGCGGGCAAACCGGGCGGTCATTCTGGTGATGGCAGCAGGCCGGTGCGCACCGGTCAGCGCCATCATGTAATGCAGATCGGCAAAGACCACGCAGCCGTCCTCGGTGCGGGCCTGCGACAGATCCGCAAGCTCTTCCCAGCGCGGGCCCACATCGACGCCCTCGAGCTCCAGCCGCACCAGCAGGGAGGTGGCATTTGAGATGTCGCGGTAGTCATCGGTCTTATCCGCCCGGATCTGCGCATCATAAAGCCCGAGCGCAACGTCCAGCTCGCCTCGGTCCATGTGCAGCAGAGCCTTGTGCCACCAGACGTGATAGCGGAAATTGTTGCAATGATCCCAGGCGCCGGTGTGGTTCTCAATGAGTGCGATGCCGCGGTCGGCACGTGCTGTCATATCGTAAACGTGGGTCACCGCATGCAGGCCCCAGCTGTCCTTTGGTGCGAGGGTCAGACCTCTGAGCCCGGTGGCTTCTGCGGCGTCATATTCGCCGGCTTCTTCCAGCGCAAAGGCATGGCACCCCAGCGCGTATCCGGCACAGGCGTGGCTGTCGTCATGCGCACCGAGCAGACGTTCGATCGATCTGCGCATGCCGGCAGCATCCCCGAGAATAAAGCGGATGGCATGGCTCACCTTGGCTGAAAGCGTATCGGCGGGATTGGCGGCGAGGACCTCTTCCATCAGAGCGACAGCACCGGAGGGATGGCCTGCAAGCCAGGCCTCAAGCGCCTCAACCCAGGCCGCTTCGCGCCTGCTGATGTTTGTGTTGTCCGCATGATGACGCGCCGTTGCTGCGGCCTCTCGTGCAACGGGCACCATTTCAGCGCGCCCCAGCATCAGAGAAAAAAGACCCCGCGCGGCGTGCCCCATGGCAAATTCAGGGTTGTCGGTCAGCAGGGCGCCCAGATGCACAGGAGTGGCCGTTCCATGTGCCAGAAAGGCATCGATCATATCGTCCCATCCGGACAGCGCGGCCTGTGTCTTCAATGAGACCGGACTTTGGCAGATATCGTACAGCATTGGGATCGCACCTTTTTAACTGGTTGTTCCTCTTCTCTAACCCAATATCGGTGCGCGCACAGGCCGACCGGAGCAGGTTACACGCCAACGTGACTGCCTGTGTGGAGTTTGCCTTAATATTTCAGCAAAAGGTCGCGCAGCAGTGGCAAAATCCGGCCGCTGCAGGCTGTGTGACGCCTGAATGTTACGCTTTTGGCGGGCGCAGACCGAAGCGCGCGCCAACCGCAGCGGTATCCTGCCCGAAACGCGGCGGTGCGGTGCGGTACTGAACCGGGGTGCGCGACAGCTTCAGCGGGTTGGCCAGCAGCCTGACATACCCGTCGGCGGTATCGTCCGCGGGAACATGCACCACAGAACCGCGCGCCTGTGCCTGATCAGAGCTCAGCGCCTCGCGAACGGTGTGTATCGGTCCGGCTGGCACTTTCACCGCACGCAGACGCTCCAGCACCGCATCACGCGACAAACGAGCCAGGGCGCGTGCAAGCTGAGGGATGAGCGCACCGCGGTTTTCAATCCGCGCCACATTGGTCCGGAACCGCGCATCGCCGGCCAGATCAGCCAGTCCGAGCGCATCACAGAACCGCGCAAACTGCGCGTCATTTCCGACAGCGATCAGCACAAGCCCGTCCGCGCAGGCAAAGGCATCATAAGGCACGATATTCGGGTGTGCATTGCCGTGCCGCACAGGGTCTTTGCCCGAGGTCAGAAAGTTGGTGCCTTCGTTGATCAGCCAGGCCATCTGAGCATCTACCAGCGACAGATCGATATGCTGCCCCTCTCCGGTACGGTCGCGATGTCGCAGGGCGGCGAGAATGCCGACGGTGGCATACATCCCGCACATCACATCTGCGATGCCTACCCCCACCTTGGTTGGCGGGCCATCGGGGTCACCTGTCAGAGACATGATGCCGCCATAGCCCTGCGCCATGAGGTCATACCCGGGCTGGTCGCGGTTGGGTCCGGTCTGACCGAACCCGGAAACGGAGCAGTAGACAAGACCCGGATGTGCGGCACAGAGGGTTTTATGGTCGAGCCCGTATTTCTCCAGACCGCCGGGTTTGTAGTTTTCGATCACCACATCGGCGCGGGCCGCCAGCGCGCGCACAAATTCCCGTCCCTCTGCGGTCGAAAGGTCCGCCGCGACGGACTGTTTGTTGCGGTTTGCGGCCATGAAATAGGCCGACAGATCCGTGGGCCGGCCTGCAGCGTCGCGCGCATAATTCGGGCCCCAGCCACGGGTATCGTCCCCCCCGGTTTTCGGGTTCTCGATCTTGATAACCATGGCGCCAAAATCACCCAGAAGCTGCGTCGCAGTCGGGCCGGCCAGAATGCGGCTGAGATCCAGAACGACGAGCCCGTCGAGCGCTGCCGGCGTGTCAGATGCGTCCGTCATAGCTGCCCCGATCGATCACTGCAGCGATCACTGTGAAGGTATCGGCGACCAGCGCCGCCTCAAGTGCTGCACTCAGTTCTTTTCGGTTGGTCGCAGTGTGGCCCGCGCCGCCAAAGGCCCGCCCGATGGTCGCAAAGTCATGCTTCGCGAAATCCACTCCGTTATTTTTCATCTGCCGCGAGCGTTGCTTGAGCTCAATCAGCGACAGCGACGCATCGACGAACACGACGAAAATGGTGGTCAGACCAAGCTCGGCGGCGGTCGTGAGCTCGCCTGCGATCATCAGAAAACCAGCGTCACCTGAGAACGAGACCACGGGGCGCTCGGGCGCGGCAAGATGCGCGCCCATCGCCAGCGGAATGGCGCAGCCCATGGTGCAGAGTGCCGTGGATTGCGTGAGACCACGCGGCGCATAGCATTCCCACATCTGGCTCAGCAGGATGCGGTGGGCACCGCTGTCCACGGTGGCCAGCGTCTCGCGGGGCAGAGTGCGGCGGCAGGTATCGATCACCGCCGCCGGCCCCCAGTCATCATCAGGCGGAAAGGCTTTGCCAAGTGCCTCCCTGGTGGCCGCAATCTGACCGCCGGTCCAGGTCTCTTGTGGCGCAATGCCCTCTGCCAGTGCTGAGAGCGTGGCTTTCGTCTCAGCGATAAAGTTCAGGCCTGACTGGTGCATGTAGTGGTGATTGGGCTCAGCCGTCACATCGATCACATTCTGTTGCCGCGGGTCCCATGCGTCGCGCCATCCCGTGCGCATCTCGATCGGGTCATAGCCCAGACACAGGATCAGATCGGCCTGCTGCACCAGTGGCATCAGATGCCTGTCTGCCAGTGGCGACAGCCCCGCGCCGCCAAGAGCGAGCGGATGATCTTCCGCGATGAGTCCCTTGGCTTTGTATGTCGTAATGACCGGCACACCGAAGCGCTCTGCAAAAGCGGTGATCTCCGCGCCGGCGTTATCGTTCATTGCATCAAGGCCCACAATCGCTACGGGTCGTTGTGCTGCGGCCAGCCAGCCCCGCGCAGTTTCGAAATCTGCTCCTGCCGGGGCGACAGGCGAGGCGGTAGCGCGGTCGGGGCCTGCTTTTTCCGGCACGCGCGCATCCGCCACCGTAATCGGCACGTCAATGTGCACAGGACCGGGGCGACCCTCGGTAGCGATGCCAACCGCTTTGTCCGCGATCACATGCGCCGCGCCCGGCACCAGCGAAAAGCTCGCCTTGGTGATCGGGCGGAACACCGCCTGCTGGTCGAGCACCTGATGGGTGTAGGTCTGCGCCTCATCGGCATCGACAGCACCGGCGAGAACAATCATCGGTACGCGGTCCTGGTGGGCATTCGCCACCGCATTAACGCCGTTCAGCGCCCCGGGTCCGACCGTGGCTACCAGAATACCGGGCGCACCGGTGCGGTGCCAGACACCTTCGGCCATGAAGGCCGCCGCATTTTCGTGTTTGCAGAGCACAAAGCGGATACCGGCCACCTCAAGCGCATCAATGAGGGTCAGCACCTCGCCGCCCGGCATCCCGAAAGCGTGGCGGCAGCCTGCCCGGTAAAGGCGCTGCGCGAGCGCGTCGGCCGCGCGGATGGTGGAAGGCTGGGGCATCAGGACACCTGTCATCGGTTGCTGTGGCCTGCTGATACCGCATCGGCAGGCGCGCGCAATTCACCATTGCGTGGCAAAAATTACAATCATGAAGGTGGCACGTGCGGGAGCGCCGCCTCAGCGGCGACGGTCGCGGCGCGAAGACATCGGCTGAAACGCCACGCCCACATGCGCCTCGCAATACGGTTTGCCCTGCTGCACCGGCAACCCGCAAAACCAGAAGTTCTCTGTTGCAGGATCTCCGACAGGCCATTTGCAGGTCCGCTCAGTCAGTTCCATCAGGGAGAGCTTTTTGGCCTTTTTCTCGATCTCGGAGACCTTGGCGAGCGCTTCAGGGCTGATTTCGTTGGCCGAGGGCTGCGGCGGCAGCGGCTGACCTGCCGGAATAATCTGCTTGCGTGCGGGGATCGGCTTGGGCGCGGCGGGCTCCGCTTCTGTCCGGGCTGCGGGTTCTGCCGGTTTTGCCGCAGGCTTTGGCCGGCTTTCGGTTTTGGGGGCCACCTTCGCCTTCGCCTCGGGTTTGGAGGCTGCGGTCGCGCGGTTGGAAAGCCCCAGGCGGTGCACTTTGCCGATCACGGCGTTGCGGGTGACCCCGCCGAGCTCTTTTGCGATCTGGCTGGCCGACTGACCTTCGCCCCACATCTTTTTGAGCATTTCAACGCGTTCGTCGGTCCAGGACATCGTCACTTCCTCAAGTCAAAAGCGGCCCTTCGTCAGTCGGACCGCTTTGCTGCATCACGGGGTCTTATTCTAATCACTCACCAGGGAGTTACAAGCGCTGAACGACAGGCGGCGCTGATTGAACGGCTGCCGTGCGGGCACGCGCTTCGCGCACGGCCAGGATAATGCCACCCGTCAGTATGATGCCGGCACCCAGCAGTGTGACCCTGTCGGGGATCTGGTGGTAAAAGGCAATGTCATAAAGCGTCGCGAATATCAGTGTGCCATAGCTGAAAGGGGCCACGAAGCTCGCGTCCGCCCGTGCCATCGCATTCACAAAACAGGCCTGTGCCGCTGCCATGCAGAGCCCCAGACCGCCAAGCAGCAGCCATTGCAGGCCGGTGGGCGACTGCCACACGAAGACAACAGCCGCGCAGGCGAGGATCAGCCCCAGAAAGTTATTGGTCAGCAGCACCTGAAAGGCAGGCTCCCGCCCCGATAGCTTTTTGATGAATATAAGCTCCAGACCCATGACGGCCGCCGCGGCCAGCGCGAGGAGGCTGGCTGCCTGAAAGTTTTCCGGCGTGGGACGCAGCAGAATAAGTGCCCCGGCAAACGCCATAGCAGCAGCCGACCAGCGGATGCGCCCGACCTTTTCACCCAGCAGCGGAATAGCCAGCATCATGCCGAAGACCGGGTTGAGAAAAGTGATGGCCGTGGCATCGGCGAGCGGGATCCATGCCACCGACGCAAACATCAGTGTCACCCCCGCCCATCCGCATGTCGTGCGCGCGATGTGCAGCCGCCAACCGGGACGGGTGAGCGTCGGGCGGAGCACACCCGCCGCCACCGCCAGCACCGCGAAGGCAAAGACAAAGCGCCCGTGGGTGATCTGTAAAGGATGCAGCGCAGGACCCGCCGCATCGCTGCCAAGGACCTTGGCAAAGAGCATCGTCGCCGCGATGAACGCCGTGGCGATGAGCATCAGCAAAACGGCGATGCGCTGATTTTCGGGGCGGGGTGTGAACATGATGCGGCCTATGCGCCCGGCGGCCCCTGCAGCGCAAGCGAAGAATTCCCTTCCCAAGTTTTCACTTCCCAAACCGGAGCGCGCCGGCTAATCAGCGGGTATGGAACACCGGACGCATATTCTGTCGCTGCGACGACGCTGAATGCAGGCCTCTGCTGAGGCCATCCGTCGCTGCCTTTGCCGCAGTGAAGTTCCTGACTGACACCCGAAACTGACACCCGAAAATTGTTGACCCTGCTCTGAGGCTCATGCACCTTCCGTGTTCCGGCCTGAGCGTACCTGATAAGGAAGATCCGATGATCCCGACCCTGCTGCCCACCTATGCCCGCGCGCCGATGACATTTGTCAAAGGTGAAGGTTCCTGGCTGACAGAGGCTGACGGACGACGTTTCCTCGATCTCGGCGCCGGCATTGCGGTGAACGCGCTGGGACACGCAAACCCCGCACTGGTGCAGGCGCTTACCGACCAGGCCGGCGCACTCTGGCATACCTCCAATCTTTATCAGATCCCGCAACAGCAGGCGCTGGCAGACAAACTCACTGAACACACCTTTGCGGACACGGTGTTTTTCACCAACTCCGGCACCGAGGCCTGCGAACTGGCAGTGAAAATGGCGCGTAAATACTGGTATGATAAAGGTCACCCCGAAAAGACCGGCATCATCACCTTTTCAGGCTCGTTTCACGGGCGCTCCTCTGCGGGGATTGCCGCTGCGGGGTCTGAGAAAATGACCAAAGGTTTTGGCCCGCTGCTGCCCGGTTTCGTGCACCTGGAATTCGGTGACCATGACGCCCTGAATTTGGCTGTTGATGACACCACAGCCGCTATCCTGATCGAGCCGGTCCAGGGCGAGGGCGGCATCCGACCGGTGCCGGACCAGTGCCTGAAAGGCCTGCGCGATCTTTGTGACGAGAAGGGGATATTGCTGATCTTTGATGAGGTGCAGTGCGGAGTGGCCCGCACCGGCCGGCTCTTCGCCCATGAATGGTCCGGGATCACACCTGATATCATGATGGTCGCCAAAGGGATCGGCGGTGGCTTCCCCCTCGGCGCGGTTCTCGCGACCGAAGAGGCCGCCAGTGGCATGACGCTGGGCACCCATGGCTCTACCTATGGCGGCAATCCGCTGGGCTGCGCTGTGGGATGTGCTGTGATGGACCATGTCACCGACCCTGATTTCCTCGCTGAGGTAAACCGCAAAGCGGCCCTCATGCGCCAGAAACTTGAGGGTCTGATCGCCGCACATCCGGATGTTTTTGACAGTGTGCGGGGCAGCGGGCTGATGCTCGGTATCAAATGCCGCGCCTCCAATGCGGACGTGGTGAAGGCAGGCTATGACCAGCTTATCCTGACCGTGCCGGCAGCGGATAACGTAATCCGTCTGCTGCCGCCCCTGACAATCACCGATGCGGAGATCGACGGCGCCATAAGCCGGCTCGATGCCGCCGCATCCGCCGTTGGCGCAGCCTGAAGTCTTCCGGACGAAAACATGCCCTGGCAATGGCCCACCCCGGCCTGCAATGAAAAAGAAAACCGACATGAACCACTTTCTTGACATCCATCTGACCGGTCAGGACCACCTGCGGCAGATCATCGACACCGCAGCGCAGATGAAATCCGCCCGCCAGGGCCGTCCGCGCGGCGCTCTCGATGACAACCAGCCACTCAAAGATCACATGGTCGCGCTGATCTTTGAAAAACCATCCACCCGGACGCGCGTGTCCTTTGACGTCGGCGTGCGGCAGATGGGCGGACAAACGATGGTGCTGTCAGGCTCCGATATGCAGCTCGGCCATGGTGAGACCATTGCTGATACAGCCCGCGTGCTCAGCCGCTATGTTGATCTGATTATGATCAGGACTTTTGACGAGGCGGTTCTGACCGAAATGGCCGAGTTTGCCACGGTACCCGTCATCAACGGTCTCACCGACCGCACTCATCCCTGCCAGATCATGGCCGATGTCATGACGTTTGAAGAACACCGCGGTCCGATCCGCGGTAAAAAAGTCGTCTGGTCCGGCGACGGCAACAACGTCTGCGCTTCCTTCCTGCATGCGGCCGGTCAGTTCGGGTTTGATCTGACCTTCACTGGCCCTCCGACGCTTGACCCCGAGCAGGAATTCATCGACCTGGCACGCTCAAAAGGCTCCAGAATTGAGATCGAACGCGATCCGGCACGCGCGGTCGAAGGGGCAGATCTGGTGGTGACAGACACCTGGGTGTCGATGCACGATGCGCAATCCGCGCGTGAACGGCGGCACAACCAGCTGCGCCCCTACCGGGTGGATGCAGCCCTTATGGCGCAGGCGAAACCGGATGCGCTGTTTATGCATTGCCTGCCTGCGCACCGCGATGATGAGGCCACATCCGAAGTGATGGACGGCCCTAATTCGGTGATCTTCGATGAGGCGGAAAACCGGCTCCATGCGCAAAAGGCGATCATGCGCTGGTGCCTCGGGCGATAGACGACGGGGTCAGGTGCCGCGCGGTTTTGCTCTGAGCGTGGGGTCGGCCGCTGTCGGGTCCTCGGGCCAGGGGTGCCTGGGATACCGCCCGCGCATATCCTTGCGCACATCCGCATAGGAAGACGCCCAGAACCCGGGCAGGTCTTCGGTGACCTGCACCGGCCTGCGCGCGGGTGACAGCAGCGTCATGCGCACCGGCGTACCCGCGACCTGCGGGTGTTTCGTGACCCCGAAAACTTCCTGCAGACGAAGTTCGATCTGCGGCTGCGCGCCGTCATAGCTGATCGGGATTTTGCGCCCAAGCGGTGTTACAAAATGCGACGGCACAGCCCTGTCCAGCGCCTGGCTTTGCTCCCGGCTCAGCCGTGTCTGCAGGGCGGGCAGGGGATCAAAGCGTTTCCAGCCGGCTGCGGTTGTCACCCCGTAAAGGTGGGGCAGCAACCATTCTTCCAGCGTCTCAGTCAGGTTCTCATGAGAGAAATCAGGAAACCCCGGGTCCGACCGGTGCATCAGCTGCGCGCGAGCAATAAACCTTTCCGCAGCACCGGCTGGCGTGAACCCGAGCTGGCGCACCCCGTCGAGCATCGCAGCGGCCAACGCCTCAGCCGGCGCTTCAGGCCATGCACGGTCATCGATGACCAGCGCGCCGAACCGCTCCTGCTGGCGGGCCAGCACTTTGCCATCGCGCCGCGACCACTGACAAACGTTTTTCCAGCCGATCTGGTCCGCGAACAGGTGCCGGAGTTCCGCCATGCTGAGCTCTGCGGCCTGCCGGATCCTGGCTTCACGCGGGTCGCCGTCAAGATCGGTTGCGACCAGCAGGTGCACGCCCGCCATCGGATCGCCCGCGGGCAGGAACGCCCCCTTGCCGCCCGACAGAATGTACCGTGGCGCATCGCCCGGACGGCGCATCCCGATGCGATCAGGACAGGCCAGAGCGGCCATTTCCCCGACGCTACGGCGTTCCCGGGCCGGGCCTTTCTGAACGAGGCGCCCGGCTTCTTCACGGATTCCGGCCAGCGTGGCCCGGTCAGGTCCGGCGCCGAATTCGCGCTCGTACGCCCGGGGGTTTTTCACCGCCAGAAGCCGGCGGGAGATATCAGCAGGCGCGCCCCGAAGAATGTCGCGCCCGGCCAGCAAAGCCGCCAGGAGCGGCGCGTCCGGCCCGCCGAGCGAAACCATATGTGCCAGACGCGGATGCAACGGCAATCCGGCAAGCTGCCGTCCGTGACCGGTGATCAGCCCGCGCGCATCGAGCGCACCCAGCATCTCCAGAACGCTGCGTGCCTCAAGCAACCGGCCCTCATGCGGCGGCGTCACAAAAGCCATCTCTTCGGCCCTTGCGCCCCAGAGCGCCAGCTCAAGCGCAAAGCCGGTCAGATCGCCCGCTTCGATCTCCGCAGGCGGGAAAGCCGCAAGCGCGCCATCTTCGCCGCGGGTCCAGAGCCGGTAGCAGACGCCCGGCGCCATCCGGCCTGCGCGCCCGGCACGCTGTGTCGCCTCGGCACGGGTGACGCGGGTGGTTATCAGGCGCGACATGCCGGAGGTGGGGTCAAATTCCGACCGGCGCGACAGCCCCGCGTCCACAACGATCCGGATGCCCTCTATGGTCAGAGAGGTCTCGGCGATGGCGGTGGCGAGAACCACCTTGCGCCCGGTCTTTGCAGGGCGGATGGCCGCGCGCTGATCTGCAAATTTCATCGCCCCGTACAGCGGATGCAGCGTGACCCCGGCCGGCAGCTGCGCTCTCAGCAGCGCTTCGGTGCGGCGGATTTCACCCTCGCCGGGCAGAAAGACCAGAGCACTGCCGGGCGAAGCTTCCAGCGCAGACAGCACCAGATCTGCTGTGGCGTCTTCGAGTCGCTGATTTTTCCCGCGTGGTCGCTCAAGAAACCGCTGTTCCACATCAAAGCTGCGGCCTTCAGAGGTGAGAATTTTCGCACCCAAAAGGCCCGCGACAGGCTCCGCATCAAGGGTCGCTGACATGACCACAAGTTTCAGATCGTCGCGGAAGGCAGTGGCAGTCTCCTGACACAGCGCCAGTCCGAGGTCGGCGTTGAGTGATCTTTCGTGGAATTCGTCAAAGATCACGACCCCGACGCCGGGCAGGTCCGGTTGATCCTGGATCATCCGGGTCAGAATACCCTCGGTAATAACTTCAATCCGGGTGGACGGGGACACGGCTGAGGCGCCACGCATGCGATACCCGACCGTCTCGCCGACCTTTTCGCCAAGGGTCTGAGCCATGCGCTCTGCCGCGGCGCGCGCGGCCAGCCTGCGCGGCTCAAGCATCAAAATGCGGCCCGACGAAATACCGGCTGCCAGAATTGCCAGCGGCACCCGCGTCGTTTTACCCGCCCCGGGGGGCGCCTGCAGCACGACCCGACCGTCGCGCGCGAGCACACGGGTCACGTCAGGCAGGATCACATCAATGGGCAGGTCAACGGACATGGCCCTGCTTAACGCGAAAAACCCGGAGGGGCGAGGCTCTGGACATTTCGCGGGGACTGCCGGAAAACGTCCGGACACTTGCCGGGGCTCTGACCAGATGGATATCGCCGAACTTGCACGACGCACGGCAGCCGGAGAGCGGCGCGCGCTGGCGCGTGCCATTACGCTTGTCGAGAGTGCACGTGCCGATCACCGCGCGCAGGCGGTCGAGCTTCTGGAGATGCTGCCCAAAGACCGCGAGGCCTTGCGGATCGGGCTGTCGGGCACGCCTGGCGTGGGGAAATCAACTTTTATCGAGAGCTTCGGGATGATGCTCACAGGCCGGGGGCTGAAGGTCGCGGTGCTGGCAGTTGATCCGTCATCGACCCGCTCCGGGGGCTCAATTCTGGGGGACAAGACCCGCATGGACCGCCTTGCGCGTGAGCCTGCGGCATTTATCAGGCCCTCTCCCAGCCAGACACATCTCGGCGGTGTGGCCCGCCGGTCCCGCGAGGCGGTGGCCCTGTGCGAAGCGGCCGGGTTTGATGTGGTGCTGATAGAAACGGTGGGTGTGGGCCAGTCCGAGACCGTTGTGGCGGAAATGTCGGACGTCTTTTTGCTGTTACTGGCGCCGGCGGGTGGCGATGAGCTGCAGGGCGTCAAACGCGGCATTATGGAAATCGCGGATATGATCGTTGTGAACAAGGCAGACGGTGATCTGAAATCCGCCGCACAGCGCACCTGTGCCGATTATGCGGGCGCACTCCGGCTCCTGCGCAAACGTCCGCAGGATCCTGACGGTTTTCCCCGTGCTGTGATGGTTTCAGCCCTCGAAGAGCACGGTCTGGACAAGGTGTGGCAGGACCTAAACGAACTTACAGACTGGCGCCGTGACAACGGTTTCTGGAACAGAACGCGCAAAGATCAGGCGCGATACTGGTTCCATCAGGAAGTCAAAAACGCGGTTCTCGCACAGCTGGAAACACCTGAGGCCCGCGCCGCACTGGCCGAATTCGCCGAAAAGGTTGCGTCCGGTGACATGGCGCCCGGTGCAGCCGCCTCGGTGTTCCTGTCAGAACTGGACATGAGGCGGACAGCAAAGTGATGAAAACGCACAGCCTCCGGGTTGACGCTTTGCGCGATTCCCACTAAAGCCAGCAAACGAATTTCCGGGGCGTGGTCTCAGGGCCGCCCCCTTTTGTCGTTGACCGGACCGCCGGGACGACCAGTGAACAAAGGATGACACCATGTCGCGCGTATGCGAACTGACCGGAAAAGGCCCGATGACTGGCAACAATGTCAGCCACGCCAACAACAAAACACGCCGTCGCTTTCTGCCGAACCTGAACGATGTGACCCTGCAGTCCGAGGCACTGGGCCGTGCGTTCAAATTCCGCATCTCTGCGGCCGCTCTGCGCACAGTGGATCACCGTGGTGGTCTGGACAAGTTCCTTGAAAAAGCCAAAGACGGCGATCTGTCGGCCAGCGCGCTGAAGGTCAAAAAGGCGATTGCGAAATCGTCAGACACGGCAGAAGCACTCAGCTGATCCCGCGTTAATTCAGGTTTCAGAACCCCGTCCGGCAAGGGCGGGGTTTTTGCGTTTTTTGCGTGCTGCTCCGGTACGACCGCTCAGCGGGCGAGAATTTCGTCTACCCAGACAGGCAGCGTCTGCGTCGCGGGCCCGAGCCTTATATCCTCGAACTGGCTGCCCACGGCGGAGGGCTCGAGATTGAACTCCACCGTCTGCGCTCCGTTCCGGCGGGCCTCGGCCACGAATCCCGCCGCCGGATAGACGTTTCCGGAAGTTCCGACGGAGGCAAAGAGGTCGGCCTCCGCCAGGTGATCGAAAATTTCTTCCATGTCATAAGGCATTTCACCAAACCACACGATATCAGGCCGCGCCGCCGGCGCCGCGCATTTCGGACAGGCATCGCCCGGAGCCATCACGAGCGGCGCTTCCCAGCGGTGATCGCAGGCTGCACAAAGGGCAGATTTCAGAGCACCGTGCATGTGAATGACACGGTCCATGCCGGCCCTTTCGTGCAGATCGTCAACGTTCTGGGTGATCAGAACAACTTCTCCCTCAAACGCAGCTTCCAGTTTCACCAGCGCTCTGTGCCCGGCATTCGGGTCTGCGGATGCCGCCTGTTCCCGCCGCGCGTTGTAGAAATTCACGACCAGCTGCGGATCGCGTGCAAACCCTTCAGGGGTGGCAACGTCCTCAACACGGTGCTCTGCCCAAAGACCGTCTTCTGCGCGAAACGTGCCAAGACCGCTTTCAGCTGAGATCCCGGCGCCGGTAAGAATGACTATTTTCTGCATAATATCGTTCCTGAAATCTGACCCGGCCACGCGTCGTCAGTCGTCATGCCCGCCAAGGATGGTAAGCGCGCCCTCCAGAAATGGCAGCTCTGCCAGTGCCGGGTCGATCATCTGGTTTTTCAGCAGGCGCCGCATCGTGCGGGCAATATCATCGGGCACCGTTCCGGCCCAGTCATCGGTGGTGAAAAGCGATATCTGTCGCGAGAAAGGTTCAAACGGCAGAGGTGCGGGCTGTACCTCGCTGTGAAAGCGATGCGCGCGCATGTATCCCAGCGGCGTTGTGATAGTCCAGCCGATGCCGCGCGCAACCATGGCCATCAGGGCAAGGTGGCTGCCGATCTCGAAACGGTCGGGATAGGTGATCCCGGTGCGCGCCAGCTGCGCCTCGATCTGCGTACTGATCAGCTGTTGCTTTTCATAGCGCAGAAACGGCAGCTGGTCCGGTGCGGGCGGGTTATCTGCTGAAATGGTATGGCCACGCGGCGCCACGATCATGAACGGGTCGCGCGCGAGCGGATATTCGATAATGCCCTCGGGCATGTCGCCGGTTCTGGCGCTGATCGCAAGCTGCAGCTCTTTGTCCGCGATCAGCGCGGCAAGCTCATGGCTTGAGGCGGTGATCATACGAAACCGGCAGCCGGTAAGGCTGTCTGCCAGGATCGTCGCCAGCCGCGGCGTGATATTGTCATCAAAATCGTCGATTATACCAATGCTGAGCGAAGTGACATGCGCCAGATCCATCACCGTAAGTTCGCTCTGGGCCGCGCGTATTTCCGAGAGCGCGTTTTCCACCCGTGCCCGGAAGAGCTTGCCCGCAGGTGTAAGCTGCATCGGCCGTCTGCTGTGATCGACAAGTTCGACATCCAGCGCAGTCTCAAGATTGCGCAGCTGCTGGCTGACCGACGGCTGGCTCAGCCCCGTGCGCTCGGCGGCCCGGGCCACGGATCCGGAGGCGGCGAGCGCCTCAAAAACCTCAAGGCCGCGAATTGTAATTCCCTTGGTGCTCATCACTGTCCTCCGGCGCCTGCAACCTGTCCTGCAACTCCCCGACCTCAAGGTCAAGCACGCGCTGACCGCGTGCCGGTGAATCGCCTTGCAGGCGTTGGGTTTTTCTTCAACGATGCGGCCGACCCGGATACAGGAATCACATTATGAAAATCGCCGCCGCCGCCTACCCCCTCGATTT
>NZ_JAHEHZ010000157.1 GCF_024639605.1 Roseobacter sp. | reverse complement strand
TTACGTTGCTCAGCGAGCCATGCGATCCGTGTCCGGTTGTCGCCGGTTATCGGAAATGCCCCCTGTATCGGCGCATTTTCCTTTTGTCTGAGCCCCGAGAAAACCCGTGCTGTAGGTACTGCCACGCGCGGATTGACGAGCACCATCGGCCAGTCCGGCGGCGGCCCGAGCAGCGTCAGATCACCGCCGATACCCTGCATGTGCACCAGCTGATTGTGCTGGCACACAGGCACATCCGAACCCAGAGCCAACTGATCCGCCGGGTCCGGCACGGGCGCTCCGGACAACAGACTGGACCCGCGCAGGCAGGCGGCGGCATCCGACGAACCGCCGCCGATTCCCGCTGCGGCAGGCAGTTGTTTTTCAAGCAAAATATGCGCTGTAACCCCGGCGATTTCAGCCGCCTTCAGCACCAGATTAGAGGGGCCGGATGGCACGCCCCCGGACATCGGCCCGGTCACCTCGAGACGGCTCTCGGAGGCCTCACAAAGGAACAGAGTATCGGCCGGGCTGCAGAGCATCACCAGGGAATCCAGCAGATGATACCCGTCGGCGCGTTGCCCCGTCACATGCAGTGCAAGGTTGATCTTGGCCGGCGCGGAAACGCGGACGGCCCGGCGGGTGTGCATGGCTACTTGCCCCGTCAGTCGTGCGCAATCTTCAGAGGCTCCGACCCTTCTTCGACGAGCACGGCGTCAAGACCGATCTCCAGTTTACGTCGGATGCGGTCCGGGTCTGCGTCGTCGGAACTGTCTGTTCGGCCGACAAATGACAGCGCCCGGGCCCATTGAAACTCCGCCTCGCGAATGCGTCCGACAGCCCAGTACACATCGCCAAGGTGGTCGTTAACGACGGGGTCCACCGCCATAAGCTCGACGGCGCGCTCCATATGCGGCACCGCTTCTTCATAGCGGCCAAGCCGGTAAAGCGCCCAGCCAAGCGAGTCGATGATATAGCCGCTGTCCGGGCTTGCGGCGACGGCCTCTTCGATCATGCCAAGCGCTTCATCCAGTTTGATCTGTTTCTCCACAAGTGAGTAACCGAGATAGTTCAGCACCTGTGGCTGGCCGGGATTAATCTCAAGTGCCGCCCGGAAATCGCTTTCTGCCTGCTCCCAGTTTCCCAGACGTTCGTGACAGATCGCGCGGGCATAATGCAGAAACCAGCTTGAAGCGCCGGTTTCATCAGCAATCTTTACCGCGCGGTCATACGAGAGCACGGCCTGATCGAACTGATTCTGCTGGCGGTAAATATCGCCAAGGGCGGAATGCACGGTTGCCAGCAACCCGTTGCTGCGCGAAAGCTGTTCGAGCACCTCTATGGCAGCCTCCGGCTTATCCGACCGGCGCAGGGCTGCGGCACGGCCGAGTTCCGCTGCGTGATAGGCGGGATCATCCGCCGGCACGAGCCGGTAGACATCAATCGCCAGCCCGTATTGCTCCATGTTTTCAAGAAGTTCCGCGGTCAGCAGCAGGGCATCAACATGGCCGGGACGCAGGATGCGGGCCGCCTGGGCATAAAGAACAGTATATTCCGCGCTGGTCTCACCGCGCAGGGCAGCCGAGACGGTGTAGAACACTTCGGCAAAGCCGTCCTGAACCGATGTCACATGACTGAACGGCAGCGGCTCTCCGGCTTGCAGCTTTGCGACAACAGTATCGATCTCGGGGTCCGTGGCGCCGGCAAACATGGTCTGCAACAGCTCCTGTGCCTCATCGAACCGCTCCAGCTGAGACAGGATCTCGACACGGGCAATGACACCACGGCGGGTCTGCACTGCGGCACCGGCGCTGTCGGCGGCAAAGATCGCCTCTGCCCCTTCAAAATCACCAACCGAGGCCAGCGCCATCGCTTTATGAAACAGTGCAAATCCCTGCAGGCCGACTTCTTCTGACAGCGCGTCGAACGCTTCCAGCGCCTCGCTCACCTCGCCCTTACCCATATAGGCCCATGCCTGCAGAAGCCCGTCCACAAGCGGGCCGATCCCGCGGCCTTCGGTCTGCGGGTCCAGCATGCTGTCAAAATCGCCCTCGCGGATGCTGGCGATTTTCAGCACCAGATCAGCAATCTGGCTCGTCTCGCCGGTGCCGATCAGAGTGCGCGCGACGGGGATAGATTTATCGATCTCCCCCAGCGCCAGCTGCGCCACCACGACGCTTTCCATCAGTTGCGCGTTCAGCGGATCGCGGGCGAGAGCGCGGGTAAAATAAGATGCTGCCTGTTCGAAATCATTTTCAATCGCTGCGGCGCGTGCGGCCAGATAGGGGCCTGCGACTGACTGAGCGGAAACCGGCGCCGCAAGCGAGAGCGAAAGTGCCAGTGTGACGATTGTACGGGTCAGGCGAGGCATGAGATTGAACCCTTATTTTTGACTGCGCGCGCAGGCTAGCACGTTCGCAGTCAGGCGCAATGGTCCCGCAAAGCTGCAAGGGGCGACTATTGCACGCAGACACCCGTTTTGGCGGTCTGACAGGCGATTGCGCGCCGACGCCATCGCTTTTGCGTCACATATTGGGGTAATTCGGCCCGTCGCCGCCCTGCGGTGTGGTCCAGACGATATTCTGTGCGGGATCCTTGATATCACAGGTTTTACAGTGCACGCAGTTCTGAAAGTTGATCACAAAACGGGTGTCTTTGCCGGCCTCTTCTACGAACTCATAGACCCCGGCCGGGCAGTACCGTGCCGAAGGGCCTGCGTATTTAGGCAGGTTGATTTCGACAGGCACCGAGGCGTCCTTCAGCGTCAGATGCGCGGGCTGGCTTTCTTCGTGGTTGGTGAAGGAGAACGCCACGTTCGTCAGCCGGTCAAACGACAGTTTCCCGTCGGGTTTCGGGTAATCGATGGGTTGGTGCTTTGCGGCTTCCTCGGTGGCTTCAGCGTCGGTTTTGCCGTGTCCCATAGTCCCGAGCAGTGAGAACCCGAGGGTATTCGTCCACATATCAAACCCACCCAGAGTCAGACTGGCAGTCAGCCCGCTTTTGGACCACAACGGTTTGACGTTACGCACTTTTTTCAGATCCCTACCGATGGCGCCCTCTCGCACAGCAGTCTCATAATCGTTGAGCTCATCGCCGCTGCGTTCCGCAGAAATCGCAGCGGATGCAGCTTCGGCAGCGGCCATGCCCGAGAGCATCGCATTATGATTACCCTTGATGCGCGGCACATTGACCATTCCCACCGAGCAGCCCAGCAGGGCGACGCCGGGCGCCACCATTTTGGGCATGGACTGATATCCGCCTTCGCTGATCGCGCGCGCGCCATAGGCCACGCGTTTTCCGCCTTCCAACAGATCCGCGACCATTGGGTGATGCTTGAAACGCTGGAATTCCATATACGGGAAAAGATGCGGATTTTTGTAGTTCAGGTGCACCACGAAACCGACGTAAACCTGATTATTTTCAAGATGATAGATAAAGGAGCCGCCGCCGGCGTTGCTGCCCAGCGGCCAGCCCATCGTGTGGGTGACAGAGCCCTCTTTGTGCTTGTCAGGGTCGATCTCCCAGATCTCTTTCATGCCGAGGCCGTATTTCTGCGGCTCGTGACCGTCGCTCAGGCTGTATTTTTCGATGATCTGTTTGGAAAGAGACCCGCGCACGCCCTCGCTGAGGAAAACGTATTTGCCGTGCAATTCCATGCCCGGCTCATAGCTGTCGCCTTGCGTGCCGTCGGGGTTCTTGCCGAACTCGCCCGCAACGACGCCTTTGACCTCGCCGTTCTCGCCATAGACCAGCTCAGAGCAGGACATTCCCGGGAAGATTTCAACGCCCAGCTCTTCGGCCTGTTCCGCCATCCAGCGGCAGACATTACCCATGGAAACGATGTAGTTGCCGTGATTGTTCATCAGCGGCGGCATCGGCCAGTTCGGAATGCGCAGCTGTCCTGCTTCGCCCAGCATATAAAAGTTATCGTCTTTCACCGGGACATTCAGGGGCGCGCCTTTGGCTTTCCAGTCGGGGATCAGCGCGTTGAGACCGGAAGGGTCCAGCACCGCACCGGAAAGGATATGTGCGCCGACCTCGGAACCTTTTTCCAGCACCACGACGTTACAATCCGCATTAAGCTGTTTGAGGCGGATCGCTGCGGAAAGACCCGCAGGCCCGGCACCAACGATTACAACATCGTATTCCATTGCTTCGCGTTGCGTGTCAGTCATCGGTCAGCTTCCCTTCTGTGAAATCCCGGTCCGGTGATACCGGTCCCGTAAATGCTCGCGGTTGGCTAAACCACGTGCCGAGACAATGCAATCGAAACGGGGCGTCAAAATCGCGTCAGATCCGCGCGAGAGGTGCTCCGGTCCTGGTGTGGCGACAGGTCTGTCACCCGGGCCGGTCGCCCATCAGATAGCGGGGTCCGGGCCCTTTCTCCGCTACCTTGTCAGCGGGGTTGTAAAGCGCGCAGGTTGGCAGGCTCAGGCACCCGCAGCCGATGCATCCGTCCAGATTATCGCGCAGCCGCTCCAGCGTCTCGATCCGCGCGT
Source organism: Roseobacter sp. (assembly GCF_024639605.1). Taxonomy (GTDB): domain Bacteria; phylum Pseudomonadota; class Alphaproteobacteria; order Rhodobacterales; family Rhodobacteraceae; genus Roseobacter. The sequence goes on along the minus strand of NZ_JAHEHZ010000157.1, from coordinate 2,701 downwards.
TCAGTCCGGAACGAAATCGGGTAGATATCTTTTTCCAGTCGGCTTTCGTCGGCGTCCGCCCGCCGGGCAGATGATCGAGCTCCCGCCGGATTTCGGGCAGGGTAAAGCCGAACTGCCGGGCAATAATCACAAAGCTGAGGCGCCGCAGGTCCGAGCGGTCAAACCGCCTCTGCCCGCCCGGATTGCGCCAGGGCCGGATCAGCCCCTGCTCCTCGTAATAGCGGATTGCAGAGACCGCGAGGCCGGTCCGCTGCGCCAGCGCACCAATGCTCAATCCGTCGCGTCCTGACATAACAGACCCCTTGACCTCAAGTTAGCTTGAGCAATTACGATGGACGGACTCATTTAACAGATCAAGGAATAATCCGATGTCCGCAGAGCTGGAACACGCAAACATCACCGTCTCCGACGCCACAGCCACCGCTGCCTGGATGAGCGACCTTTTTGACTGGCACATTCGCTGGCAGGGTCCGGGTCTCGATGGCGGGGTTTCCGTGCATGTCGGTACGGAGCGCTCGTATATCGCGCTTTATCAGCCATCCCGCACCACGCAGGCGGGAGATAACAGCTATACCACGCGGGGCGGGCTGAACCATCTTGCCGTCATTGTGGATGATATTGCGGCGACCGAAAAAGGCGTATCCAAAGCAGGTTTCAAAGCAGAGAACCATGCGGATTATGAACCGGGGCTGCGGTTTTACTTCCACGATAACGACGGGATAGAATACGAGGTTGTACAATACACCTGAGCCCCGGGGCACCCGCCAAAACCCGCCGGCTGCCCTCTGCACCCCCTTGCAATTCACCCCGCCCTCAGGTCAGGTAGGAAGCATCTGAGATCCGCGGCCCCCCGGCGACACCGGGCGGGCCGCTGTAATTCGTGGAAGGCGCCGATGGACAAGATACCGATGACCCGCAAAGGACATGCTAAACTTGAGGCAGAACTCAAGCAGCTGAAGTCTGTGGAACGTCCGGCGATCATCAAGGCGATTGCCGAGGCCCGCGAGCACGGCGATCTGTCTGAGAATGCCGAGTACCATTCTGCCCGCGAAAAGCAGTCGTTTATCGAAGGCCGTGTCAAAGAGCTTGAAGGTGTTCTGGGTCTTGCAGAGGTGATCGATCCGTCAAAGATGTCGGGTACGATTAAATTCGGTGCAACCGTTACGCTGGTAGATGAGGACACGGACGAGGAAAAGACCTGGCAGATCGTCGGTGAACACGAGGCCAGTATCGAAAAAGGTCTGCTGAACATCAAATCGCCCATTGCACGGGCGCTGATTGGCAAGGATGAGGGTGACAGCGTCGACGTGCGCACGCCCGGCGGGGAGAAAACCTACGAGGTTCTCAAAATCGTTTACGCCTGACAGGACCAGCTGACATGGCCGAACACACACATGACGATGAAGATGCACCGGGCCAGGCGCGTCCGACGCCGCTGGGCATCTATGACCGCCCGCAGACCGAGGGCATCACCAATATAGAAATCATCGCCATTGGGTTGTCGGTGTTCTGGTTGCTGGCGTCAGGGTTGTTTTTCCTGCTGATGCCGTCGGGCGACGGAAGTGCTGCACCGGGCAGCATGAGTTTTGTGATGGTGATGCTGTCGGTGTTCATGCCGGTAGGAATGATCTGGGTTGCCGCCACAGCCGCGCGGTCAAGCCGAGTGATGCGTGAAGAAAGCCAGCGCCTGCAAACCGCAATCGACGCCATCCGCCACGCCTATATCGCCCAGAACCATGCAGCCGGCGCAGGCAGTGATGCGGCCTCTATCACCCGAAAGCTGGACGAAATCGCGGCCGCAGCGCGTAAAACGGAAACTGTTCTGGCAACTTTCACCTCGCGGCGCGAACCGGAGGGCGCCCCGCAAAATGCCCGCATCGCACCCGCACCGCACCCGGTCGATGACCAGCCGGTGCTCGCCCTTGGCACCCCTTCTGAGGATATTGCTCCGCCGCTGGCCACTGCCGATTTCATCCGTGCGCTCAACTTTCCGGAAACCTCGGAAGATGAGGCAGGGTTCTCAGCGCTGCGCCGCGCGCTGCGTGACCGGCCTGCCGCACAGCTGATCCAGGCAGCTCAGGATGTGCTGACCCTGCTCAGTCAGGACGGGATATATATGGACGACCTGCAGCCGGACCGTGCGCGGACCGAAGTCTGGCGTCAGTTTGCACGGGGTGTGCGGGGCCGTCCGGTGGCCTCTCTCGGGGGGATCCGGGACCGGTCCTCGCTCGCGCTTACGGCGGGGCGGATGAAGCAGGATCCGATTTTCCGCGACGCCGCGCATCATTTTCTGCGCCGGTTCGACAAGACCTTCGTTGCCTTTGAAGACGGTGCGTCGGATGCGGATATTTCGGCTCTGGCCGAGACGAGGACGGCGCGGGCCTTTATGCTGCTGGGGCGCGTTGCCGGTACCTTCGACTGACGGGCCCCTGCCAGGTCAGTTCAGAGCCCGAAACCTGAAAACGGGATATATCGCACCTGAACACCGGGGGTGATCGTCGCGGCACCGGGCGGCAGCTCCACGAGACCCTCCGCCCAGGACAGCCCGCTGATACGCCCGGAACCTTCCGAGGCAAAGACTTCCGCCGCACCGTCGCGGATCCGCGCGCGCAGATATTCCGTGCGCCCCGGCTTTTTCTTTTTTATGAAGGCCGCCGGCACCATAAATCCCTGTGGTCCGGACCAGCGGCCACCAGCCATC
>NZ_JAHEHZ010000156.1 GCF_024639605.1 Roseobacter sp. | reverse complement strand
CTTCGACGGTGATGGTGTCACGCTGTTCGTTTATGACGGATGCGCAGGCGCTCAGGGAAAGGGCGGCGGCGAGGGCGACAAAAGGTTTTGTGGCAAGTTTCATGGGTTGTTCCGTTCTGCAGATTTTGCCCCGGACACGGGCGCGACAGGATGGTTAACAGCTTCAGAATACACAAAATGCATATCTTCGGTAGCGATTTGGCAGGTTACCTAACGTTAGGGCAGGCAACTCCCCGTCCTGGATCATCGGAAGTCTTCGACTTCATCACGGCCACGCCGGACAGCAGCTTCGCAGTCTCCCGGGCTGTCAATTCTGCACAGGTAGGCGATTCTGCCGACCATGGCCGAAGTCGTCTGATAAGAGCCGTTCGGCCCGTCAATCGTCCGGGTGCGCAACTCATACGTGCGTCCATCAACAACAATCGGGGTAAAAGTCTCCTGTTCTACCGTGCCGCAGGCTGTCAGTGACAGTGACAGAGCCATCAGGCTGGTCACAAAAAAGATCTTGGTCACGCATTTTTCTCCCGGGTTCAGAGCAGGTGGTGGCAGAACTTTCTGCGGTTCCGCCTTACAGATAGCCGCATGGCGCAGTCCGGCAACTGCTGAGCTGCGCCCCCGTGGCGCGACAGAGCGCCTTGTGCACCAGCCTGTGACCCTGCGCGGATGTCCTCAGCCATAGACGGCAACTGGTGTGCCGGCAATCGCAGCCACGTTCAGCAGGCCCCGTGCAGTGATTGACGGCGAGACGATATGCGCCCGGTTGCCCATTCCCATCAGAATCGGCCCGACCTCAAGTCCGCCTCCTTTCATTTTCAGGATGTTGCGCACGCCCGATGCCGCATCCGCGTGGGCAAAGATCAGTACATTCGCGGCCCCTTCCATCCGGTTGGCCGGCAGGATGCGGGCGCGCAGTTCCGGATCAAGGGCTGTGTCGATGTTCATCTCGCCCTCATAGCAGAAATCATGTCCGCCCTCATCGAGCAGACGCAGCGCGGCGCGCAACCGTCCGCCGGTGCCTTCGCCTTTGTTGCCGAACTGTGATTGCGAACAGAAAGCGATGCGCGGCTCCACCCCGAAACGGCGTACGTGACGTGCGGCACCGATTGCGATCTCGGCGATCTGTTGCGGGTCGGGATGCAGATGCACCTGCGTGTCGGCCACAAAAAGCGGGCCGTCTTCGAGGATCATCATCGACAGGGCGCCTACCGGGTGCAGCCCGTCAGTGCCCAGCACCTGATCAATATAATTCAGATGCCAGCTGAACTCTCCGAAGGTGCCGCAGATCAGACTGTCAGCCTCGCCCCGGTTGACCATCACCGCACCGATTGCTGTTGTATTGGTGCGCATAATCGCGCGGGCCAGATCGGGTGTAATGCCGCGCCGGGCCATGAGCGTGTGATAAGTCTCCCAATAATCCCGGTAGCGCGGGTCGTTTTCGGGGTTCACGTGCTCTACATCGTCACCGAGTTTGATGGTCAGCCCTGCGCGTTCAAGGCGTGCATTGATGACATCGGGACGACCGATAACGATCGGGCGTTCAACCGTTTCTTCGAGAATCGCCTGGGCGGCACGCAAAACACGTTCATCCTCGCCCTCGGCAAAGACAATTCGGCGCGTGGCCTGGCGGGCCGCAGCAAATACCGGACGCATCAGCAGAGCGGATTTGAAAACGGAACTGTCCAGTTTCTGGCGGTACGCCGTCAGATCATCAATGGGGCGGGTGGCAACTCCGGTCTCCATCGCGGCCTGTGCCACAGCAGAAGAAACAACGCCCACCAGACGGGGATCAAACGGTTTCGGGATCAGGTAATCCGCGCCGAAGGTGAGTTCTTCGCCCTGATAGGCTGCAGCGGCCTCTGCGGAGGTCGTGGCGCGTGCAAGCGCTGCAATACCGTCGATACAGGCCAGTTGCATTTCATCGTTGATCGTCGTGGCCCCCACATCAAGCGCTCCCCGAAAGATAAAGGGGAAGCAGAGGACGTTATTGACCTGGTTGGGGAAATCCGAGCGACCGGTGGCAATGATCGCGTTCGGAGCCACTTCACGCGCAAGATCAGGCAGGATCTCCGGGATCGGATTGGCGAGGGCAAAGATGATCGGACGGCTTGCCATACGCCCGACGAGTTCAGGCTTCAGCACGCCGGGCCCTGAAAGCCCGAGGAAAAGGTCCGCACCGTCGATCACATCGTCAAGTGTCCGAAGTTCTGTGCTCTGGGCAAACTCGGATTTGCTGGGGTTCATATCCGTTTCGCGGCCTTCATAGACCAGCCCGTGCACGTCACAGAGCCAGATGTTTTCCCGTTTTACACCCAGCTTAAGAAGCATATTGAGACAGGCAATGCCCGCAGCACCGCCTCCCGTCGACACGATTTTGATGTCCTCAAAGCTTTTGCGCGCGACATGCAGTGCGTTCTTGGCGGCGGCCCCGACAACGATTGCGGTGCCGTGCTGATCATCGTGAAATACCGGGATGTCCATACGCTCACGGCAGATCCGCTCGACGGTAAAACAGTCGGGCGCTTTGATGTCCTCAAGGTTGATCGCCCCGAAGGTCGGACCAAGCGCACAGACGATATCAGCCAGCTTTTCCGGATCAGACTCGTCGACTTCGATGTCAAAGCAATCGATACCGGCGAACTTTTTGAAAAGCACGGCTTTGCCTTCCATGACAGGCTTTGAGGCCAGCGCACCGATATTTCCGAGCCCCAGGACCGCCGAGCCGTTTGTGACAACAGCAACCAGATTGCCGCGGGCGGTATAGCGAGCAGCGGCGGTCGCGTCTTCCTTGATCTCAAGGCAGGCCTCTGCAACCCCGGGTGAATAGGCGCGCGCCAGATCGCGGCCGTTGGCCAGCGGTTTTGTGGCGCGGATTTCCAGCTTTCCGGGTTTTGGAAATTCGTGGTAGTCAAGTGCGGCCTGACGCAGGTTATTGTTGTCACTCATCGCTTCCGGCTTCCCTGTCATAGTTTTAGTTCAGCATTAAACTGTTTGATCCGGCAGGCCAAGGTGATGTTGCCGCAGGGTCATCCGAGCTCCTGGCAGCAGAGGCGCTGTTACACGGTTGTCATATTCGGACGTGCCATGATACTGCCCCGACGCACAATGACTGATCAGCGCATGAAAACAACAATTCTGATGATGAGCCTTGCCGGCGTTGCAATCATTTTGGCTCTGCTGCCATACGCATACGTCTGGGGCATCCATTTCTACGAGCAGGGGCTGACAGAGACCGCAAGCGCGCTTTTTCTTGCGGCAGGTGCTTTGGTTCTTGCGATCTTTTACCGTCCGTCGCGTGCCGTCTGGCACATTGTTATGCTTGTGGCCCTTCTTGCCAACCGTGAAGCGGATGAAAGACAACTTGAAGGGCTGCCGTTGCTCGCGAAAGCTTCGGCATTTGTCGATGACGTTCTGCTGGAAAATACCGTGATTGTGACTGCGCTGCTGATATTCCTTCTGGCGGGTTTCTTACGGTACACGTGGCCGCTGATGCGCGTGAGCACGTTCTGGCGTTCAGATATACTGATGATCCTTGCAATCGGAACGGCCTTCGCCGCCGGCGGGCAGATTGCCGATGTGATCGGGGCGAAAGGTAACGGCACGATTTCGGCTGTGCTCTACGCCAGGCTGCATCTGATTGAAGAAGTCTCAGAACTCTGGTTCGCTGTCGCAGTATTCTGTGCGTCTGTTCTTGCGGTGCTGCGCAGGCACGGACCTAACGCGGAGGAAGCCAATGCCGGAAACCATAGCAGAGATAAGACTGCCAACCCGCGAACTGCGTGACGACATACCCTTCTTTACGAAGGTGCTTGGCATGCGCATGGACAGCATTTATCCGGCCGATGACCCTTCGGTCGCGGTTTTTTCAGGGTACGGATTGCGGGTGCGGATCGAAAAGGGCGCGTCTGAGCCACCCGGAACCCTGCGCATCCTGACGGACGATCCTGACGGATTTGCAGGCGGCGCGCGGGACCTGACGGCGCCCAACGGCACAAGGGTTGAAATTGCGGCACTGAACGCACCTCTGGTGATGCCCGAAACGGTGCATTCCTTTATCGTCCGGCGGCTCGCCGATCAGGCACCCTGGATTATCGGGCGGGCGGGCATGCAATACCGGGACCTGATTCCGGACCGGCTTGGCGGTTCGATCATCGCAAGCCACATCCGCATACCCGACGGCGGACCGGTACCCGATATGGTGCATTATCATACGGTCGGATTTCAGCTGATTTTTTGCTATCGGGGCTGGGTTGATCTTGTTTATGAAGACCAGGGAGAGCCGTTCCGGCTGCATGCGGGAAACTGCGTGATCCAGCCGCCGCAGATCCGGCACCGGGTGCTTTATGCTTCTGACAACATAGAGGTAATCGAGATCGGTGTCCCGGCAGAGCATGTGACGACGATTGATCACGACATGAAACTGCCTAACGGACCGGCGCGGCCGGATCGTGATTTCAGCGGGCAGCGGTTTGTGCACCATCAGGCGCAGGATGCCACCTGGGCGCCCTTCCGCATCCCCGGATTTCGGAGCCGCGACACGTCCATTGCAGAGCACACCGGCAATGTGGCAGGCGTGCACGTCGTCCGCCCGGGCCAGTGTGCGTCCGCAATCACACGACATGACAGCGATATCCTTTTTACCTTTGTGACGGAGGGCACCATGACGCTGGAGGGCGAAGGGAGGGAGCCCTTTGATCTTACGGCAGGGGATGCATTCGTGATTCCGCCCGGCATGGCGGTCCGCTACGCCGCACCGTCAGACGACCTCGAACTGCTTGAGGTATCGTTGCCGGGCGTCTTTGAGACAGTCACAGTGGAACAGGACTGAAAGGTTCAGTCGGGGTTGTGTACTTCTTTCAGTGCAATGATGCGCCGGCGGGCCTGTTCTTCGGTCAGGTTGCCGTCAAACGGCTCGCCGGTCTGATCGCAGATGTCGCGCAGTTCGGCGGCCGTCTTTTCCGTAAGCGCTGCATCGCCGTCAGAGGCATTTACGTCGATCGCCTGAGGGCCGGCGATGATGTCACTTTCGGGTGTTTTGGTCATCGGAAATCTCCGTTATCGTTACCCGGCAAAACGCGGACGCCCGGCGCAGGGTTCCGCCGCACCGCTCCGGAGGGCAGAATTTCAGATGTCAGAAGATCTCAGAGAAGCCGCGGCAGCAGTGCGTAAAAACGCTTATGCGCCCTATTCGGGATTTCAGGTGGGCGCGGCGCTGCGCACGGCCTCCGGCGCGATTTATGTCGGCTGCAACGTTGAAAATGTAGCTTACCCCGAAGGCACCTGCGCCGAGGCCGGGGCCATTGCCGCGATGGTCGCGGCAGGTGACACGCAGATCACTGAAGCCTGCGTCATCGCAGGCTCGCCGATGCCCGTGACACCCTGCGGCGGCTGCCGTCAGAAACTGGCGGAGTTTGCCGCGCCCGGGGTTAAAGTGACAATGGCCACGACCGGAGGGATCACACAGGAAACTGTGGTGGGCGATCTCCTGCCCGGCGTTTTCAATGCAGCCCATATGGAACGCTCGGAGTGATCAGCGCCCGCTCAGTTTTGTCGGCCTTGCGCCATGATAAACCGCTGCGACCGGATGATCTGCAATGGATGGCCGCCGGGCTGGCCGATGGCACAGTCAGCGACGCCCAGGCCGGCGCTTTCGCCATGGGCATCTGCACCCGGGGTCTAGACAAGGACGGGCGGGTTGCCCTGACGCTCGCGATGCGGGACAGCGGCCATGTGCTGTCCTGGGATGTGGACGCGCCGGTGCTGGACAAACACTCAACCGGGGGTGTCGGGGATTGTGTGTCGCTGATACTCGCGCCGGCGCTGGCGGCCTGCGGCGCGGTTGTGCCGATGATTTCCGGTCGCGGGCTGGGGCACACCGGTGGCACGCTGGATAAGCTCGAGGCGATTCCGGGCCTGGTCACCGGGCTTGACGAGGACCGGTTCCGCGCAGTCGTGCGGGAAGCCGGCTGCGCCATCGTCGGGGCAACGGCCGAGATCGCACCGGCCGACAAACGGCTTTATGCCGTGCGCGATGTCACCTCGACAGTCGACAGTCTTGATCTGATCACAGCTTCCATCCTCGCCAAAAAGCTCGCCGGTGGTCTGCAGGGGCTGGTGCTCGATGTAAAGGTCGGCAAAGGCGCATTCATGAAGGACATGGCATCGGCGCGGGCGCTTGCCCAGGCGCTGACAGAGACCGCGAACGCCGCCGGATGCAAAACGACCGCTGTGATCAGCGACATGAGCCAGCCGCTGGCACCCAGTCTTGGCAATGCGCTGGAAGTGGCCGAAGTGATGCGCGTGCTGAAAGGTGACCTGCGCGGCCCTCTGGTGGAAATTTCGGCTGCGCTGGGTGGAGTGCTGATGGCCAATGCGGGTCTGGCGAAGGGTGTCCAGGACGGTGCCGATCTGATCGCTGCTGCCATCCGGGACGGGCGTGCGGCTGAACGTTTCGGGCGCATGCTGGCTGCCATGGGCGGGCCGGTGCGGTTTCTCGACGACTGGGCACGCTTTTTACCCGAAGCGCCGGTGATCCGCGAAGTTAAATCTCCTGCCGACGGTTATGTCAGCGAAATAGATGGCGAGGCGCTGGGAATGGCTGTGGTCGGGCTCGGCGGCGGGCGGATGCTTGAGACTGATGAGGTAAACCCGGCGGTGGGCTTTACACAGGTGGTCCGGCTCGGCGACGCGGTGCAGCGCGGGCAACCGCTGGCCATGGTGCATGCCGCAAGGTCCGATGCCGCAGATGCCGCAGCGCATGCTGTGCGGGATGCAATCACCCTGCAGCCCCGGGCACCGCGCGATCTGCCCGGTCTCATTCACGAAAGGATCGGCTGATGGCGCGGGCATTTCTGGTGGTCATGGATTCGGTCGGGATCGGTGGCGCTCCTGACGCACAGCAGTTTTTCAACGGCAAGGTGTCGGACAAGGGCTCGAACACAGTGGCGCATGTTGCCGATCACTGCGCGCGCGGTCTCGCTGAAGACGGCCGGTCCGGTCCGCTGAAGGTGCCTTTTCTGAACAATCTCGGGCTGTCCCGCGCCGTAGCGCTCGCAAGCACGGAACGTATGCAGAGCGATGACGTACCCTTAAATGGTCTCTGGGGGGCGGCGACCGAGCAGTCTCAGGGCAAAGACACGCCGTCCGGTCACTGGGAGCTTGCCGGTTTGCCTGTACCCTGGGCCTGGCACTATTTCCCGGACACA
>NZ_JAHEHZ010000155.1 GCF_024639605.1 Roseobacter sp. | reverse complement strand
ACTCGGGGTGCGCGTCGCGCGCAAGCATCTCGGGTGGTATATGGACACCGCCGGCACGCCACAGGATCTGCGACGCGCGGTGCTGACAGCAGATGACAGCAAGTCTGTGCTGCGGCTGATCGCCAGAGCCTGTGACGCCTGCCCGGAGGTCGCGGCATGAACAATGACCAGTCGATCTGGGCAAGCCTGCCGGTGCCCACGCTTATCATCGGGCCGGACGACCGGATCGTGGATATCAATTCGGCGGCAGAGGGTTTTCTCAACCTCTCGGCCAAGACAGTGTGCGGCACGCCGGTCTGGGACCAGATTGCGGTAAATGACCCGCTCGAGAATGCCTTTGAGCGGGCGCGTGCGGCAGGTACGCCACTGTTTGTGAACGACGTGGATGTGGGCGGCGGTTCACGCGCGCCGATGCAGTCCAATCTGCAGGTCGCCCCGCTTGCCAATCACCCCGGCCATATGATCCTGATGATCTCGCCACGCGAACTGGCCGGCCGCATGACGCAGAACCATTCCGTGAAAGCCGCAGCCAAATCCGCGATCGGCATGGCCGAAATGCTGGCTCATGAAATCAAGAACCCGCTGGCAGGGATCACCGGGGCGGCGCAACTGCTCAGCATGAACCTCGGCGCAGAAGATCTGGAACTGACCGATCTGATCGTCGAGGAGAGCCGCCGCATCGTAAAACTGCTGAGCCAGGTTGAACAGTTCGGCAACCTCTCCGCACCCGATTTCCGTCCCGTAAACATTCACGACGTACTGGATCGCGCACGCCGCTCGGCACTTCTGGGTTTTGGGGCGCACATGAAGATCATCGAGGATTATGACCCTTCATTGCCGATGGCGTTCGGTGATCCGGACCAGCTGCTTCAGGTGGTGCTCAACCTGTTAAAAAATGCTTCAGAGGCCTCTGGCAGTGCCCGCGGTACAATCCGTCTGCACAGCTATTTCGAGCACTCTTTCCGGCTGCGGCGGTCGGACGGGTCGGGCCAGTCTCTGCCTTTGCAGATCGAGATCATTGATGATGGTCCCGGGCTGCCGGAGAACATCAAAGGCGACGTTTTCGATCCCTTCGTCTCGGGCCGCGAAAACGGTACCGGCCTCGGTCTCGCCCTCGTGAGCAAAATTATTTCCGATCATGGCGGCTGGATTTCAGTCACTTCGGTGCCCGGGCACACCGTTTTCCGCATTTCACTGGCGCGCGCGCCCAAAGAGGACGCGCCGGATATTTCTCAGGAGGTTTAAAGAATGGATGGCACAGTACTGGTTGCCGATGACGACCGCACGATCCGCACGGTTCTGACCCAGGCGCTGACCCGCGCGGGGTGCAAAGTCCACGCCACATCAAGCCTCACAACGCTGATGCGCTGGGTGGGCGAGGGAAAAGGCGATGTGGTGATATCAGATGTGATGATGCCTGACGGCAACGGGCTCGAGATGCTGCCCAAAATATCCGCTGACCGCCCCGGGCTTCCGGTCATCGTGATCTCGGCGCAGAACACGATAATGACGGCCATTCAGGCCGCCGAGGCCGAGGCGTATGATTATCTGCCCAAACCGTTTGATCTGCCCGATCTGATGAAGCGCACGGCGCGGGCGCTGGAAAGCCGCGCACACAGCCGCCGCGCGCCGGACCCTTCAGATGACAAGCCCGACGATTTGCCGCTGGTAGGACGCACGGCCGTAATGCAGTCGCTCTACCGGATCATCGCCAGGGTGATGAATACCGACCTGCCGGTACTGATCTGGGGCGAATCCGGGACCGGAAAATCGCTGATCGCGCGCGCAATCCACGACTTTTCCGACCGGCGGAACCTGCCTTTTGTGGCCGCCAACGGCACCGATCTTGAAGAACTCGAAGGCCCGTTACGGCTTCTTGCGCGCGTCAAGGGCGGCACGCTCCTGATCGATGAGATCAGCGATCTGAGCGACGAGTTGCAGGCGCGACTGGTGCGGATGATGGATACGCCCGGCGATTATTCACCGCGCTTTCTGGCCACCAGCCAGTCCGATCTCAATACCGCGATGGAAAAAGGCAGGATGCGCAAGGATCTTTATTACCGCCTGACCGGCGCCACCCTGACGGTGCCGGCGCTGCGTGAGCGCGTCGATGATATTCCGCTGCTGGCCGAGCACTTTCTCGGTCGCGCCGAAGCGGCCGGAGCATCACCGCGCACGCTGTCTGATGACGCCGCCACGATCTTTCGCAACTATTCCTGGCCAGGAAACGTGCGCCAGCTTGAAAACGCCATCCGCCGCCTCGGCCTGACCAGCCGCGCGGCTGAAATCACAGCCGCGGAAGTCGAGCAGGTGCTGGGCGCGCAGCCTGATCTGGAACCGATGCGTGCGGCAGGCAATACCGAAAAGCTCGGGGCTTCGGTGGAGCGCCACCTGCGCCGGTATTTCGATCTGCACGGCAATATGCTGCCACCCGCGGGGCTCTATGCGCGGATTCTGAAGGAGGTCGAGGCTCCTCTGATCGAAATCGCGTTGGAAGCAACTGGCGGAAATCAGGCAAAATGCGCTGATTTACTGGGGATTAACCGGAATACGCTCAGGAAAAAGATCACTGACCTCGATATTGAGGTGACACGTCGCCGTAAATTGATGTAAAACCGCAACACAAACCGTGGCGCAGGAGGGACACCCCTCGTGAAGACCACATAATAGAGCGGTTGGCGCGCAAAGCGCCACATCATAGGTGAGGATATCGGGTGGCGTCCCGTGTGGAAAAGTCACTGCGGCTGAGGCTGGGGCGTTTGCGCCGCATCAGGCGTGTGCGCAACGCAGCAACGCTGGGTCTGGTGGTTCTGGGCCCTGTGCTGGCGCTCACCACCTATCTCATTCTCGGGCCTCTCGGCGAGGCCAGCACAACGCTCAGTCTGCGGCTGATACTGCTTGCCGATCTTGTCTATATTCTCGTGGTTGCGGCCCTGGTCCTGGCCCAGGTCGCCCGGCTGATCGCAGCACGGCGCGCCAAATCCGCAGGCTCCCGCCTGCACCTGCGCCTGACGGTCGTTTTCGCCCTTCTGGCCCTGCTGCCTACTGTAACCGTCGCAATTTTTGCAGGACTTACGGTGAATGTCGGTCTTGAAGGCTGGTTTTCCGACCGGGTGCGCGGCGTGGTCGGCACATCACTGGCCGCAGCTCAGGCCTATGAGGCCGAGCAGCGTGAAGACCTGGCCGAAGACGCGCTCGCGCTCGCGCGCAGTATCGACGAGGCCCGCCGCGCGGGCGTGTTCATCTCCGACAGCGAACTGCTGAGCGACGGCCAGCGCCAGATTCAGCGCGGATTAAGAGAGGCCTATCTCATCGATGGCACCCGCGATATCCGGGCACGCGGCGACCGCTCTTATCTTTTCGACTACGAGCAACCGACACCTGAGCACATCACCGAAGCGCAGGAAACCGATGTGGTAGTCATCGAAGACTGGCCTAACAACGAGTTCCGCGCGCTGGTTAAGCTTAACGCCTTCATCGACCGCTATCTCTACATCAGCCGGGACGTGGACGGCGATATTCTGGCCCTGCTCGATGAAACCCAGGAAACCGTACGGCTCTACCAGCAGCTTGAAAGCGAACGGGGAAGGCTGCTTTTTGAGTTTGGCCTTTTGTATCTTGCCTTTGCGCTGATCCTGATCCTTGCGGCGATCTGGCTGGGCCTGTGGTTTGCCGAGCGTCTGTCGGGGCCCGTCGGCCGGCTCACAGGAGCGGCGCAGCAGGTCGGTGCGGGAGATCTTGATGTGCAGGTCCGCGAGGAATCCGGGGACGACGAGATTGCGATGCTCAGCCGGTATTTCAACCAGATGACCAAACAGCTGAAGGTGCAGCGCGAGACACTGATCGACAACACCGAACAGATTGAGCGCCGGCGCAGGCTCTTTGATTCCGTGCTGAGTTCCGTCACCTCCGGTGTGGTCGGGCTCGATCCGGAAGGCCAGATTACTTTCGTGAACCGTTCCGCTGAACGGCTGCTCGACTGGCAGGAGGGCCATGAGGCAGTGGCCATCACCGTTGCGGTCCCGGAGTTCGGACCTCTTTTCAGCTCGATCCGGAATTCTCCGGGTGAAGAGGCTCAGGCCGAGGTTCGCGTCAGTCGCCAGGGCCGTCAGGAAAACCTGCTGGTGCGTATGGCCACACGGCGCTCAGAAGAAGGCCGCCTCGAAGGCTATGTGATTGCGTTTGACGATGTGACCGATCTGGTGAGCGCACAACGCATGGCCGCCTGGGGCGACGTTGCACGCCGCATCGCACATGAGATAAAAAACCCGCTCACGCCCATTCAGCTCTCGGCCGAACGCATCAGACGCAAGTTTTCCGACCGGGTGGGCGAGGACAGCGACGCACTGGAACAGATGACCGGCGTCATCATCCGGCAAACCGGCGATCTGCGCCGGATTGTCGATGAGTTCTCCAAATTCGCACGGATGCCGGAGCCGGAACGTAAACCACTGAATCTCAGCCAGCTGGTGCGGGATGCGGTACTGTTGCAGCAGACCGGCCAGCCTGATGTCACGATCAAAGCTGATCTGCCTGAAGCTGTAATCGAGGCGGAACTCGACGGCACCATGATCTCTCAGGCACTCACGAACCTGATTAAGAATGCAGGCGAAGCCATTGAAAGTCTGAAAGAAAAAGGTATCCCAGAGGGTTTTTCCCCGGAAATTCAGGTTCACATGACCCGAGAGGGCGACCGCGCGGAGATCCGCGTCGCGGACAACGGGATCGGATTGCCGGAGGACCGCGCACGGCTTTTTGAGCCTTATGTGACGACCCGCAGCGAGGGCACCGGTCTTGGCCTTCCCATCGTTAAAAAGATTATTGAAGAGCACGGCGGAACGCTGGTGCTCGACGACGCGCCTGTTTTCGACGGGCAGACCCGTTACGGCGCAATGGCAGTGGTGACACTGCCGTGCCTTGACACCGCCGTGCAAAGCAAACCTCCGCAGGAAGGACTTCTGGCCCATGAGTGATATTCTGATCGTTGATGATGAACGCGATATCCGCGAACTGATCTCGGACATTCTGAAAGACGAGGGCTATGCGACGCGCCTCGCCGGCAATTCCGATGATGCGATGGCCTCGATTAACAGCGAAGCGCCGGCGCTGATCGTACTGGATATCTGGCTGAAAGACAGCCGGATGGACGGCATCGATATCCTCAAGACCGTCCGGCGCGATAACCCTGATGTGCCGGTGGTGATCATCTCCGGACACGGCAATATCGAAATCGCCGTCGCCGCGATCAAACAGGGTGCCTATGATTTCATCGAAAAGCCGTTCAACATCGATCAGTTGCTGGTGGTGATCCGGCGGGCGATGGAGACATCCCGCCTGCGCCGCGAAAACCAGAGCCTGCGCCGCCGCGATGTTACCCAGTCCGATATGATCGGAACTTCGGCTGCGTTCCGCACGCTGACGGGACAACTCGACAAGGTCACCAAAAGCAACGGTCGCGTGATGCTCACCGGCCCTGCCGGCAGCGGCAAGGAAGTCGCCGCGCGCTATATCCATGCCAATTCCAACCGCGCCTCAGCGCCTTTTGTCACCGTCAACTGCGCCGGGGTGGCGCCTGAGCGGATGGAAGAAGTGCTCTTTGGCCGCGAGACACCTGAACGCGGGGTTGAGCCCGGTCTGCTCGAAGAAGCCCACGGCGGTATCATCTATTTCGACGAGGTCGCTGATATGCCCGTCGGCACGCAGTCAAAAATCCTGCGCGTTCTGGTCGACCAGCAGTTTCAGCGCGTCGGCGGCAACGACAAGGTGCGCGTGGATCTGCGGGTCATTTCCTCTACGAACCGCGATCTTCAGCAGGCGATCACCGCCGGCACCTTTCGCGAAGAACTTTACCACCGGCTCAATGTGGTGCCGATTGAGGTACCTTCTCTGGAAGAGCGCCGCGAGGACATCCCCGAACTTGCACGGCATTTCATCACAGAAATGAATGCGTCCCAGGGCCTGCCGCTGCGCGAGCTCAGCGATGACGCGGTGGCACTGCTGCAGACCATGATCTGGCCGGGCAACGTGCGCCAGCTCAAGAACCTTGTGGAGCGGGTGCTGATCCTCGGCGACGGCAACGGCCAGATCGAGGCCAAAGAGCTGCCCGGCGAGGAAAACGGCGATGACAGCGAAAGCCGCGTCGTCCTGTCCGGCGCGCTGGCCACACTGGCACTGCGCGAGGCACGCGAGGCATTTGAGCGCGAATACCTGTTGACGCAGATCAACCGCTTTGGTGGTAACATCTCGCGCACCGCAAGTTTTGTCGGCATGGAACGCTCAGCACTGCACCGCAAACTGAAATCGCTGGGTGTGGTGACATCGGCCCGGTCCGGTGCGCGGGTGGCTCATGTGGACGAGGAAGTGGATCCGGTCGACTGACCCGGCCTTATCAGGAGGCGATATCCGCCAGCACATCGACGCCCTGCATTTTCAGAAAATGCAGGATGTCGATGAAGACCCAGTTTTCCGAGAGCTTGTCGCCTGAGCGCCGGTAGACATCCACGACGCGCATGTCTGCAGGCTGATCCGTGGCCGGCAGGCCCATAAAACCGCCGCCATTGATGAGCGTCAGGTTGGGCCAGCCGAAAAACGCGCCGTAATTTCCTTCGGCCATCCGGCAGAGGTGCCCGTTATAGACCCGATCGGTAATGCCGCGCCGGAACGGACCCTGGTGCTGTACGATATAGCGGTCGATGGTCGCGGTGGCCCCGATCCCGGCCGGCCCCCACCAGATCATGTCGTCGTTCCAGTCACGCGAGAGCTCTTCGCGTGGCGTCGGTGGCTTTGCGGCGGCATTGGCGTGGTTGATACTGCCGATCATCGCGTTGATCCGCGCCAGCGTTATGGCCGACGCCGCAGGATCGGCAGGAGCAAAATGCAGCCCGTCATGGGTGCGTGGTCCCGGCTGCACGAGGTGTGCGCCGGTCTGCTCGTGCGTGAGCGGGGTAAGCCCGGCCTGCATCATCAGGTGAATGAGATCCACAAAGAGTGCCGACCGTGTTATCTTCCCGTCCTCGACCTGGTTGAATTCCGCATAGCGCAGCATGGCGATTTTGCCGTGCGGACGGATCCCCAGAAACGGCGCATCGAAAAGTGCCATCAGATGGCCCATCGAACAGGTCCATCGGCCCTGGAAACCGTCAATCTCGTTCAGACCGGCAAAAAAGATATCCTCGCGCCGCTGCACACCGGTGAACGACGTAAGG
>NZ_JAHEHZ010000047.1 GCF_024639605.1 Roseobacter sp. | reverse complement strand
CGGCGACGCGGCGCAGGCTGGCGATATCCACCGGCCCGCCATAGGCCATCAGCGCGTCATGGATCGCCTTATAGGCCTCATCACCCGCAACATCCTTGGTGGCCATAGCGAAACGTGACGCAAGCACGGATTCCTCGCCAAGTATCGGGAATTCCTTGACGATGAACCGGATATTGCCGTCGTTTCTGAGCAGTGTCTCCACTTCACTGACCGCGCGTTTGCAAAAGCCGCAGCGGTAATCCATGAACTCGACCACGGTGATGTCGCCGTCCGGATTACCGCCAACCCAGGAAAACCCGTCGTTAAAGAGCGCGTCCGCATTATCGGAAACAAGCGACAGATCAGCCTCTGCCTGGGCCGCGGCGCGCTGCTCTTCGAGGGCGTTGACCGCTTCCATAATCACCTGCGGATTCTCCAGCAGATACGCGCGCACCTGAGCACCGAATTCCGCGCGTTCCTCATCAGACATCGCGCCGATGTCAAAGGCGGCGACCGGTGCAGACAGGGTCACGGCCAGCAGGCCCGGCAGTATTATTTTCTTCAGCATCAAGTTCATCTCCGTTTGGCGGCGCGTTCTGCCGCAATCACTATATCCTGGGCCCGTTGCCAGGGGCCTGATCCGTTATCCAGCAATCCCGATGCCCGTCGGGCATGAATGCCGGCATCTTCCATACGGCCGCGCAGCGCATAACGCTCCGCCGTCACCAGCGATGCCATGCCGTTCTGACCTGATCGCGCATAGGCCACCGACAGGTCACGCAGCATCGAGCCATCGCGAAAATCAATTGTGCGCGCCCTCTCAAGCGTGCGCTTTGCCCCGGCGATGTCGTCCTGTACAAGCAGAGCGCGGCCATATCCAGACAAAATCAGGGCATCATTCGGCGCCAGGTCCACGGCGCGACGCCAGGCCGCAGCGGCTGCCGGAAAACTGCGGGTCTCAAAGAGGATCTGCGCGCGCTGATCATGCAGGAAAGGGTCGGTGGGCCGCAGCGCGATCGCCGCGTCGATGGCGCGCAACGCCTGTTTCGTGCGCGACTGCCGGTGCTCGGCTACGGCTTCGCGCAGCAGTCGCACGTCCTGATACGGGGTTTCGCTCAGCCGGCGCAGTGTCCACTTAGGTGCCCGCGTGTAAGCGCTGAGTTTTCCGCGCACGCGCGAGAACCAATAGGCCGCGGTCTGATCAGGCGCGCCGGTGTCGCCGTAGGCTGCGACATACCCCTCAACGGCGCGCAACCTGTCGCGCGACAGCGGATGGCTGCGCAGGTACGGATCCTGGCGCGTTTCCGCGAGAACTTCCTGACCGCGGAAGATTTCCAGCACATCCATCATCCCGGTCGGCGACACCCCCGCGGTCTTCATAAACCGGATGCCGGACTGATCCGCCGAGGCTTCCTCAGCGCGGGTATGGCGGAAAAAACGTCCCATCGCGGCACTTTGCGTGCCAAGTGCAAGGCCGCTGGCCGCAGCACCGTTACCGGTGGCCGCCGCGACTGCCGCCAGCGCCAGACCAATGCCCGAGGCCGTACGCGCGCTCGAGAGATTGCCCATCCGGCGCGTCAGATGTCCATTGGCGATATGGGCGGCCTCATGCGCGATCACCCCTTGCAGCATGGCCGCCGTTTCCATCCGGTTGATCAGCCCGTAGTGCAGGAAAATCGCATCATTGCTGATCACGAAAGCATTGAGCGAGCTGTCATTGACCACGAGGATTTTCACCCGGGACGGGCTCAGCCCCGCAGCCGACAGGATCGGTGCCGCCACTTGTTTCAGCCCGTATTCCAGATCCGAATCGCGCAGCAGCCCCTGCGCCAGCGCAGGAGCCGCCATAAACCACAGCGCGAGCAGCGGTATTGACGCGCGCCGGAATACACGTTGAAAGGTCATGGGCGCAGTAAGGAGTGAAAAACATGCGGGTTTCAAGGCGTTCATCGGTCGATCCCTTCATTGTGATGGATGTGATGGAGGCCGCGCGCCGTGCCGAGGCCGCCGGGCGTCACATTATCCACATGGAAGTGGGCCAACCGGGCACCGGGGCGCCGCGTGCAGCGACCGAAGCTCTGACACGGGCGATGGCCGACGGACCGCTTGGGTATACTGTTGCTTTGGGGCTGCCGGCACTGCGCGCGCGTATCGCCCGGCTTTACGGCGACTGGTACAATGTCGATCTGAACCCCGACCGTGTGGTAATCACGCCTGGATCCTCTGGCGGTTTCCTGCTGGCTTTTACTGCGCTTTTCGACACCGGAGACCGCGTCGGCATCGGTGCGCCCGGCTATCCCAGCTATCGTCAGATCCTCAGCGCGCTTGATCTTACGCCGGTTGATCTGCAGACGGCGCCGGAAAACCGCCTGCAACCCGTAGCCGCGGATATCGCCGGGCTGGATCTTGCCGGGCTGATGGTCGCCTCGCCCGCAAACCCCACCGGCACCATGCTGGACCGCGCCGCGATGCAGGCGCTGACCGAGGCTGCCGCGGCACAGAATGCCGCGTTCATATCGGATGAAATTTATCACGGTATCGAATACGAGGCCAAAGCTGTCTCGGCGCTGGAAATCACCGATGAAGCCTATGTTATAAATTCTTTCTCCAAGTACTTCAGTATGACAGGCTGGCGGGTCGGCTGGATGGTGGTGCCGGACGACCACGTACGCGTGATTGAGCGCATCGCCCAGAACATGTTCATCTGTGCTCCGCACGCCAGCCAGATCGCAGCCCTCGCCGCAATGGATGAAACCGCAGAGCTTGACGCCAATTTGCGCGTCTACCGCGAGAACCGCGCGCTGATGCTCGCCGGGTTGCCGGCGGCCGGCTTTACCCGTATCGCACCGCCAGACGGCGCCTTTTATGTCTATGCCGACGTCACGGATCTGACCGGTGACAGCCGCGCCTTTGCGGCAGAAATACTAGAAAAAGCAGGCGTGGCGGTAACGCCGGGTCTCGATTTCGATCCCGTACGCGGGCACGGAACGCTGCGGTTTTCTTACGCGCGCTCTACCGAAGATATCGCCGAGGGCCTTGAGCGGCTGAAAATCTTTATGCAAGGCCGCTGATTGGGGGATTCCCCGTCAGCGCGGCTTGCGGTAAGCTGACGCAAAAAGCAGGCAGATGAGCAGATGATCCGACAGCTTGTGGCAGCCGCCCTTGTGGTATGCGTGACGGTATTTCCGGCCGGCGCGGAGCAGAGCACGGGCTATGCAGGCATTGATGTGCAGCAAAGCGGCAGTGCGCCGGGTTGGTTTGGCCGCACAGGTTTTCAGGTGTCGCTGAGCCGTGGCGTGCCGTACCGCGTCTTTACGCTGGATAATCCCGCGCGTCTGGTGATCGATTTCCGAGAAACCGACTGGACAGGTGTGCGCGCCGGGGACCTGCAAAAAGGCAGCGATCTGTTGCAGGAGATCAGGTTCGGCGTCTATCAACCGGGCTGGTCGCGCCTGGTTGCGTCCCTGGCCGAGCCGGCTTTGCCGCGCGACATCGGGATGGCAATTGATCCCGGCACCGGGCGCGCCATGCTGCAGATGACATTCCATCCGACGACTGCGGAAGAATTTGCCGCAGCAGCAGGCGTGCCCGATACCGCGCTCTGGCCGCGCGAGGATGTAGCATCCTCCGTGGCGCCAAAGTCAGATGACCGTTTCGTTGTCGCGGTTGATCCGGGCCACGGCGGCATCGATCCGGGGGCCGAACGCGACGGTGTGACGGAAAAAGAACTGATGCTGGAATTTGCGTTTGAGCTGCGCGAGGTCCTGGATGCTGCGGGCGTCCGGGTGGCGCTCACACGCGACCGCGACGTCTTTGTCTCGCTCAATGCCCGCGTGGCGCGTGCGCACCAGGCCCGCGCGGATGTCTTTTTGTCGCTGCACGCCGACGCACTTGAGCAGGGTGGCGCTCACGGGGCGACAGTTTATGTTCTGTCCGAGGAGGCGAGCGACAAGGCGTCCGGCCAGCTTGCAGCGCGCCACAACCGGGCAGATATTATCGCGGGCGCGGATCTGACGGGGTCTGACGATCAGGTGGCCGGTATCCTGCTGGATCTGGCGCGCCAGGAGACCGAGCCGCGCACCGATGCGCTGGCCGCGCTGCTGATCCGCGGCATGACCCGTGCGGGTGGTCCGATGAACAGCCGGCCGCTGCGCCGTGCGGGATTTTCTGTGCTGAAGTCCGCCGACATCCCGTCGGTCCTGATTGAGGTCGGGTTTCTGTCCAGCGCGCGGGATCTGGAAAACCTGCGTCGCCCTGAATGGCGCGCACAGATGGTCGGCGCCCTTGCAGAAAGTCTGCTGGAGTGGCGTGCGCAGGATCTCGCCCGCCGGGCTCTTTTGCGCCAGTAACAATTGTGCGCGCGCCGGCGCATCGCTTTGACCATTGCGCGGGCAAGGCTTATATGTTGACGCACGGCTGCAGCGCACAATAAAGGCGACCCCCCTTGTTCCGGTTTATTCTGTCATTTCTTGGCGGCATCTTCACCACGATCACCATGGCCATCGGCATGGTGGCGCTTACGGTGGGTGCTATTTTCTGGGTCTATGGCCGTGACCTGCCAAGCCACGAGTCGCTGGCGCAGTATTCCCCTCCGACGATCAGCCGGATTTACTCCGGCCAGGGTCAGATCATCGATGAATTCGCGACCGAGCGGCGGCTTTTTGCCCCGGCTGAGACAATCCCGGATCTGGTGAAACAGGCATTTATATCAGCCGAGGACAAAAACTTTTACGAGCATGACGGGTATGACCTGCGCGGTATCGGTGCGGCCGTCATTGATGCTGTGCGTTCGCGTGGTCAGGACGTGCGCGGGGCTTCGACGATAACCCAGCAGGTGATGAAAAATTTCCTGCTGTCGGGCGACCGGCGCGCGGAACGCAAAATCAAAGAGATCATCCTGGCCGCACGCCTCGAAGAAACGCTGAGCAAAGAGAAGATTCTTGAGTTGTATCTCAACGAGATTTTCCTTGGTCAGAATTCCTATGGTGTTGCCGCAGCCGCACAGACCTATTTCAACAGACCCCTGATTGATCTTGAGCCGCATGAGGCGGCTTTCCTCGCCTCTCTGCCCAAAGCGCCGAGTGATTATCACCCCGTGCGCCAGAAAGACCGTCTGCTGGCCCGGCGGAATTTCGTTCTCAGAGAGATGATGGAGAACGGATACATTACCACCGCCGCCTATGAGCAGGAACGCAACGCCCCGCTGCGCTCCGTGCAGAATGGCGACTTTGAAAGCTTCAAGGAGATTCTGCCGCCCCGGGACTACTTCACCGACGAGATACGCCGGCAGCTCAGCGAGGATTTCGGCGAGGGCGAGTTTTTCACAGGCGGTCTGACGGTGCGCGCCACAATCGATCAGGAAATGCAGCCGATTGCCGCGGAATCGCTGCGCCGCGAGCTTGAAGTCTACGACCGCACGCAGGGTATTTACCGCGAAGCCCGTGTGAAAATTGCCCCCGAAGAGCTTGGCTCCGAAGACGCCTGGCGCGCGGCACTGAGTGAGGCAAAAATCGCCCGGGACATTGAGCTGGATGGCCCCTGGTATCCGGCGGTTGTCCTGTCGCTTGGCGGCGGTGACGCAAGGATCGGCATCGAAAATGTCGAAGAAGACGCGGAGGGTCATTTTATCGCTGCACGCGATGTGACCTGGGCGCGGAAACGGAGCCGTGACGGCAAGACCGGACCGAAAGCAGATGCTGCCAGTGATCTGCTCGACGTGGGCGATGTGGTTCATGTGCGCGCAATCACCTCTGATGAGGACGGCAGTTTCGTGCGCTGGTCGCTGCGCCAGGTGCCGGAAGTGCAGGGCGGTTTTGTGGCAATGGATGTGAACACCGGCCGCGTGATCGCGATGCAGGGCGGATTTTCATATCAGTCTAGCGTGTTCAACCGTGCCACCCAGGCGCGCCGGCAGCCCGGATCGAGCTTCAAGCCCTTTGTCTATGCCTCGGCACTCGACAGCGGGTACACGCCCGCAACAATCGTTGTGGACGCGCCCATCGAAATCGATACGCCCCAGGGCCTGTGGCGCCCGCGCAATGCCTCCAATGAGTTCTACGGGCCGACGCCGCTGCGCACAGGCATCGAACGGTCGCGGAACCTGATGACCATCCGTCTGGCCCAGGAAGTCGGTATGGACGTGGTCGCGCGCTATGCCGAACGATTTGGCGTTTATGACAATATGGGTACATTTCTGGCCAATGCACTGGGGTCCGAAGAGACCACTCTGTACCGGATGGTTGCCGCCTATGCGATGTTTGCAAACGGGGGTGAGCGGGTGCAGCCAACCCTCGTGGACCGCGTTCAGGACCGCTATGGCAAAACCATCTACCGGCATGATGACCGCTATTGCGGAGACTGTGCGGATACCGGTCTGCGTCCCGGCGTGGCACCGAAAATCGTCTCAAACCGCGAACGTGTGATGGACCCGATCACCGCCTATCAGCTGACCTCGATGATGCGCGGTGTGGTGGAGCGTGGCACGGCATCGCGCACCGTGAACCTGCCTGTGCCGACCGCCGGGAAAACCGGCACGACAAACGACGCCAAAGATGTATGGTTCGTGGGTTTCACCAGCAATATCGTGGCCGGATGCTATATCGGATATGACCAGCCGCGCGGGCTTGGGCGCGGCGCGTCAGGCGGCGGCATGTGCGGCCCGGTGTTTCAGCGTTTCATGCAGGAGGCGACCAAAAAATATGGCGGTGGCCCGTTTGAAATTCCGCCGGGCGGCCGGTTCATCAAGATCGACCGGTTCACCGGTGCCCGTCTGAGTGATGATGCCTCCGGTGAAGCAGTCGTGGCGGAGTATTTCCGCTCTGGCGAAGAGCCAATCTTTGGTCTGATGTATGACGGTGGCTTTGCCATGGGGGCTGATCTGCCGCTCTTTGAAGAGGTCGGGCAGAGCCAGCAGGGACGGCAGGTAACCACATCTACCGGCGACACGGTGACCGTGGGCCCCAACGCGGGCTTTGGCACCATCAGTTCCGGCGGGCTCTACTGACATCTGCCCGCCCCGGCGCTTGCTGCTGCGCAGGCGCTGGTCTATCACATCCTGACCATATCCAGCCGAGGCTCACCCATGCGCGCAGACGCACAGAATACTGTCGAACAGATCAAGAAATCCCTGAACCTGCTGGCGCAGCGGATGGATATTGAAACGGCACCGCACCGGCTTGAGGAATTTAACGCCCGCGTCGAGGATCCCAATCTCTGGGACGATCCGGATGCCGCGCAGAAACTGATGCGTGACCGGCAGATGCTTGTGGACGCGATGGAGACCTATGAGACCATCCGGCAGGATCTTGCAGATAACAGCGAGCTCATTGAACTTGGTGAGATGGAAGAAGACGAAGAGGTGATCTCGGACGCCGAAGCCGCACTGAAATCGCTGGCCCGCAAAGCCGCGCAGAAAGAGCTCGAAGCTCTTCTGAACGGCGAAGCGGACAGCAATGATACCTTCCTCGAGGTCAACGCCGGCGCGGGCGGTACTGAAAGCTGCGACTGGGCCTCGATGCTGGCGCGGATGTACGTCCGCTGGGCCGAGAAAAAGGGCTATAAGGTCGAGTTGCAGGCGATGAGTGACGGCGAAGAGGCCGGCATCAAATCCGCGACCTATAAGATCAGTGGTACGAATGCCTATGGCTGGCTGAAATCGGAAAGCGGCGTGCATCGTCTGGTGCGTATCTCACCCTTTGACAGCGCCGCTAAACGGCACACGTCGTTCAGCTCGGTCTGGGTTTATCCGGTTGTGGATGACAACATCGAGATTGAGGTGAACCCGTCGGACATCCGCATCGACACCTACCGGTCGTCAGGTGCGGGCGGCCAGCACGTGAACACCACCGATTCGGCGGTGCGGATCACCCACGCGCCCACCGGCATCGTGGTGACCAGTTCAGAGAAATC
The DNA here is from genome assembly GCF_024639605.1 of Roseobacter sp. Classification (GTDB taxonomy): domain Bacteria; phylum Pseudomonadota; class Alphaproteobacteria; order Rhodobacterales; family Rhodobacteraceae; genus Roseobacter. Next base: position 15,069 of record NZ_JAHEHZ010000047.1, on the reverse strand, counting down.
ACAGCACCAGAACCGCGACATAGCGATGAAAGCGCTGAAATCGCGCCTCTATCAGCTCGAACTCGACCGGCGCAACGCCGCGATAAATGAGGCGCATGAAAACAAGGGTGATGCAGGCTGGGGCAACCAGATACGGTCATACGTTCTGCAGCCCTATCAGATGGTCAAAGACCTGCGCACCAACTTTGAGACCTCCGATACCAAGGGTGTTCTGGACGGGGATCTCGATGGCTTCATGGCCGCGACCCTGGCGCTCGATGTGTCGGGCAAGTCGCGGGCCGAGGCCCAGGGCGACTGACCATGACGGGGGGAAATCCCCTGTCGACGTGCGGGGCAGCTCTTTCGGAAATTATCGCGCACGAAGGCACCCTTCCGGCCGAACGCGGGGCAGGCCGGTGATCTGTGGCCGGGACGCGCTTGATCTCAGCGCCGCCATTGCGCGCCGCGACATCAGCGCCGAGGAGGTGATGCGCGCAACGCTTGCGCGTGTGGCTGAGGTGAACGGTGCGGTGAACGCGATCGTCTCATTGCGGGACGAAGACGCTCTGCTGGCCGACGCACGCGCGGCCGACGCAGAAAAACCCAAAGGCTGGCTGCACGGTATCCCCCTCGCAATCAAAGACCTCGTTAACGTCGCGGGTCTGCCCACGTCGAAAGGATCACCGCTTTTTGCCGGGGAAATCGCGCAATCGGATGATCTGATCGTAGCGCGTATGCGCGCTGCCGGCGCCATCATCGTCGGCAAAACCAATACGCCCGAATTCGGCCTCGGCAGCCATACATTCAATCCTGTGCACGGCACGACCCGCAATCCCTATGATCTGACGAAATCGGCCGGAGGGTCTTCAGGCGGAGCGGCGGCTGCTCTGGCTACGGGAATGGTTTGTCTGGCCGACGGCTCGGACATGATGGGCTCACTGCGCAACCCGGCGGCCTGGAATAATGTGTATGGAATGCGGCCCACATGGGGTCTGGTGCCGGATGAGCCGGGGGGTCAGGCTTTCACCGACGATTTGTCCACCGACGGACCGATGGCGCGCAGCCCCGCCGATCTGGCCGCGCTGCTGGACACACTCGCAGGGCCGGACCCGCGCGTGCCCTTTGGCCGGACACACACAGCGGCCCTGCCGCAGATCGACGGGCTGACAGGCACGCCACGGCTCGGATGGCTGGGCGACTGGGGCGGGGCACTTGCCTGTGAGGCGGGGATATCTGCTTTCTGCACTGCTGCGCTGGAGGATATGTCCGGGCTCGGGTGGGCGATTGAGGAGATTGCGCCCCCGTTCAGCTCTGATGCACTCTGGCACAGCTGGGAGCTGCTGCGCGCGCATTCGCATGCCATGCGGCGGCGCGCGGATTTCGATGATCCGGCGCGGCGCGCGCATCTGAAGGACGCAATGCTCCGGGAAATCGCCAGGGGCCGGGCGCTGTCGGCTGAGGCGGTCTGGGACGCGCATATGATCCGCTCTGACTGGTATCGCTGCGCCATGACGCTTTTCGATAGGTTTGACGCCCTCGTGCTGCCCTCAGCACAGCTCTGGCCCTTCGATGCGGATCTGGAATACCCCGGCGAGATCGCCGGAGTGACAATGGACACCTATCACCGCTGGATGCAGGTGGTGGTACCGGCCTCGCTGATCGGTTTGCCGGCTCTGGCCGTGCCCTGCGGATTTGGCCCGGCAGGGTTGCCGATGGGCGTCCAGCTGATCGGGCGTCCTGGCAGCGACACGCATCTGCTGCAGATCGCGCAGCGGTGGCATCAGGCAACCGAATGGCCTCAAAAACGCCCCGCTATGGTATGATTGCATAAGGGCAAGGGAGGGATTCGTCATGACAGCACTGACACAGGAACAACACCAGCGCATGGGAGCGCCCGGGATGCGTCCGGCCACGTTTTCTGACCTCCGCACAGCGTTGCGCCGGGGGCTGCGCGATTTTGTAAAGCATCCGTTTTACGGGATCATCTTCGGCACCTTTTATGCGCTCGCCGGCTGGGCAATGTGGGCGGTGACAGTGATGACGGGCCATACCTTCTGGCTGGTGCTGGCGGCAATCGGTTTTCCGCTGCTCGGGCCCTTCGCGGCGGTGGGGCTTTACGAGATTTCGCGTCGCCTCGATGCCGGCCTGCCGATCACGCCCGGTGTGGTATTTGGCGTCATCTGGCAGCAAAGGCTGCGCCAGCTGCCATCGCTCTGCACCATGATGGTGGTAATATTCCTTTTCTGGTTTTTTCTCGGGCATATGATTTTCGCGCTCTTCATGGGCCTGAGTACCATGACGAATGTCTCATCCTCTCTTGATGTTTTTCTGACGCTGAACGGGCTGAGCATGCTGGCCTTCGGCACGCTTGTCGGCGCGGTTTTCGCCGTTCTGATCTTTGCTGTGGCTGTGATAGGCCTGCCGCTTCTGCTCGACCGTGAAGTGGATTTCATCACCGCCATGATTACCAGTTTCGGCGCGGTGCGGGCGGCCCCTCTGGTCATGCTCACCTGGGCTGCGGTGATTGCGGTTCTGACCTTTGCCGCACTGTTGCCCGGGTTTCTGGGGTTGCTGGTCGTGTTGCCGGTGCTGGGACACGCATCATGGCACCTTTATCGTCAGCTCTCTGAGGATTGAGGGGCAGGGGTCTCACGCCCCATCGCCACCAGACGGGCGCGCAGCGCACAGGTCGCGCTGTGGCCCAGTTCAAGCCCGTAGATATAGGCCTGCGTGAGATAAAAACCGGCGGCATCCTCATCTGCCGCCTCGTCTGCTGCTTGCGTGTACAGCGTCACAAGCGCTGCCTGATCGCCGGCCTCATGCGCGGCCAGAAGCCGCGCATCCAGCGTGCTCATTCAGCGGCCCGGGCAGCAGCGCGGCGCTCTGCAACGCGTTCTGCAACCCAGTCGTGAAAAAGATGCGTCGGACCGTCCATTGCGGGCGAAAAGCGTCCTCCGTCGAAGCCCGGCGCACTGCGGCCCCGCTGCATCCCCTCGACCGCCATGATATCCTCTTCAAATACCCCGGCCCAGAGCCTTGCGTTTTTCGCGCGCATGGCCGGAGATACTTCGGGCTGCGCATAGTAGAGATGTGCAGTCTCGATGGTGCGGTCCACGCCGCGCGGATCAAGGATGATCGCGAACATATGATCGCGCTGCACACCAACCATTACATTGGGCAGAAAGGTGACGTATTCTCCGGCCGTTTGCCATTTCTCTGAAAGGCCGGGAAAATCAGGGAAAACCTCGCCATCCTCGCCTTTAAGCTGGCGGTAGACATGAGTGCCCTGGCCCGAAAATCCGCCCGGCAGTTCAATGTGATAATGATCTTCAAGCCGCGAGTATGAATTCAGACCGGGGTGCACCCAGGGCAGGTGATAGCTCTCACAATAATTCTCGACGATCAGCTTCCAGTTTGTTTTCAGATCAAACCGGATGATGCTGTCAGCACCGCCATGATACATCGGTACGTCGAACTCTTTCCAGCGCTCCAGCAGCGGGCTGAAAGCTTCCTCAAAGGGCGCCGCGGTACCCGAAATATTCACAAAAACGAGGTCGTTCCAGATATGGCTGCGGACTTTGATCAGGCCAAGAGTTTCTTTATCGATCGCTTCATGGCGGTTCTGACCGGGCCCGCCCACGTGCGGGGTGCTGACCAGACGGCCTTCGGTGCTGTAACACCAGCTGTGATAGGGGCAGCGGATCGCCCCCTCTATTTTACGCGGTTCAGTGACAAGTATCATGCCCCGGTGCCGGCAGATGTTCTGAAATACGTTCAGGCCGCCGGAGCGGTCGCGCACCATCAGCAGCGGTATTCCGAGAAAATCAAGCGGCAGCGCGTCTCCGGCCTCCGGCACATCCGCTCCGGTGCCAAGCCCTGCCCATCCTTCAATGAGCAGTGCGTGTTTTTCTTCATCATAGATCTGCGGATCGGTGTAGTGCGCATTGGGCAGGCCATTGGCCTGTTCGATCGGGCGACGCACTGTGCTGAGATCTGTCAGGTTGTCGGTCACGGCGGAACACTCCTATGATGATCACAAAAGCCTACACAAAACCGCACGCTGTGAAGAGATCAAAGCGACCTGAGTTTTCCTGTGGCGACACCTGGGTCAGCGCGCGTCAGCGGAAAATATCGTTGGGCTGCAAAAGCCGCTGATGGAAGGGCAACAGCTCTTCGAGCGAGCAGAAACCACCCTCGCGCGCGGCCTGCATGATCCGGGATCGGTTTTGCCCCAGATGTTCATAAACCAGACGCGCCATACGCGGAGCAGAAGAGGTCTCACGCACAGTGCGCGCGACATAGCCGACCCAGTAATTGTTTTCAAAAGAGTTGACCCGCGACAGATAGTTGAAGGACGCGGTCATCCCGTGACGCCGCATCACCGTCGCTGCCACCCCGTCTTCGAGACGCATAACGAGGCCCCGGTATTCGCGGGCGCTGGGATCAGCGGGAATGCCCTGCATGGCAAGTGCTATGCGCGGCTCATAACCGCGAAGATAGGTTTTACCGTCATCACGCCTGACCTGAACCAGGCCGCGCACAAATTCGTTTTGCTTTACAAAACTGCGGCGCGAAAAGAGGTAAAACCCGGACGGAAACATATCCTCCGGCACGGTCTGCACGGAATCGACCATGAAATCTTTCATATACGTGCCCGAAATCCGACCCGCGTCCATTCCGATTTCGGCGACCGGTTCCAGCAGGACGCGGGCATCCACAGAAAAGAAGTCACAGATCCGCGACAGTACATCCGGGCGTGGAAAGCTCTCGCCGCTCAGGTACCGGTTAAACTGCGTCCGGTTGATTCCCAGGTCGCGCGACAAAGCCGAGATCGACGGGTAATCGCGGGCCAGAAAACGCAGGTTTTCACCAAACATATTGCGCAGCTGCGCCGGTGTGGGTGTCAGGGAAGGCATTGCGTTCGCTCACTTTTTGATGGCGCTCCCTGTGTTTCGGTATGCGAAACAGGCACGCTTAGATTAATCAAATATTAACGGTATGACGCGGAATGGCATCAGTATGAGTTCGCAATTGTGTCAACAGTAGTCCAGGAAGACACAAAATCCAAGCGTGCGCAGGTAATTTTCTGGGGGGAATACGGTTAACAGTTTGCTACCTTAAGTAGGTAACTAAAGGATTGGAATGTCAGCAATGCTTGGGGTAGTACTTTGGAGCGATCCAACAGACCGCAAAGCGGTCATCTGGTGCGAAGATCAGGGGGATCTGGCATTTCTGAACGCGCCGGACGATGTCCTGTCAAAGGGCGATTTTTTTGATGCCGGCGATTTGGTTCAGTTCGATATGGAGGAAGTGTCGTCTCTGAGACGTGTTCAGAACCCGCGGTTGCTGCTGGGGCAGGCGGGCGCGGACCTGCCTGAAGCCCTCAGGCGGCGCAGCAGGTCTTTCCCGGCGCGTCCCCAGGCGCCGGCCGAAGTCGTTTCATTGTCGAGATATGAGGCCCCCGCCATCGAACCGCGCCGCAGGGTGTCGCAGGGCTGATCAGGCCGGCATCGCCCGCGTCAGCTGCCCCTTGACAGTGCAGCCACACCGGTACGTGCAACATCTGAGAGGCCGAGAGGGCGCATCAGTTCGGCAAATGCATCAATTTTGTCAGGCGCGCCGGTAATCTCGAAGATGAAGCTTTCCAGCGTGCTGTCCACGACATTTGCCCGGAAAATATCCGCAAGGCGCAACGCTTCAACGCGTTTGTCGCCGGTACCTGACACTTTGAACATCGCAAGCTCGCGCTCAACCGAGGCGCCCTCGACGGTCAGATCATGCACATCATGCACGGTCACGATCCGGCCAAGCTGTGCCTTGATCTGCTCAATCACCTGCGGCGTGCCCGAGGTGACGATGGTAATCCGGCTCAGATGACCGGTGTGATCGACCTCGGCGACAGTCAGGCTGTCGATGTTATATCCGCGTCCCGAGAAAAGTCCGATAACACGCGCCAGAACACCCGGTTCGTTTTCTACAAGCACCGCCAGGGTGTGGCGTTCGACGACATCCGAAAATGTGGGACGCAGGTTATAGGCGGAATGGCTGGTGGCGCCTTTTTTAATTTTCAGTGCGGACATTTTGATGGCCTTTCAGTTTCTTGCAGGCCGCCCCGTGTTTCAGGGGCGCGCCGGTATTATTGGTCCTGCGGGATCAGACCATCACCGCGCCGTCGGCTTTGATCACGCCTTTGGTGCTTGCTTCACCCAGAAGCATCTCGTTATGCGCCTTCCCGGACGGGATCATCGGGAAGCAGTTCTCGTGCTTTTCCACCAGACAGTCGAAAATCACCGGCCCGTCGTGGTTGATCATCTCCATGATCGCATCGTCGAGATCATCCGGATCCGAGCAGAGAATGCCCTTAGCGCCAAAGGCTTCGGCCAGTTTCACGAAATCGGGCAGGGCCTCTGACCAGCTCTGGGAATAGCGCTCACCATGCAGCAACTCCTGCCACTGGCGCACCATGCCCAGACGCTCATTGTTCAGGATAAACTGTTTGACTGGCAGGTTGTACTGCACCGCCGTCCCCATCTCCTGCATGTTCATCAGCCATGACGCTTCTCCCGCCACATTGATCACCAGCGCATCGCGATGGGCCATCTGCACACCGATCGATGCAGGAAAACCGTAACCCATGGTGCCAAGCCCGCCGGAGGTCATCCAGCGGTTCGGGTCTTCAAACCCGAGATACTGCGCGGCCCACATCTGGTGCTGACCCACTTCGGTACAGATATACCGGTCGTGATCCTTGGTAAGCGCCTCAAGCCGTGCCAGCGCGTACTGTGGTTTGATTGTCTTGCCGGCCTGGGTGAATTTAAGGCAGTCAACCGCCTTCCATTCCTCAATCTGCTTCCACCATTTGGCCAGCGCCTCCGAATTGGTTTTGCGACCGCGGGATTTCCAGACCTTCAGAATATCTTCCAGAACATGGGCCACATCGCCGACTATCGGAATATCCGCCTTGATCACCTTGTTGATGGACGACGGATCAATATCGATATGCGCTTTCACGGATTTCGGGCTGAAGGCATCGACGCGCCCGGTGATCCGGTCATCAAAACGTGCCCCGATGTTGATCATCAGATCGCAGTCATGCATCGCCATATTGGCCTGATAAAGCCCATGCATACCCAGCATGCCCAGCCATTTGTCACCCGAAGCAGGATAAGACCCGAGTCCCATCAGGGTCGAGGTTACCGGAAATCCTGTCGCTTCGATCAGTTCGCGCAGCAACTGGCTTGCTGCCGGGCCCGAATTGATCACTCCACCGCCGGTGTAAAATACTGGGCGTCTGGCTTTTTCGATTGCGGCGACAAGCTCGGTGATCTCTTCCATATCCCCCTTCAGCACCGGCTGATAATGCGAGGTGGAGGGTTTCGGCGCGTGATAGCTGCCAGTGGCAAACTGAACGTCCTTGGGGATATCCACGAGGACAGGCCCGGGACGACCGCTGGTTGCCACATGAAAGGCCTCATGCAGCACGCCGGGCAGCGCGTCAGTTTCTTTAACCAGCCAGTTGTGTTTGGTGCAGGGACGCGTGATGCCCACCGTATCGGCTTCCTGAAAAGCGTCAGAGCCGATCATGAAGGTCGGCACCTGGCCGGTCAGAACCACGATGGGGATCGAATCCATCAGCGCATCGGTCAGGCCGGTCACCGCATTTGTGGCGCCGGGCCCCGAGGTCACGATCACGACACCAGGACGGCCCGTGGCACGTGCATATCCTTCGGCTGCATGCACCGCACCCTGTTCGTGGCGCACCAGAATGTGCCGGATCGCGTTTTGCTGAAAGACCTCGTCGTAAATCGGCAGCACGGCGCCACCGGGATAGCCAAAGACGGTGTCCACGCCCTGATCAATCAGCGCCTGAACAATCATTTTCGCACCGGACATTTGCCGTGTCATATCTCTCAACTCCGTACCGGCCTGCCATCAGGCCTGATTTCGTTTGCGCATAAAAAAGCCCCCGGTTGTGGCGGGGGCGCATGGATCAGACTATGGTCTCACCGTTACCGGCCCATGCGCGTGTCTCCTACAATGACGACCAGGTCGGTCATAGCTCTGTGGCTCCTTCATGCCCGCGCGACATTATGGGGGTCGGGCAGGGGCGTCAACACCCATTCGGGCAAAAATTATGTCCGCTGGGCATTAAATTTCGACATTATCTTTCGTTTTGGGGTTTCACTACGACATTAACGTGAATAATCCGGCCTGTTTGCTGCTCCTGTGCGGGGATCGGATTTCATGTTATAGGCGCCAGCGCGCTCAGCGGGAATGGTCTGCTGCGGTACGGCAGCCAGCCGCCGTGCCCGCCGTTCACAACTGAATGAAGGCAGAACACCCAGGCCAGGCCTGCAAAAACAGGTGCGCGGTGCAGACCAGTTTCAGGCGCGCGCGCCAGGCGCTCGCCCGGCCCGCACACAGATCAGAGGCTGACGCCTGTCCCCTGAAGCACGCCGTGCTCCAGCGCATAACGGGTCAGCCCCGCTGTGCTCGAAATGCCAAGTTTACGTTTGATGTTTTTGCGGTGCGTCTCAACAGTGCGCACCGAGATATCCAGCGCCTTGGCGACCTCCTTGTTTGATCTGCCCTGTGCCAGCTGCAAAAGGATTGTCTGCTCGCGCCCGGTCAGGGCTTCACGGCCATCGCGTTTGTCCGGGGCAAGTGAGCCGCGCGCACCGGTGCACAGGTACTGCTGTCCGGCCATGACCGCATCGATGGCCTGTTTAATTTCATCAGTCGGCACATCTTTGAGGATATAGCCCATCGCTCCGTGACTGAGTGCCGAAGAGATATATTCCGCGCTGTCATGCATCGACAGCACCAGAATGCGGGTGCCGGGGCGGCGTTCCAGCACGATCTCAGTTGCGGTAAGCCCGCTCATATCCGGCATGTTCAGATCCATCAGGATCACATCCGGATCGAAGGCATCAAGGCCGTCAATGGCATCGCGCGCCGATTTGCAGCTGCCCGCAATCACCAGATCATCATAGCTCTCGAGGATCGACTGAATGCCCTCCGCCACCATCGGATGGTCATCGACGATCAGAACACGGACAGGGGGGCTGATGCTCATACCGGTGCTTTCTCAGGCTGGCGGGTGTCGGTTTCGGGCGGCAGCAGATGCGTCAGTGGCACGCTTGCCTCGATTACCGTACCATGGCCGTTGCGGCCGGTACTGACGAGGAAAAAACCGTCGAGCTGTTCAATACGCTCCTGCATATTGCGCAGGCCCATGCCACCGGTTGCATTGCCGTCATCGTTGGTCATGCCGCGCCCGTTGTCGGAAATGCGCAGAGTGGCGCCCCGTTTATGACCCCGCAGATCGACATTGACGCGCGTCGCCTGTGCGTGCCGCTCGATATTGGTCAGCGCTTCCTGGGCAATGCGGTAAAGGGCAATCTTGGCTTCCGGATCAAGACGGTTACGAAAGACCACCGTTTCGAAAACCGTGTCGATGCCTGTCCGGGCGCTGAATTCTTCGGTCAGGGTTCTGATCGCCGGACCAAGGCCAAGATCGTCCAGGACGCCGGGGCGCAGATCGCGGCTGATGCGGCGCACCTCGGATATTGCTTCGCCAAGGGACGAAATGCCCCGTGCAAGCGGTTCCGCAGCGCTGGCCTGGTCTTTGTCGATGCGCCGGCGTGCCGTGTCGAGCGCGTAGCGCACGCCCACGAGGATCTGGCTTATCCCGTCATGAAGCTCGCGCGCCACCCGGCCGCGTTCTTCTTCCTGCGCATCAAGCACCCTCTGGGTGAGCTTTTTCAGTTTGACATCGGCCAGACGCCGCTCGCGGATATTGAGCCCCATCCCGGTGAAAAACACCAGCAGCAGCGCCGCCAGTGCAATCACACTTATATAGACAAACGTCTGCTGCACCCGGTCCTCGACATCCGCCCTGGCAGAGGCGACCGAGGCCAGCACATCATCTATATAGACGCCCGTTCCCACCGCCCATCGCCAGCTGGGAAAGCTGGTGACGTAACTGATCATGCGCGCCTCTTCACCGGTCGATGGTTTGGGCCAGAGATAACTGTGATATCCGGCACCGGAACGCGCAAGCCGGATGATCTCATCGGTGATCGGTGTGCCTTCGCTGTCGGTCTGGCCCGACCAGTTGCGATTGATCCGGTCGGTCTGGCGCGGGCTGACCAGCACGTTGCCGTCATAGTCATAGACGAAAAAGAACCCGTCTTCGCCGTAGATCATGGCGGAGAGGATCTGTGCTACCTGGTCGCGGGCCTGCTGATCATCGGGGGCCGCATTGCCGTAAATAAAGTAAAATCCGTTCCGTGCCTGGGTCACGTAATTGCGCAGCTCGGCCTTTTTGGCCTCGATGAGCTGAACTTCCAGCGCCCGGATCTCGCGTTCGGCCAGTGCGCGCGACTGATGTGCCACCAAAAATGCGATTGCCGCCACCGCGGCGATCAGCGGCACCGTCGCCACAAGCGACAGTTTCTGCGCGTAGCTGGGACGCGGGAGAGAAGGCAGACGCATCATAGTTATCTGGTACGTCGATTCCGGACAGAATCAAAGCGCCGAGCGGCGCGACGCCCGACCGACCAGACCCTGGTCCGGCCGAAAACCGAAAGAAAACCTGATCAGAAACGGATATGCAGGCCTTAATACGTACTACCAGGTATTTCCAATCGCAGCAGTTTTACTAATGTGCTCACACACCAAACCCGCGGGCACCTCTGCGCGCGGGACACTGATATGGGAGGAGTATCAACATGGATCGTCGTTCATTTCTGAAGACATCTGCACTTGGCGGTTCCGCCGCCGCAGCCACAACGCTTGCAGCACCTGCATACGCACAGGGCAACCGCACCCTGACAATGGTCACATCCTGGCCCCGCGGCTTTGCCGTTCTGGATGACGCAGCCACATATTTCGAGGAAATGGTCGGCGCGATGTCCGACGGTGCCCTCACCATCGAGAAAAAAGCACCCGGCGAACTGGTTGGCGCTTTTGAGGTCTTTGACGCGGTGTCCTCGGGTCAGGCCGATCTCTATCACTCCGCTGACTATTACTTCATTGGTCAGCACCCGGGCTATGCCTATTTCACATCCGTGCCTTTCGGTGGCACGGCACAGGAATTCACCAACTGGTATCACCACGGTGGCGGCCATGAGCTGCACAACGAGCTGGGCGATATCTTCAACCTCAAATCCTTCATCGCCGGCAACTCGGGCTCGCAGTCCGGCGGCTGGTTCCGCAATGAAATCAACTCCGCGGAAGACTTCAACGGCCTGAAATTCCGGATGCCTGGTCTCGGCGGTAAGGTGCTGGGCGAACTTGGTGCATCCGTGCAGAACATCCCCGGCGGCGAACTTTACCAGGCGCTGAGCTCCGGTGCTCTGGATGGTCTGGAGTGGGTTGGTCCGTTCGCGGATGAGCGCGCTGGCTTCCAGGAGGTCGCCAAAGTCTATTACACCGCCGGTTTCCATGAGCCGGGCTCTGCTCTGGCGGCAGGTGTGAACCTTGATGTCTTTAACGAACTGAGCCCTGCGCATCAGGCAATCATCACCAATGCAGCGATGGCGACCACCCACACGCAGCTGGCCGAAACACTGGCCAACAACGGCGCCGCGCTTGCGCGTCTGCAGGCTCAGGGTGTCAAAACGCTGCAGTTCCCGGATGATGTCTGGGATGCCTTTGGTGCCGCGTCCAAGAAAGTCATGGATGAGAACATGAGCGATGAGCTTTTCGCCAAAATCCGTGCTTCTTTCGAGGAATCGCTTGCGCAAAGCTCTGACTGGCTGCTGAAATCCGACGGTTTCTATGTGGAACAGCGGAACCGCGTTCTGGCTAACGGCTGATCCGGCGTTAAGATAAAACGAAGGGCGGCGGACCCGCCCTTCGTTCAGAACTTGTGTCCCGCCAGGCCAGGACGGAAGATGCTCTGAGCCGGCACGCCGGCACCAGGGGAGGGGAAAACATGGAAAACGAAGCAGCCGCCGGCGGCAGTGCGGTCATCGATGGTGTAATCTGGTTTATCTCGAACATCGGGATGGCCTTTTACAACTTCTTCTACGCGCTGACGCACCCGGCCCTGTGGCTCGACTGGTCAGACAAGCAGGCCATTATGCGGTTTGTCTATTACGGCGGGTCGGTTGAGTTTTTCTTTGTCGTCTTCACCGCTTTCCTTGTGATGTTCGGCATCGGCATCTGGCGCGGCAACATCATGTGGGGCTATGTCCGCGTGCTCGAAGGGTTCGCCAATACCGTCGGCCGCTTCTTCGCCTGGGCCGGTCTGCTGATGGTTATCCAGCAGATCATCATCGTTTTCATGCAGCGGATTTTCACCCGGCCGGACATCTCGTTTGGCTTCGGCATCCCGCTGCAGTTCGACATCAGCTGGTTTGCCGAAGAACTCAAACTTTATAACGCGCTCGTGGTGTGCCTTTGCATGGCCTACACCTTTGTACAGGGCGGACATGTGCGTGTGGACCTGGTATATTCGGCGGTGAAATTCCGCACCAAAAAGGTCATCGACATGTTCGGGGCGCTCTTTTTTATGATGCCGGTGGCGGTGCTGATCTGGCTGTACGGCTGGTTCTTCCTGTGGCGCCATCTGATCGTGCCCAACCCCTCCGCCTCCGACACGCTGGACCGGTTGCTGAACAAATCACGCGCACTGCGCTGGAACGTGGAGACCATCGGCTTCAGTCCGAACGGTTTCAACGGCTATTTCCTCTTCAAAATCCTGCTCTGCGCCTTCACCGCGATGGTGTTTTTGCAGGCGATGGCGATGTTCTTCCGGTCATTTCAGGAATGGCGTGAGGGCGAGGAAAGCGAAAACAAATATCTCGACCGCGACACGCTGGGCGAGGGTGAAGAAGCGTACGAGGGTGCGCACTGAACAATTAAGCGCGCAAAACGCGTGATGAGACCCGCCGGTTGCGGTGTTGAGGGGACGTAAGACATGTTTTTCGGACTGGACGGCGTAGAAGTCGGGCTGATCATTGTAGCAATCTGCCTCTTTGGCGGCATTCTGTCCGGCTTTCCGGTCGCTTTTGCGATCGCGGGGGCAGGGGTCATCTCCTTCGGGATCATCGCGGCGATGGACAGCGCCGGCCTGCTGATCCATCAGGCCATTGATACCAGCAGCCAGGTCTACCGTGATCTGGTAAATTCCGGCGTCAAAGCCGATTCCATTTCGATATTCAGGTATCCCGATCTGCCGAGGATCGCGGAGCCCGTATTCTCCTCGGGGTGGGAAGTGGCACTGGACCGCAACGTTTCGTTTGTGGTCAACCGCATGAACGAACGTGTGCTGGCCGGTCAGTCCATCGAAACGCTGCTGGCGGTTCTGATGTTTGTTCTGATGGGCATTACGCTCGAGCGCTCCAAGATCGCCAATGATCTGCTGACCACCATGGCGCGTGTTTTCGGCCCGTTGCCCGGCGGTCTTGCGGTATCAATCGTGGTCGTGGGTGCATTTCTGGCGGCCTCTACCGGTATCGTCGGCGCGACGGTCGTAACCATGGGTCTGCTGGCGCTGCCCACCATGCTGCGCAACGGATATTCACCGGAGCTTTCCACCGGGGTAATCGCTGCCTCGGGTACCCTGGGGCAGATCATTCCGCCCTCGATTGTAATCGTTCTGCTCGGCACGCTGGCGGGTGATCTTTATTCCGCAGCGCAGGAGAAACGTGCCGTTGCAGAAGGTTGCACCGATGCGCTGACCTATCTGGGTGAGCCTGCGGTGTTGTCGGTCGGTACACTCTTTCAGGCAGCTCTGCTGCCAGGCATCCTGCTGGCACTGCTTTATGCGCTTTACGCCTTTGGCTATGCGCTGCTGAACCCTGAGAAGGCGCCCGCGGTACCGATGGGCAGCACAAACGCAGAGCCGGTGACACGCAGTGAGGCCTTTACCTGGTTTCTTGGCGCGCCGGTTCTGATCATCGTTGGCACCGTGCTGCTGGGCAATCTGGGAATTATCGGCGATCAGAGCACGGCAGTGTCGCGTTATTCCGACATCGGCGAGAGCGCGTCGCTGCGCACAAACGTCGGCGACGACTGCAAAGCGTCAATGATTGAGCTGCACGGGCAAGAGGCGTGGGACGCGGCAGTGGCACAGCAGACAGCCATCGAAGATGCCGGCGGGGTGCAGACCTCCGAGCGTCTGACCGAGGAAGAACTCGCAACCCTCCAGCAAGACACCATCGCAAATGCAGCACCCATCGGCACCGGAATCGCGGTGCTGCTGGTGCTGACGACACTGTTTCTGACAACAGCACGGGGCGTTTCGCCCACCGCCCCGGCGCAGCCACTGATCATCGGGGCCGCGGGGGCCGCACTGGTTGTACTTGCCGATATCCTCTTTGTCCGGCCCGACACCTCCCCCGGTGTTACCGTGGTGATGATGATCCTGCCGTTCGCCCTGCTGATGTACGGGGTGGTGCATGCCACGAAAATCTGTGCGCAAAATGAACTCATTCGCGTGGTCTTCCCGCCGCTCATTCTGATCGTGGCGGTGCTGGGATCGATCCTTGGCGGGATAACCAACCCGACACCCGCCGCGGCTCTGGGGGCAGGCGGCGCGATCATGCTGGCGGCTTATCGCAAACTCACAGACCTGGACCGCACACCAAAGGTCATTATCTGGTCCACGCTGGCGATTATCGTCTGCATCCTGGTGGGCATCAATTTCGATCTGCGCATTAATACCGAAGAGGTGGGTTTCGAGAACTGGTTTGCGTTCTTTGTTGCCTATGGCGCCTATCTTTATGCGCTCTTTGGTCTGCTCTTTTCGTGCTGGATCCTTTATACTTCCGGCGTACTGAGCCCGGTTGTGCGCGAGACCGCGAAAGTGACCAGCATGGTCTTTACCATCCTGATCGGGTCTCAGTTGCTGAACCTCGTGGTGATTTCGTTCGGCGGTGAGCACTATATCCAGCAGTTCCTGAAGTCCTTCGACAACGAATTCCAGGTCTTCCTGATCGTGATGCTGGTACTCTTTGTGCTGGGCTTCGTGCTCGACTTTCTGGAAATCATCTACATCGTGATCCCCATTGTCGGACCAGTGATCTATGGCGGCACATTTGATCCCAAATGGGTGACGATAATGATCGCAGTGAACCT
>NZ_JAHEHZ010000046.1 GCF_024639605.1 Roseobacter sp. | reverse complement strand
AGCGCTCAGCTTTGCCAGAGTGCAACTTCTGCCAGAACTGTATCGAGGGTTTCGACGATCATATCGACATCATCGGCTTCGATCGTCAGGGGCGGGCGGATTTTCAGAATATTGTCCTTTGGTCCCTCGCTGCCGATCAGAATGCGATGATCCCGCATGCGGTTCTTCACATAGCTGCAGATTTCAGGGCTTTCGCCGCCCTGCGCGCACACCAGTTCAACGCCGAGAAACAGGCCCATACCACGTACATCGCCGATGCTGTCGTGGCGCCGCGCGAGGCTGTTTAATCCGGCCTTGAGCCGCGTGCCCATCGCTTTGGCGTTTTCCTGCAGGCCATCGTCATCGACGATATCGAGCACCTCTTTCCCAATCCGGCACGACAGGGTCGAGCCGCCGAAAGTGGAGAAAAATTCGATCCCGTTGTCGAAGCTCTGCGCAATCTCCTGGGTCGTTACGACAACCCCGATCGGATGGCCATTGCCGACGGGCTTGCCGAGCACCACCATATCGGGCAGCGCGCCCTGATGCTCAAACCCGAAGTAAAACGCGCCGAGCCGGCCCAGACCTGTCTGCACCTCATCGGCAATGCACACACCACCCGCCGCGCGGATTTTTTCATAGACTGCCTGAAGATACCCCGGAGGCGGAATGATCTGGCCCCCGACCGACGGAAAAGTTTCGGCGATGAACCCTGCCAGAGGATATCCACGGGCCTGCAAGGCCTCAATCGCCGGATTCACGAGATCTGCGAAATGCGCTGCGCGGTCCGGATCGTTGCGCCGGAATGAGCCGCGATAATCATCTGCGACCTCGACCAGCTCGACCCAGTCCGGCTTGCCGGTCCCGCCCGGCTTTGCAAACTTGTAGGCCGAAATATCGACGGCGCCGGTGGTATTGCCATGATAGCCGTGATCGGGCGTGATCATGCCTTTCGCACCGGTATGGGCCCGTGCAAGACGCAGCGCCAGTTCATTCGCCTCCGATCCGGAATTGACGAAGTAACAGATCTGCAGGCTGTCGGGCAGTTTTGACAGAATCTTTTCGGCAAAGGCGGTCTGCAGCGGATGCAGATAGCGGGTGTTGGTATTCACTTTCTTCAGCTGATCAGCGGCCGCGGCCTGAATGCGCGGATGGGCATGACCCACGTGCGGCACGTTATTGTATGCATCGAGATAGACCCGCCCCCATTCATCGAAAAGGTGATGCCGCCAGCCGCGCATCAGCATCAGCGGATCGCGGTAGGTGAGGGAAAGATTGCCGCCGAAATGCGCGCGGCGCCGGTCTCTGACACCTGCGCGGTCCGGGTGTGCGTATCTCACTTTATCGTCCGGCAGGTTCAGCAGGCACGCCGGGTTCGGGCAAAGCTGCTCCCACATCTGCAGATCGTCGGGATCTGCGACACCTGGCCATGTGGGCGCCATGCCATCACCCGTCATCAGCAGCTGAAAGTGCAGATGCGGTGCCCAGCCGCCATTGACTGCCTGCGCACCGAGAGAGCAGAAAGCCTGCCCCCGTCCAATGATCTTGCCCGGCCCGAGCCTGTACACAAACTCCGGGTCCAGGTGGCCATAAAGCGTGAAGAATACGTCGCCCTGCGGTGTTTCGTGCCGCAGGATGATCATGCCGCCATAATCGAGCGGGTTCTCGCGATTTTCCGCGATCACAACCTCGCCTTTCAGGGGCGCGTGTACCGGCGTGTCCGCAGGTGCGAAAACATCCACGGCCATATGTACAGAACGTCTGTCGCCGGCTTTATACCTGCCCTTGCGAAAGGCCCGGTCGGTGTAGATGAGCCGCGGCTCGCGGTAATAGCCGAGCCAGAAATCTGCGCCTGCCACGTCCTCGCCGCCCGGCTCTGCCGCCTCAGCGGCAGTCATTGCAAACGGGTTTTGTGGCATGGCCGACCGGTCGGCAGAGAGATTGCCCATCGGAGCCTTTGCGAGATCTTCCATGATGACCGGTGCAAAGCTTCCGCGTGCTTCATTCAGCCACGCCAGCGCGCGGTCCGCGCCATCTGTAACCGGCAGTCCGCAGGCCGCGCGCAACCGCGCCCGGAGAAGGGGGCGACTGACTGTTACTCCCTCCAGAAACCGCCAGGCAGGAGCCTGCGAGACAATGATATAAGGATCATCCGGCGTGGCTTTTGCCATGATCGTCGAATTCACGACACTGACCGCCAGACGCGCGCGCAGAAGGGGCCAGAGCAAGTCCGTCTCGGCCGCTGTCAGGGGCGATACCGCGTGGTATCCGGCCACCAGTCGCGCCAGCGCGCGCTCAGGATGGTCGCACTCCAGCACGATATAAGCCGCGGCAATCGCCAGGTCACAGATGCGTGGTGCGCGGCACATGTCCCCCAGATCAATGAGCCCGGATATGCTCAGCGGGCCGCCCATCGCCCCATCCACGAGGATGTTGTAATCATTGGCGTCGTTGTGAACGGCCTGCTGCGGCAGCGCACTGAGTGCAGGTTTCAGCTTTTTGAATTCCCCGACGATGCCGGCAATCATCGCCCGGCGGGCCGGATCTTCGAGGCAGTTCAGGTCGTTTTCTATGTGATCGGCTTCCGGCAGGTTCCATTTGAAGCTGCGGTTCAGGCCCGGATGCTCAAAATCCGAAAGTGCCGCAGCGCATCCCGCCAGCACCCCGCCGAGATCTTCAATCAGTTCTGGGCTTTTCGGCGCGACCTTGGCATAGCAACGCCCCGGGAGTTTCCCGAGAAGCCAGACAAGTCTCCGCTTGCCGTCATCGTCGTTGATCGTAACGAAGGGATCGCCAGCCGCGCTCCGCACCACGCGCGGCACGGGCAGGGCGGGGGCCATCTGTTCAAGATGCTCCAGCGCACGCACCTGCATATCTACAAGCCGGGCCTCGCAATCCGGCCGCATGACTTTGAGAATGTAGTCATTCCCATCCTCGCCGTATGCCAGAAAATTAAGATCGAATTCGCCGTCCAGCCGGACAAGGTGCGCCGGGATCTGCCATGTATGTCGAAGGGCCCCGGCCCAGTAATCTGTCAGCATCACAATCCTCTGATCCGGCTTTGCTGCCAACAGAAGTCAGCAGAGCTGATTTGCGCAATTTTCCGGCCGGTGCCACAACGCCATCCTGTTGCAGGCAGTTCGGCCCGGGTCGGACAGAATGCTGATTGCTCAGATGCGCCTTCGGTCACACTACCGGCGGAGGATGCGATGGCAAGGCGATGGCACCACTTTCCATCGCAGATTTGTCACAGGGGCAACCATCGGCCGGGGCGGTTTAACTTGCGGGCCACCGTCTCAGTTTCTGAGCCGTTCGCAAATATCCCGGCACCACCACTCCCTGGTTGCAGCGTTTTCTCAGGGTGCATAGTTTTTGTTCATATGACACTGTCTGCCATTGCTCTGCGGCTGGTCGGTGCCGCGATCGTCTGTGCCACAGTTCTGTCGCTCGTCCCGTCATCGCGCTGGTGGGTCAGGATGTGGGCGTTTCCGCGCCTGCACATATTGCTGCTCTCGCTGGCCATGATCTTAGCCGGAACGGCGTTGCCGGAGAACCAGCGGGTTGCGTTCATTTCGCTGATGGTTCTGACGGCGCTTTATCAGGGCCGGAAGGTCTTTGCGTTCACGCCCCTGGCGCGGGCCGACGTCGCGGTGCCTGGTGGAGATGATCGAAACACGCTGAAGATGCTCGCCTCAAACGTGCTGATGGAGGATGACAACCATGCGGCTTTGAACGATCTCATTTCGCTGAGCGCCCCTGATGTTCTGTTGCTGGCGGAGACCAATGAAGTATGGGACACGGCGCTCAGCGAAACGCCTTCACGCTTCCCGACCGTCGTGCGCCACGTGACGGACAACCACTATGGTATGATCTTCGCAACGCATCTCGAAACGCGCCGCTGAAACGAAATCCCTGTCTGATGACAACACACCGACCCTGCTGGCTGATCTGCAGTCGCCCGGCGGAGGATGTTTTCACTTCATTGGGCTGCATCCGCGTCCGCCAGTATCGGGAAACACGACGCAGGAGCGCGACGAGCAGATAAAGCGTGCCGCCACACCGACCCGACATTCGGATCTGCCGGTGGCAATCCCGGGCGATTTCAACGATGTGGCCTGGTCCTGGTCCGCAAAGCGGTTCAAACATCACGGGCAGTATCTGGACACGCGTATGGGGCGGGCATCCTCCCCGGTCTTGATGCAAATCACCCGATACTGCGCTTTCCGGTTGATCAGTTTTACCTCACAGAAGGGAGCGACCTTGTGTCTTTCCGGCGCGGTCCCGCGATCGGATCCGACCAATTTCCGTTGTTTGCTGTGATTGCGACCGGTCAGAACGGAGGGCGGCGCAACGTTCAGTCGGACCCGGCCTGAACGGCCTTCTGATCCGAAATCCTGCCGTAAAAGCTGATGATATGTTTGCGGTCCCGGATTGCGTGCCACCTCATCGCTGAGGAAAAGCCGGCCTGCTTTTATGCGTCGTCGTCCATTTCGTGAACAACGACCGCCTGACGGCGGATGAAAAACTTTTGTATCAGCGGTTGCGGCAGAGTGCCTGCCTGCCCGACGCGATCCCGCGCATCCCGGGACAGAGCGTTTTGCCGGCTACGGAACGGCTCTGTGAAACGAAGCAGTCATCCGTTCGGTCCCTGCGGCCTCCTGCACCGTCCGAAACATCTGCAAAACTGCTGTGAACATTTTCGTGAGGCGTACGGGCAACAGGGGTCCTTGTCACCTCCGGACATCTGTTCGCGACCGGATCTTTTGAAACGTCGCAGGCAGTATGGTCTCGAAAATCAATATTTATCAATTTATTGCTGGCTTCCCGATGGCCGCTTACGGCTGCGGAGATGCGCGCAGTCACAGTCCGATGCGGCTGTCCGCTCAGGTATGCGGCCAGCACATACCGTCTATGGTTTGCGCTTTGGCGCCCGTGTCCACAAGTGATGCAGTGCGGCGATGATGCCGCGTCACTCAACGGAGACTAAAATGAAACCGCAAATCGCCTTCACCTCGCCAACTCAGGCTGAGATCGACCGGGCCATTGCACGTGCGCACCAGATGCGAAGCGACTATATCGCGCAATCGATCAACACCCTGATCGCAAAACTCAGCGGTGCAGCCGCGCGCCGTCACAATCCGACCGGCGTAAGAGCGTGACACCAGACATAATAAAATCAGATGGCACCTTGCCCGGGACAAACCGGAACCGGGCACCGGAGCATCTGATCTGAACGGAATACGGCGGCAGCCAGCCGCTTCCTGAAACGAAAGAGAAATGACATGACAGCCATAACACATACCAGACCGCATTTTCTGCACAGCACTTTCGCAGCAGTTGCGGGCGTCACAGCCCGCGTTGCGGAAAACAGACGCAGAAACGCCGCTTACAAAAAAACCTTCAATGAGTTGTCAGCGATGACCGCGCGTGACCTTGCCGACATCGGGCTTAGCCGGTTCGACATTCCGCGCATCGCCGCAGAAGCCGCAGACCTGAAATGACCTTCGGGTCGCCGGGCGATGCTATACTGCCACAGCTGGCCTTTGTCGTCCGCCAGCTCAAAAACTCTTCCGTGATGCCGCGCAGAGCTGTCCTTGTGACATCCATCTGCGCGGCACACGGCTCCCGGGCTTCCCGTTGGCATTGAACCTATGAGCGCCCCGATTGTACTATGCAGAACAATTATTCTGCCGCAACTCAGACACAGGCTGTCTGCGTTTCTATAATGATCGGTTGGACAGTGATGCCCCGGCCACACTGAAGGGTCTGACGGTACTGTCAAAGAAAACTGGCTTGAGACGGGCCGGCGGTTTTGTACTTTCTGAAATCGAACTAGCCTGATCCATTCCGCATTTTTTTAACGAGTCGCGAGATCATCTGCCTTGCAGTAAAGGTGTTCGTCCGTTTCCCGCAGTTTCTTCGAGGTGTGGAAAACCTGCTCCGCGAACAAGGCATCGATGTCAGTTATGAAGCGGTGACACATTAACGGCATCGGTTCGGGCCGATCTGTGCAGTGGAGATCTGCAAGCACCGGAGCAATGCCATGAAATCCAGTCGATAAAGGCGGTACAAAGACGAGATTTACGTAAATATCAACGGCGAGAAGCATTATCTGCCCCGGGCCGTCGATCACCAGGGAAACATTCTCGAAAGCTGAGAGACAAAGACACGCGACAGGCAGTCGGTTTGAAATTTTCAAATAAATCGATGCGTGGGTGTTATTGCCCGAAGGTTTTCATCACGGTTCTTCTGCGTTGTTATGCAGCGGCGCTGAAGGACACCGGCCTTGCCAGCAGGCAGGAAGCCGGCCGCTGGCGAAAAGCCAGGCGAAGAATACTCACCTGACGTTCCGACGATAGGGAAGCGCGACGCTTTGCTTGCGCCGCATGCGAAGGTTTCAAAAACTTGCCCCGGTCCACGTTTTAATCTGCAACGGCTTCGACGCGGAACGCAGCCTCTGCATCAGAGCAGATATCAGGCTCGCCGAGCCCCTGCATTTGCCGGGTGGCACAGTAGGGGCGCGGAATAAAAGACAGTTTCGCTGTCCCTTCAGAGGCGCGTTCGAAGTGGTCTGGCAGCGCCGTGCCACCAGTATAGGACAGCGGGCACTGAACATGCTGCGGTCCTTTGCGCTGTGTGAACCCGAAGCGACTGCCGGGCGGATGTGTGGCAAGATCGCAGCCTCAGAACACACAACCCCACAGATGCCCGCAACGGTCCCCCGGTTATGCAGCCGGCGCCCTTTCATTGAAAATCGCCGGGTGGGATGCTGATGTGATACGTACGATCTGTGAGCTGTATCTCAAACAGCTGAACGCGCGCCTCGTCGAAAAAGCTGTTGATGCCGCCGGTCTGAAGACCCCGGCCAGAACGCTTATCTCCGGCGAAGTGAGAGGAGCGGTGCCAACCAGTTACAGCCGCGCAATTCCGGTTTGTGCCAGATGCATCCGGCATCACCCGAAACTCTGCCCCGGCCAGCACCCGCCACTGACTGACCCAAAGGTGTGTGACAGTATCTGCAACAAGCTTCAGGGGGATGCGGCCAGGGATCGGAAACTCACGAAGGCGGGCCGGATTGGTTCAAAGGCAACGGTCTCGCCGCTGGCCGGCAAGATATCGGACCAGCCCGGGGGCCGACTGTCGCCCGGCCGGAGATCAATTCAACCCTGCTGCACAACATCGCTCGCGCATCTGTATTCTGAACTGGCCCGGTCAGGCACAACCTTTAATGATAAAGCGAAAACCAAAGGCGCCACGACACGCCTGGTCTGACGACTCACCGGACTGGCATGCCGCGCGCCTGGTATCATCAGAGCCGTCCGCTCAGTACGTCAGCTTGCCGGCATAAACTGAACTGGCTGAAGCGGCTCGATGCCCATCGATCCGGGCAGCGCATCGCGAAGCCTTCGCTGCCCTGCAAATCCCGACGCGTAAGATATTTTGCAGCACAAAGCCGACGGATCAACCTGCTGAAATTCTGCTACATAGCTAACGCCCGGTTCGGAGAGGGCCGTCTGTTTCTTGCCGCACTGGTTGCCTGATATGAAACAGACCATCTGCCAGCTCAGGTATTATTTCCAAAAAATACGAAAGCGCCCTGAAGGCGGGCGCTCGTTCGTTATATTGTACTCCGCATCAATCATTGAACCCTTCTCTGACATGGGTGGCTTTGCCTGTTGTTGTCGCACGTTGGGAAAGCGTGGATCGATGCGGTGGAATGTTAAGCTGTTTTGACAGCACATCCGGGTTGCCGTCCCGGTCCATCTATCACACCTGATTGTCCTTGTCGGAGCCACAGGTGCTGACGTCAGGCATGAGATACCGGGCTTCGGACGGGTCCGAAACGCCTGGAGCCACACGACGCCGGCTCTTTATAGCTGGCTTGCAAAAACAGCCGCCGCGCGTACGCCATCGATAATCCGGATTTGGGGTGAGCCTGCCATTCCCGGCTTGATATCAACCATGCCGCCGCAACCAAGAACGACAGACTGGATGCCATCCTCGCGCGCAGCTTTGCCAATTTCTGCGATTACGAGATCAATGGCCGCGTGGGCGTCTTCTTCGAGGGCCAGAACGGGGACGCCGCTTGCCCGGACTCTGCTGAGTTGACCGGCAAGACCATAGGCACTGATATTTTCTTCAAGGATGGGCGTGGAGACATCAAGCGTTGTGACAACCGAGAAGCGTCCGCCTGCGACAGCAGCAAGATGATAGGCCGCCTGACCGATGCCAATCACCGGGCATCCGGCAAGATCACGTGCCGCATCAAGGGCCGTATCATCGAAACACCCGATGATTATTGCTGATGCGTTCTGGTCGGAGGCCTTCGCGACAAGTTTCAGGAGAGGCCCTTCGGCCAGTTTTCCGTCCTCCGCCCCCTGAATTGCCGCAGGACCATCATGCGACGTCCAGCCTTCAAATTCAGCCGTCGGCGCAGTCTCCCGCGCGGTGCGCAGCATTGCCTCTGTCATCGAAATCGTTCTGTTCGGGTTGATGAGAACGATCATAGCACGCCCTTGCCCGCATCTGAGCCGGCGCGCGCTTTGCGGCGGGTGCTCCACAGTGCAAGACAGAGGAACAGGACGATCATCAGCAGCGAGAAAACAGTCGTGAGGGTGCCCAAAGCATAGAGGACCGGTGTGGTGACGTTGGTTGTCATGCCGAAGATTTCCAGCGGCAGAGTGTTATAGCTGCCCGCTGTCAGCAACGTGCGCGCAAACTCGTCATAGCTGAGAGTGAACCCAAAGAGCGCCACACCGATAAGCGACGGCCCGATGATGGGCAGCACCACATGGCGCAGCGTCTGCCATGATGTTGCACCTAGATCACGCGCGGCTTCCTCATAGCTTTTGTCGAAGCGGTTGAAGACGGCGAACATAATCAGCAACCCGAAAGGCAGCGTCCATGTGAGTTGCGATCCGAACCCGGAGGTGGACCAGTGCACATTCAGACCCGCTTGCGAAAAGATCAGACCGACCCCCAGCGAAATCAGAATGGAGGGGATCACCAGCGACGTGATGATCAGGTAGAACACGATGCCCGAGCCTTTGAACTTTTTACGAAACGCCAGCCCACCCATGACCGACAGAACCACCGTCGTTACCATCACCATCAGGCCAAGCGCAAAGCTGCGCCGGAAGCTCCCCCAGATGTCGCCCACCGCCTGTTGTTCAAACAGATCGCGGAACCAGTGCAGTGAAGTGCCCCGCATCGGGAAGGTCAGTCCGCCGCCCGGGCCCTGGAACGACAGGATCGCGATTGTTATTGTCGGGCCGTAAAGGAACAGGAGGAACAGCGCGAAAAAAGCGCTCAGGATGTAGAAAGATACGGGGCGCGGCTCCATATCAGAGCTCCTTTCGGATATCGACGTACCGCAGCATGATGCCGATGACGATCAGAACGGTGAGCAACAGCACCACGGCGGTTGCGGATGCAGATGGATAGGCCAGCAGCGCGATGTCGTTGGAGATCAGCCGTCCGACGTTGGCGGATTGAGAGCCAGACATAAAACGCACGGTGATAAAGTCGCCCATCACCAGCGTGACGACGAATATCGTACCGATCATGATGCCGGGTTTCGCCAGCGGGATAATCACATTCCAGAGGATTTGCGCGCCGGATGCCCCGGCATCACGCGCAGCTTCGATGAGCGATTTGTCGATGCGCATCATTGTGTTGAAGATGGGGACCACCATGAACAGCGTGTAAAGGTGTACGAAGGCCAGAATAACGGCGAAGTCGCTGAACAGGAGCCAGTCCAGCGGTTCATCAATGACCCCCCATGAGATCAGTGTCGAATTGGCGATGCCGTTGCGACCCAGAAAAGGGATCCAGGAAATCATGCGGATGATGTTCGATGTCCAGAACGGGATTGTGCACAGAAGGAACAGCACGATCTGCCAGGTCAGGCTGCGGACGTGAAAAGCGAGAAAGTAGGCAACGGTAAACCCGATACCGAGGGTAAATACCCAGGTGATAAAGGCATATTTGAAGGTATTGAAGAACACGCGATACGTGACGTTTGAGCCAAAAAGAAACTCGTAATTTTCAAGGTCAAAGGCCGGAATGATCGAAAATTCCGTGGCCTGCCAAAAGCTGACGGTGACAATCATGATAATGGGCAGCACCAGAAAGAACACAAGCACCGCCATGATCGGCAGTGCCATCAGCCACCCAACAAACGAATTATGTTTCAGCACAATCTGACTTTCCGGAAGAGATCGGGACGGGCACCTGAGCACCCGCCCCCTGAGCCGTTAGGCCGCGATGAATTCGTTCCACTTGCGGACCATGTACTGGTTCTCGTCCATGACTGCGTTCCAGCAGGCCACTGCGCCCATGCGCTCTTCGAACGACCCGCCATCGCGTGTCTCCCCGGCCTGCGCCAGGGCGTCGCCCGTCGGGGAAGTGATAACGTCAGTGGCCTTTTTGCCTTCGAACCAGTAGCCCCATTCGTTTTCAGACATATAGTCTTTGGATGTCTCCGGCACCGCAGAGTAGTACCCCTGCCGCATCAGATAACCACCGACCCAACCGTCGAGATACCAGTTGATATATTCATACGCTGCGTCACGCTCGAGTCCTGTCAGTGCTGCGGACAAGCCGATGCCGCCGCCCCATGACCGGTAGCCTTCTTCGAGCGGCTGGTAGACGCACGGCACGCCCTTGGATTTGACAGCGGTGATCGCAGGCGACCACATGGACTGGATCACAACCTCGCCCGACGCCATCAGGTTCACGCTTTCATCAAAGGATTTCCAGAAGGCACGGAACTGGCCGTTCTTCTTGGCTTCGGTGAATATGCCAATGGTAAGGTCGATCTCTTCTTTGGTCATGTTGCCCTTGTCGGGGTATTTGTACTCGCCCATGGATTCCACGACCATCGCCATGTCCATAATCCCGATGGAGGAGATGTCGAGGATGGACGCCTTGCCTTTGAACTCCGGGTTCAGAAGCTCGGACCAGTTGCTGATCGGCCGACCGATCAGGTCGGGGCGAATGCCCAGTGTATCGGCGTTATAGATCGTTGGTATCAGCGTCATCCAACCGGATTCATTGTCGACGAACTCTTTGCCGCCGGGGCCTTCGACAAAGCCAACGGTATGGGGTGCTGTGCCTTGCGCAATCGTGCTTGTCGGTGTCAGTTTCCCGTCGCGGAAAATACCGACGATCTTGTCGTAATTTTTGATTTTTGATGTGTCCATTGCCTGCAGGTTGCCCGTGGGCCAGACCTTTTTGCAGATCCAGTATTCAATGTCTGCGATGTCGAAACTGTTTGGCTGTGTCGCCGCGCGCTGCGTAACACTGTCACTGTCCAGCGCTGTCATCTCGAGAGTGAAGCCCAGGTCTTCCTTCACTTTATTGGCTACGTCATTCAGGTTCGACACACCGGTGCCGAACTGGCGCAGTGTGACGTCCTTGATGTTTTGCGCCCAGATCATCGGTGCGCCGAGCGTTGATCCGGCGGCGAAGGCTGCGCCGCCTTTCAGAATATTCCGTCTTGATACTTTGGTCATGTGGTTTTCTCCATGTCAGATAAATTCAGGCCGTCAGTTTGTGCAGATTTGCATCGTCCCAGGTCAGACCGACCTGATCGCCCGGGTTGATTGGGTTGTTGAAAAAGGTACTTTCGGGGATCAGCGCGCTGATCTCCTGATCACCTGCGATGTGCGCTGAAACCGAAACATGCGCGCCCTGATATTCGACCGCTGAAATATTGCCCTTCAGCTTGCCTGTCTCACTCCGGAGAACGCCAACCGCATCGGTTCGGATGGCAAAGCGCCCTTCGGGCAGCACCATCACGTTATGCCCGCCAATGAATTGAGCCACGAAAGCTGTGGTCGGCGCATTAAAAACTTCGCGCGCAGTGCCTGCCTGTTCGATAACGGCGTTATTCATGACAACGATCTCATCGGCGAGCGCCAGCGCCTCGTCCTGCCCGTGGGTCACATGGACAAAGCTGATGCCCAGTTCCCGCTGCAGTTTGCGCAGCTCCCCTCGCATGCGGATGCGCAGAAACGGATCAAGGGCGGAGAGCGGTTCATCCAGCAACAAAACCTGTGGCCGCGTGATCAGGGCACGCGCGAGGGCAACACGTTGCTGCTGACCACCGGAAAGCTGATCCGGCAACCTGTCGCTGAGCGCGCTGAGATCCACAAGCTCCAGCATTTCACCGGACTTTCTCAGCCGGTCTGCTTTATCTTCACCGCGCATCTTCAGGCTGAAGGCAACGTTATCGGCGACGCTCAGATGCGGAAACAGGGCGTAGTTCTGAAACATCATGGCCGTGCCGCGCTTCGCGGGCGGCAGATGGGAAATATCGGCACCACCCAGCAGGATGGACCCCGCTGATACGATCTCGTGCCCCGCGATCATCCGAAGGGTAGAGGATTTCCCACATCCCGATGGTCCCAGCAGACAAGCGTATCCGCCGGGCTGAAATTTGTGATCAATCGCATCCACCGCAACTGTTGCGCCGTAACGTTTGGTCACAGATACCAGCTCGAGTTCTTTGACCGGTGCGTTCATACATCCCCACTTGTTGCGTCACTGAAGTCTGTTGGCGGATGGAAAAGCAATTTCGGAGAGCGTATTGCAGAGAACGATTTACCGTCCTGCTCAGAATTTCGGCGCATTGTTTCTCGTATGGCTAAAAATTGGACACAAAATTGTATACAAAAGAAGTTTCTGTTGAGTGCGCATGCGGGCCTTGAGGCACGTGAAAGGCTCTGCCATGTCATATACGGAAGGAAAATTATGACCCGACCCGCAGATCCGATAACAAATCCACCTGTCACCAGTGACAGCATTGCACAGGCACTGTCGGTTGCCATCCACGAACACAGGATCGCGCCGGGTACAAAGCTGGGCGAGGATGAACTGTCCGAGATTTACGGGGTATCGCGCACGGTGGTGCGCGCGTCCCTGCAGACCCTCTCGCACATCAGGCTGGTCGATATCAGGCGCAACAAGGGCGCGTCCGTTGCGTCTCCTTCGACGACGGAAGCCCATGAGGTGTTCGAAGCTCGCGAACTGCTGGAACCGCGCACGGCGCGCAGCGCAGCCAGGCGCTCGACGCCAGCAGACATTCTGAAGCTGGAGCGGCATATCCACGACGAACACGCAGCGCTTGACGCAAACGATTCCGGTCGGGCGCTCTATCTGTCCGGGCTGTTCCACACCGAGATCGCGCGCATCGCCGGGCAAGCAACAATCGCAGGATTTATCGAGACCCTTGTCGCGCGGTCGTCGCTGATTATTGCGCTTTACTGGCGACGTGAAAGCGCGCTGTGCGAAAAACATGCGCACCACGCGCTGGTGCAGGCCCTGGCCGATCAGAATGAACAACAGGCCGAAGAACTGATGCGGAGTCATCTGGTTGATTTGCACTCGGCGCTTGATCTGCGAGAGCGCAATGAGCGCACGCTTTCCCTCAAAGATGCGCTGTCCTCATAACAATCCGCGCAATGACCCCGAGGAGCCGTGCAGACGGTCCCGGGCAGGTTACTCAATGTATGGTGAAATCCCGGGCCCGACGGTGCGTACGCTGTTCCTGCCGCTGATCCGCAGTGCTTTGTGACCAAAGTGGCGGACGGTCAGCCCTTGGCCGCGCTTTCTGACGTCAACCAAAGTGCTGGCTTTGCATATTAAGGCTTCACCTGTGCAGGCCACAGTATGGCTGGCAGGGTTTGTGCTCACCTCCGGGTTTCTGTCGGAAACCGTCCGTGTCAGGCGCCCCAAAACACGCCACAATCAAGCGGCAAGCTCTCAGCAGCTGAAATCTCAGGAGTGTGTGGCCGGGCAGGTAGGATTGGAATCCGTGCTGTATCTTTTGATGCGGCGAGATTTTGTGTTCAGAACAGATCACTGGAAGTGTCTGAACAGGTTTAAGACCAGATCGGACCGTTCGTAGAATTTGTCCTGGCTCAGAGACACGGTAAGTCTGGCGTTGCAAAAATCCGACTGTTTGAAATCAACAGTAAATCAGCGCGGCAATCCGGCTTTGAGCAAGCCTGACGCAAGATGGTCCCAGTCAGTTTCGCGCCGCCACATGCCTTTAAATCCGCCTGCGAGTGATATCAGATTGTCTGATGGAACATGAAATCCGCGCTCCGTCAGCTCCTTTTTTCTGTTCACCACAAAGGATTGCAGAGCGCTTTCAGCTTCGCGTTGTCGGCCTGCGTGCGCATAGGCGGCCGCTAAAAATGCATCGGCCAGTGAATTCAGGCGCGCTTCGCCGATCAGTTTGCTTACAGCATCGTCGTACCTGCCTGCAAAAAAATAAACCTGACCCAGGATCCAGTCCAGCGCCGGCGGATGCAGCGGGTCGAGCCGCATGGCTTTGACCACGACGTCGCGCGCCTTTTCGTGCTGGCCCAGGAGCAGGAACCCGTATCCGCACCACGCCATGGATTCAGCTTCGTTCACAATCATTGAAAGTGTTTTGCAGAACTGCGTGTCAGCCTGATCCCAAAGCCCTGCGCAAAGATAGGCGTAGCCAAGCTGGTCCTGGATGTAGACGTCTCTATTGTCCAGTGCAGCGCCTCTGCGTGCTATTTCCAAAGCATGCGTCGGAGCGTCGGTTTCTGCGAGGCCAAGCCAGAGGTCGACGACATATGTATCCGCGAGATACATGCAGGCTCTTGCGTAGGCGGGATCCAACTCGAGTGCTTTTTGGAAAAAGGTTTTGGCTTTCGCATTGTCAGTGGCGTTGAGACCATCGCGCAGAGCCTTGCCCTTAAGAAGCAGTTCATAGGCTTTCATGTTTTCCGTAGGCGTGTCGGTTACTCTGTCGGCTACGTCGTGCTGGACACGCCCCGGAAGCACGGCAACAATGTTTTGCGTAACTTCGTCCTGCACAGAAAACAGATCCTCGAAATCGCGATCATAGCGATCCGCCCAGATGTGCTGGCCCGTTTCTGCGGCAATGAGCTGCGCAGAAATTCTCACTCTGTTCCCGGCCCTGCGCACACTGCCTTCCACGAGGTACTGAACTCCCAGCTTAGCGGCAATTTCGCTTTCTGTAAGATCCGAGTTTCTGAAGTGAAAGGAGGAGTTGCGCGCGACGACAAACAAAGTCCGAAAACGTGACAGTCCGGTGATGATGTCTTCAGAGATGCCGTCACTGAAATATTGCTGGTCCCGGGCGCCGCTCATATTGGCGAACGGCAGAACGGCGATGGATGGTTTCTCCCGCCCACGGGGTTTTGGCCGGGCCGTGTCGGACCTGCCCTGTGCCCAGTGAAAAACGCGAACTGACCTTGAAATATTCTTGAATTCCTGCTCGCCGCCATCGACGAAAGACCCTTCAACCCGGCTCCCCAGACTCTCATGCACGATTGAAGAAATACACACGCCGCCAGCATCGGCACAGGCTTCAAGCCGTGCGGCCAGGTTGACGCCGTTGCCGTAGACATCATCGCCATCCACGATGACATCGCCAAGGTGCACACCGATGCGCAGTTTGATACCTGAATTCTGGCCGGCTAACTCGTTCTGGATATCGATGGCGCATTGCACTGCGTCGACCACGGAGGGAAACTCGACGAGTGTTCCGTCGCCAATGAGCTTTACCAGACGGCCCCTGTACTCGGCGACTTTGGGATCAAAAAGTGTCGCGCGATGTTCCTTGAGCTGCATCAGAGTTGCATCTTCGTTTTCGGCCATCATTGAGGAATATGACACGACGTCTGCAGCTAGAATGGCCGCGAGTTTACGTTCCAAAATGATCCCTCCGATCGGGAAGCAATGTTCTGTACTGAGCCGCTCTCCACAAAGTGTTTTTGCATTGCCCGAATATCGCTCTTTCAAACGGGCTCAGGCGCGTCTCTCAGTTTCGGACACGCTCAGCGGCATAAGTGATGGCTCGCTGGTAATTCCCGCTATCATTCCAAACTGACAGTACTTCGAAATTTCTCGAGCCCTCGCGAAACGGTTCGCCTGACCTCCATCCATTCAATCTCAGCATGTTCGCGGCTGTTGCCAGTGCATCGATCGAGTTGTAAGGGTCGGCGCGTCCGTCGCCGTTTGCATCGACGCCAAATTCCACCCAGTTGCCCGCCAGAAACTGCATGTGCCCGAGTTCGCCGGAGGGGCCGCCTTTGGTCGACCCATTGATTACGCCAAGGTCAACGAGTTCCAGGGCCGCGAGCGCGTGGGATTCAAACCTCGGATGCCGCCGGCAATAGGACGCCAGAGTAATCGCCCCCGATACGATTGGCGTGCCCCCGAGATAGCCGCCCCAACTGGTCTCCAGGCCCCAGATCGTGGCCAGCACCGACCCGGGTACGCCATATTGCCGTTCAAGAACTGAAAAGGCGCTTTCATTCTGCCTGACGATATTGCGCGTCGCATTGATGAACGCGTCAGCACTGGAACCACTACGCTTTGCAAGAAATTTGGCTGGATCACTTTGCAACGTTCCGGTCTGGCTGCGCGGATTGGATTCAAAGCGCCAGGTGATCGCCGAAAGCTCCGTTGAAGATAATGCCTGAAGCGCATGCTGCCCGATGCCACTGCGTTGCGCTTCCACAGCAAATGCGCGGACGTAGTTCGGAAACTCGGCCTTTTGCGTAATGCAGGGTGCGGCCTCAGCTTCCAGGCACGAGAGTGAAAGACCGGCGCTCAGGAGGGCTGCGTATAACTTCATCATGGCGGAGACTCCAAACTGTATCCTGCACGCAAGAGCATGTCTTTCAAGTTAACACATTCGCCTGTGATTTTCTGAAAACAAACCGAAAAATAAACTGCTTCACTGTTCTGTTTGATGGCGCACAATAAGGACGCCCGGCACAAGCGTCTTACGCCGTCCTTAAACCGTAGCTTCCAACGTCCCGGGACATTGATAAAATCCGGTGACCGGCACCGTTGCGGAGATATTGCTGGAAAAACCGGTTTCCCGGTTACAGTCGCCAGATCGATAGCGCTTGTTCGCGCAGGAGAAGACGTGAATATTCATCGTTTCCGGATCGGCAATCCCGAAGAAAACCGTTCCGGCTGTTCAGGGTGATTGTCAGAGCGTCGGTTTTTTCGGTATAATCCGAATGTTGCCGCCATACTCCACCCTTGCCGTTATACCCTCGCAGATGCAACCTGTCTGCGGAGGAGAAATACCGGCTTCACCTCCGGGTCTGTTGGCGAACGAACCTGCGCTATGCCATACTTTGGGAGGAGTGTGTCATGACATCCAAAACCTCAGGTTCCGGACCACCGGACAACTACACGCCACCGCAGCAACCGATACCCACGGTTAATAAGGTGACGATGAGTGATATCGCTGCGTCGCTGAAGGACGGGTTTTCAGACTTTCTTGCCCGCCCCTTGATGAGCGGATTCTTTGGCTTGTTCTATGCAGTTTTCGGACTCCTGTCTGTTTGGTGCCTGATCCGGCTTGATGCAATCTGGATGATCATTCCCGCCGCTCTGGGCTTTCCGCTGGTGGCGCCTTTCGCGGCTGCCGGGCTTTATGAAATGTCCCGCCGGCTGCAGAAGGGACAGAGTTTCGGCTGGTCTGAAATCTTTACCGTCATGGCCAGTCAGCGCAAGCGCGAGATGGGCTGGATGGCCTTTGTCACCTTGTTTATCCTATGGGTATGGTTTTACCAGTTTCGAACCTTGCTGGTGATTATCCTGCAAGATTCATCCTTTTCGGATTTAGACGGCTTCCTGAATACCGTATTCTTTACACCGGAGGGCTGGAGCTTTCTTGCTGTTGGCACCTGTGTCGGTGCATTACTGGCGGCTGTCCTGTTCTCGGTGACCGTCGTCGCCATGCCCATGCTGCTTGACCGGGACATCGATTTCGTGTCCGCCATGGTCACATCCGTGCGCGTTGTAACGGAAAACCCGGTGGTTATGCTCACCTGGGCGGCGATTATCACGGCCGCCATGCTATTGTCGCTGATTCCGGCATTTCTGGGCCTGGTTGTCACCCTGCCAATCCTCGGCCACACCACATGGCACCTCTACCAGCGGGCAGTGTCACCAGCTGAGAGGTGAGGGAACGCTTCTGTCAGCGATACTGCAGCCGACGGTAGTTTTCCGCTCGCGGTTATGAGCCGCTATGCATTGCCGTTTCAAACAGCTTTGGACACGCAAGTCTGACATAGTTTGCCTCTGAACGGAGCTCAGGCGGGTGACCGGCGGAATAATATCAAACGCAGCCTGAGCGCACCGCGAAGCGACGCGGCAACGAGGAGGAGGACGAAAAAAGTTCACATAGTCCAATCTCGACGAATTTGAGGCCCGTCCTGACGGCGCCATTCCGGACGACCCGGAAAACGGCAGGTTCCGATGTCGTCGGGATATTTTTACCGTCGGGGAGCAGTTGGAACTGGAGATCAGACACATCTTCGGAGGCAACTGGATAAATATGGCCCATGAATGACGGATCTCCGGGCCGGGTGATTATTTAGCTCTGACCACGGGCCGGACGCCCGTCGTCATCACCCGCGACAAGGACGGCGGGTTGCACGCATTGGTCAACGCATGTTCGCATCCGGGCGCGCATCTTTGCCGCTTCAAGCGCCGCACCCGGAAGACTTTTACCTGCCCGTTCCACGGCCGGACTTTCTCGAACACCGGCAATCTGCTCAAGGTAAAGGAGGCCAGGGGCGCCGGCTACCCCGAGCAGTTCTATAAGGACGGCAGGCATGACCTGTCGAAAGTTGCGCGTTTCGAAAACTACCGTGGGTTCCTGTCCCGATCACCGTGTCGCCGGGGCTGCCGTCTTGTTTGACGCGTTCCGGCATGACGGTCACCCGGTAATCTTCGGTGCTCGGGTCGACTTCAATGTCCACGACCCGCAGCCCCTGGTGCGGCTCCAGCCGGCTTGGGCATTTTTTACTCACGTCGAGGAAAAGCTGGTGAATGCGCGCCTGGCTGACCATGGTGTGTGGCATCATCGACTGGTCGCCGGCCACGTCCTGCCCGGTTCCTACGGGGGCGATGTGGTCCCTGTTTGCGGGATTGGGCTTCCAGAAAGTGGTCTGGTTCACCAAGCAGGCCTCACGCTTCACCTTTCCGGCCAGGCTGATGGCCTGGAACATTTCCACAGAGCGTACATTCACGCAATCTGCCTGACCTTTTTCTAAGGGGCCGTTTTGGGGCGCAACGATCATCGTCGTGATCTCGGGAAAGCTAGCCAGCGGCGCCGCAAGGCACAGCCAGGCGGGCCCGCAGCCAGCTATCAGCACGTCGACTGTCAGAGGCACTGCACCACCGTGTGGTTGCTCTCGACCGCGTGCAGGGGATTGAAATCCGGTTCTCCGGGTCTGACCCGTCCACATAGCACTGTATTTTTTCTCCGGGCGCTGTGTCGCATCAGCTGATAGTAATTATATTTACTACGCTGGATTACTAACGGTATGTATACGCACCTTTTCAGTTGCATTACCGATATGTGACAGCCGTATCGGAACGCACACAGAGGAGCTTCCACAGATCAGTGTCAGTGGTATGGCAGGACATTTGATCCGCCGACTGAACCAGCTTTCGACCCAAGTGTTCATGGATCACATCCAGCAGGCAGGAGTGGACCTGATGCCGGTTCAGTTCGCTGCACTTGACGCCATTTATACGGATCCGGGACTGGACCAGGCGCGGGTTGCTGCAACGATTGCTTACGACAAGGCCACAACCGGAGGGGTTATCGACCGGCTGGAACAAAAGGGCATTCTGAAGGGGTCCATCAGCAAGTCGGACCGGCCCGCCCGCGAGGTAAGACTGACAGACAAAGCAGGGAGACGTACCAGGAGATTCTGCCAATCGTGACGGAGTTTGAGACTGAGATACTCGCGGGCCCCGGACAGGCGGAACAGGAACAGTTCCGCAATCCGGCGATGAAGGTTATTCACGCTGGTTCATGGAAAAAATGATAATGCTTTTGTTCAGAAGAGTAGGTCGCGATGCTGAGGACCCGAAAATGATGTGCCCGGGCATAGAGGCTGGCGCCGCCCTGACATGGATCGTGCCGCTGAAATTTAAGACGTCATGATGCGGCAAAATCGCTGGCTTCCAATCAGGTTTTCAGGCATTTAGAGACAACGGGTCGGCGATGGCGTCGCCAGCACGATGTGTTCGCCCGTCTTCTCCATCCTGAACGCCGGGATCTTGCTTTGCCGCTTTGCGGTGGGGGAAGGTGCAACCGGTATGAAAGGCACTCCTCACTGGCATAGCTGGCCTTAACAGGAGTGAACCGATGGCCGGAACATCTGAATTTGGCGTTGCAGGTCAGCGCCCGGACTTTTACCGCTTTCACCAGGGCGAGAAGATACTGCCTTTTGCGGACACTGAATATGAAGCGCGATTGACCAGACTGCGTGCAGCTATGGCTGAGATGGGCATCGATGCCTGCGTGCTGACCTCAATGCACAACGTCGCCTATTACTCAGGCTTTTTGTATTGTTCGTTTGGCCGCCCTTATGCGCAGGTCGTCACTGCCACGGAAACAGTCACGTTCAGCGCTGGTATTGATGCGGCCCAACCATGGCGCAGGGGATACGGTGACAACATAACCTACACCGACTGGCAGCGGAACAACTATTGGCGCGCCATCCGGTCTGTGACGGGGCCGGGAAAAGTGATCGGTTTTGAAGGCGACCATATCTCCTGCACGCAACTGGGTTTGCTGGACGCGTTTCTGAAGCCGTCCGCCAGGAAGGATATCGCCCCCACCTCCATGCGTTTGCGCATGCACAAATCTGCCGCTGAGATTGAATTGATCCGGGCAGGTGCAGCGACAGCTGACGTGGGTGGTTACGCCATTAAGGACGCGATCAAAGCTGGTGTGCGCGAGATAGACGTTGCCATGGCCGGCCGCGATGCGATGGAGCTCGAGATTGCTAAACGCTTCCCGGCGTCCGAAATTCGCGACACCTGGGTGTGGTTCCAGTCCGGTATCAACACCGATGGCGCGCATAACCCGGTGACCTGCCGAAAGCTTCAGCGTGGCGATATTCTCAGCCTCAACACCTTTCCCATGATTTCAGGCTACTACACAGCGCTTGAGCGCACGTTGTTCGTCGAGGAGGTCGATGCTGCCAGCCTCAAAGTCTGGGAAGCAAACGTGGCCGCTCATGAATACGGAATGAGCCTGTTGAAGCCGGGTGTCTCCTGCGCTGAGGTCACACACAAGATCAATGACTTCTTTGCTGATCGTGATCTGTTGCAGTACCGGACCTTCGGCTATGGCCACTCGTTTGGCGTCCTGAGCCACTACTACGGCCGCGAGGCGGGGCTTGAGCTACGCGAAGACATCGACACGGTGCTTGAGCCCGGCATGGTCATCTCGATGGAGCCGATGCTCACCATCCCTGACGGGCAACCGGGTGCTGGCGGGTATCGCGAGCACGATATTCTGGTGATCACCGAAGATGGCAATGAAAACATTACCGGTTTCCCTTATGGCCCGGATTTCAACGTCGTCGGGTAATCAGGCACGACAATGGAACGGGCAGTTATAACTGTTCGTTCCACTTTGCATCGTATCTCAGGCATCATCTGTAGCTCTGAGGCGTCCGCGATGGCCAAAGGGTGTTTCGCCGCATCGGTCTTTGTACTGACGCGAGACTCCGTTTTTTGAATGGAATCCTGCGGCCATGGCGATTTCCATTACGCTAAGGTTGGTCTCTGTCAGCAATATGTGCGCACGTTCCAGTCTCATGTTGCGATATGTTTGCGCCGGGGCTTCGTTCACCTGCTGTCTGAACTGACGTTCAATTCGACGGCGCGGGATGCCTGCGCTTGTCGCAAGCTCGTCAAGTGTCACGGAATCCTCGATATTGTCACATAGTCCGCAAACGGCCAGAATACGTGGAGTGCGTGAACTGATGGTTTGGCGATTGAGGAGCGCTGTTCGATGTGTATCGCGACGTCCGGGGCGTTCAAACACATGTCGGAGACTGCGATTGCGAAATCCTCGCCGCAGACCTGAGCGATGACAGATAACATCATTTCGGTTGCAGTGACACCACCACCGCATGTCAGAAGGTCACCGTCTTTTTCGGCTATTTGCGGTGTGGGTGCCGGATCGGGAAAGTCCTCAACAAATCCTGGCTGGTTTTTCCGATGGAGGGTAAACATTCTGCCTTTCAGAAAACCCGTCCGCGCCATGGTAGCGGCACCGGTGCAGATGCCGCCCAGTTTGCCGCCAGACCGGAGATGGCGGCGTATGTCGCCCACTATATCGTCGGAAGCAGCCTGAAAAGCACTGTTCCCGGAACAGACAAAAAGGCAGGTACCGGAGTTCAGTTCGCACAGGACCACAGGCGCGTCGGTATCAAGGCCCTGGGAAGTCAAAACCTGCTTTACCGTCTACGGAGATGACCAGCCAACCGTACAAGGGTTCTGCGCGTGCAGGTTGGCGATGCGCAACGGACCAAGAGCAGCACTTAATGCGCGCAAAGTGAACCGATGCAGCAGCAAAAACCCGAACAACCGTGTTTCATGTGGATCTTTGACAGAATAGCTGAATGCTCCTGCGGGCAAGAGATCCGGTCGATTTATGCTCTCTTGCTTTCGCCTTTGATCAGGTCTGACCCCTTAGCTTGTAAGCTTCAAAAGCACCGGGAACCAGTCTGTTTGAAGGCGGGTTTTACACACCGAATTTCCAGGACTTTTTGCCCTGAAAGGATGTGCGTCGGGCACAATTACTCAGCGATGTCTTCCGCCCATAGTTCCGGCTTTTCATTGATAAACCTCTGCATCAGAGCGATGCAATCCGGATCATCTGCGACAATTACTTCAACCCCTTTAGATCGCAGGAAATTCTCGTTGCCACCAAAGTTCCTGTTCTCGCCAATCACGACGCGCTGGATACCGAATTGGATAATGGTGCCCGTGCACATCATGCAAGGGCTGAGCGAGGTATAGAGCGTAGTATCGCGATACGTCTTTTGGCGGCCCGCCTTGCGCAATGCGTCCATTTCCCCATGCGCAATCGGGTCACCCTGTTGCACACGTTGATTGCGTCCCTGCGCGATAACCTGTCCTTTCCGTGCTAAGACAGACCCGATGGGACAACCCCCCTCATCAAACCCGGCTTTTGCCTCTTCATAGGCTATGCGCAAAAGGCGCGTATCATCTGCGTTCATCTCTTACCCCCAAGGATTGGCCCGTCGTAGTAGGGCAGTCGCTCAACACTGGGTTGCCACGTCTCATCCTTTTGTAATTGGTCCATATGATCGGCGATCTGGTCAAGGGTCGCAAACCAGACGTCTTTGGTTTCCAGTGTTCTGACGATCCACGCTTCAACCTGTTTCCACCGTGCCAGACGCCCGGTCAGGAAAGGGTGGAGGA
>NZ_JAHEHZ010000002.1 GCF_024639605.1 Roseobacter sp. | reverse complement strand
TAGTGCCAGTACGCCCGGTTGCAATTTGTTCTTCCTTTATCCACCCGAGCGCCGGACAGCAGCGAAAGGCACCGATATGCTAGCGCCGACAAATCCCGTGGGCCGCAGGGCACCGGCATCCGGAACGACCCGAATGTCCGATGCTTCGCCGCTCTAAACAGGCACCTCGACGCTCATACGCGGAAAACCCACGCCTTTACTGCAGGGCCTGCGGCAGAAACAATGCGATTGACGGAAAGGCGATCAGCGCAAAGACCATCACAAGCATGGCGACCACATAAGGAATTGTGCCCACCATGACCTCGGACAGCGTGCCTGATTTACGGGCCCCCTGGACCACATAAAGGTTCAGCCCGACCGGTGGCGTGATCAGTGCCATCTCGATGAGCACAATCATCAGGATCCCGAACCAGATCGGATCATACCCCTGTGCAACCACGAGCGGCACTATAATCGGAATGGTCACGACCATGAGTGACAGGGTTTCGATGAAGAAGCCAAGCAGGATATAAAGAACCACCACCACCATGATCGTGCCCAGAGGTGTCAAACCCAGACCGTTCATGAAATCCGTCAGCTCGCGCCCCAGGCCTGCGGAGGCCAGCGTGAAATTAAGAAATGATGCGCCTATCACGATCAGCATGATCATCGAGGTAATTTTCACGGTCCCAAGCACGCTCTGGCCCAGCATGTCAAACGACACACCGCCAAAAAAGAACGCGATCAGCAGCGCGCCGGCCACTCCCACGGAGGCCGCTTCGGTCGGTGTAGCCCAGCCTTTGTAGATCGACCCGACAATCAGGCCAAAAAGCAGCAGGATCGGAATAAGGTCCACCAGCGCGCGTATCATCTGCGCCAGCGGAAAGGTACGGCGAACCCCGCCCAGAGAAGGTCTGAGAATACACAGAAGTACAGTGATCACCATAAACGCCAGTGCAAGACCGAGGCCCGGCAACAAGCCCGCGAGGAAAAGTTGCGGGATAGAGGACTGCGTCAGAAAACCATAGACGATGAGGTTGATGGACGGCGGGATCATAATCCCAAGCGTGCCGCCTGCGGCAATGGCGCCGGAAAACAGCCGCGGATCATAACCCAGTTTTTCCGCCTGCGGCATCGCGACGGTCGCCACGGTTGCTGCTGTTGCGACGGATGATCCGGAAGTCGCGGAAAACATGGTGGCTGTGGCAATATTGGCGTGCACCAGTCCCCCGGGCAGCCAGCTCACCCAGCGGTCAAGCGCTGCATAGGTGCGGGTGGCCACGCCGCTGCGCACCAGTATTTCGCCGAGCAGAACAAAGAAGGGGATCGCGATCAGCGTTGCTGAATTTGATGCCGACCAGACCATGTTGCCGAGCCCGCGCGTCAACGGGAAAGCCGAAAAGAAGCTATCCACCCCGAAGCCGAGCAGAAAAAGCACGATCCCGACAGGAATTGACAGTGTAAGCAGGCCAAGCAGCCCCGCGGCAACAGATCCGATCATTGCAGCATATCCTGTTCAGCAAAGGCACCGACCGCCGTCTCAACCTCGCCGTGGCGCCCTTTGAGCGTCAGCGACAGTGCGACGAGAGTCATTACGCAGGAGACCACAGCAAACCACACCCAGCCCGCAAACCACGGTGTCTGAACCCAGATCAGCGGGGTTTCGAGCGGCGTGTTCGCGCGCGATCCATTGGTCAGCGAACGCTCCACCACCGGCCAGGCTTTGACGGCGATCATAACAATAACGGCGCTGAGCACGATCATGGAGAAGACGTCAAACAGCGAGCGGACAAACTCTCCCGCCCGCGATCGCAACAAATCGATGCGCACATGGCCCAGTTCAAGGAGCGTAAAGGCCATGCCCCATGAGGTAGCAATGGCCATAACATAACCGCTGATCTCGTCTGTTCCCCCCAGAGATGACCCCAGACGGCGCAGAATTATATCAAGCAACACAATGCCCGCGCAGGCAAAAAGCATGATCCCCACGATCAGGGCAACAGCCCGGTTGATCCGGCGCAACGCGTTGATAATATCCTGTTCCATCTGAGATCTTTCTCCCCGGGAGAGACTTATTTGATTTCGACGCCGACAACCTGACCGACGGACGCGTTCCAGCGCTGAGCCCAGTCGCCACCGGCACGTTCCGCCCAGTCAGGCAGTACCTCAGTGGTCAGGATCTCACGGGCTTTGGCAAAATCAGCATCCGAGGCCTCAACCAGAACCATCGAGCGGCTCTCGCCCGCGGGGCAGTCGCCGTTTCCGGTCAGGCAGGAAATATCATCAACGAGTGCTGTCTGAGCGCTTGCCCATGCAGGATCTTCGAAGCTGGTTTTGACTTCGGAAGCAATCAGCTCCTGGGTCGCAGCATCCAGACCGTTCCATTTGTCGAGGTTCATCGCTGTGACCACCGAATCCCAGCCACCCAGCGGCAACGGCATGAGGTGCGTTGAGACCTCCCACCAGCCGGCGCTGTAACCCGAGCCCGCGCCCGTGACGGCGCAGTCAACCACACCGTTCTGCAAGGCGCCCGGCACTTCGGAGAAGGACACGTTGACGCCCTCCGCACCCAGCGCTTCGAGCAGCTTTGCGGTCATCCGGCCGGATGCACGAACTTTCAGTCCCTGCAGATCGTCAAGCCCGGCAATCTCATGATTGCAGAAGACCACCTGCGGCGGATAGGGCGCGATCGCCAGTACGTGCGCATTGAACCGGTCGCGGTAGATATCGGCGACCATCGGTCGGGCTGCATCAACCATCGCGCGGGCTTCGTCCGCGGTCAGCGCCAGCAACGGAACATCCAGCCCTTCCAGTTCGGGCGCATCGGCAACGGCATAATCCGCAACGGTCATGGCGACGTCGTAGACGCCCTGACCCAGGAGCGGGTAAATGTCGCCAAGGCCCAGACCCATCTGGTTATGCGTGGTCAGCTCAACGGTCAGGCCGCCATCCGAGGCCGCCGGCAGAGTTTCACTCCAGAACGGTGCCTCATATTGCTGGTGCAGCGGCAGACTGGACCAGCTGCCCACAACAGACAGTGTTTCGGCCGTGGCCGGGGCGGCCAGCGCGGTTGTAGCGGCCAGAAGGGTAAGTGTTTTGCGCATAATTAACTCCTTGTTGGATTTTGTTCAGTGTTGGTGTGCTTTGAAGACAGGGATATCCGCATCCTCCGCCACATCCGCGACCAGCATGTGGCCCGGTGCATGGGTGATGCAGAACGGAATTTGAGCTTTCATCAGAACGTTTTGCGGCGTCACACCGCAGGCCCAGTAGACCGGAACCTCACCGTCAGAAACCTCAACCGGGTCTCCCCAGTCAGGCGTCTGAAGATCGGCGATGCCGAAGCTGTCTGACGGGCCCTTGCCAATGGGTGCACCGTGCGCGTGAGGATACCGGGCGCTGATCTCCCAGGCATCCTGCACCCGCGCCTCCGGGATCGGCCGCATGGTCACGACCATCTCACCACCGAAAGGACCGGCCGGAGCAAGAGCGATATTGCTGCGATACATCGGCACCGTCTGATCGAGATCGATGTGTTTGACAGCGATCCCCTGCGCCATGAGCGCATTTTCAAAGGTAAAAGAACATCCCAGTGCCACGGTCACGAAATCGTCCTGCCAGCAGGCGGAAATATCTGTCACTTCCTCGTCAAAGACACCGTTTCGAAACAGTCGGTAGCGCGGCACATCCGTTCGTATGTCGATGTCTTCGCCAAGATCAGGCAGCGCCGGGTTTCCGGGCTCACCCACAGCCACAATCGGGCAGGGCTTGGGGTTCAGCTCGCAAAAGCGTATAAAATCAGCAGCATATGCCTCCGGAAGGATTGCCAGATTGCACTGCAGCTTACCCGCAGCAAGGCCCGCCGTGTGACGGGCATAGCCGCCTGCACGGATCAGCCGGCGCAGCGCATGGACATCCAGATCTTTCAGGCTTTCCTTTACAGACACGTGAGCCCCCCGGCGTCGGTTGTGCGGAATATTTCCACCGGACAACACTCCCGCGTCTGGTTGGTGCAGTCAAATTGAATGTTTAGAAGGATTTTGATAGAAATTATTTATCATATAGGGAGATCAGGTTGCGGATCAGGAATCTCGACACTTTTTACTGGATTGCCACCCTGCGCAGTTTCCGCGCGGCGGCTCTGAAGCTCAATCTGTCTCAGCCTGCTGTGAGTGCGCGCATTCAGATGCTGGAGCAGGACCTCGGGACCACGGTTTTTCTGCGTGGTGTCCGTAACGCCGGGCTGACACCGTCGGGGCGGCGTCTGTTGCCGATGGCGCGGCGGTACATGGCGCTTGAGCAGGATATTCTGGAGGCATTCAGCGGTCAGACCAATGTCAAACAGTCAATCCGGCTGGGAGCGTCAGAGACCATCGTAGCAACATGGCTGCCGGATTTTCTCAGCCAGCTCAGTGACACCCGTCAGGGCCTTTCGTTTGATCTGATGGTGGATTCCACCGACAGTCTGCGCAATGCACTGGTCTCGCGCGAGATCGATCTTGCCTTTCTGATGGGGCCGGTCGCAGAGGCCAGTATTACAAATCGCGATCTGTGCAGCTTTGACATGATTTTCGCCGCGACCCCGGCACTGGCGGCGAAACCAAGGAAATGGAGTGTGGAAGAGCTCGCAGCACAGCCCGTACTGACCTTTGCCAACAACACCAAACCCAGCCGGCTTTTGCGAGAATTGCTCGCACCGCATGCACGGCCGACACTGGATATGTCGACCTCATCATCGCTGGGCGCTCTGATCAGACTGGCGGTTGCGGGCTTTGGCATCTGCGCCATCCCGGCGGCTGTCATCCGCGAAGAACTGGCGGACGGGCGGCTCGTTGTTCTGCCCACGGATGTCGATCTGCCGCCCATCGCCTTCACAGCAAGCCACGTGACAGGCAGTCCGGTGAGCGACCTTATGGCAGGCGTGACGCGGGAGGCAAATGCGTTTCTGGAAGACCGGATGTTCCGGCAGACCTATGGCGATACGGCAGCGGGCTGAACCACTACCCCTGATTACGCAGCCATTCCATCACAGCCGGGCGCACTGACATCTCGCCACGATGACGCGCATCTGCGATGACTTTGCGCACTTCTCCCAGGTCGGACCGGCGCAGAAGACTTTTGACCGGGCCGATTGACGCAGGCCGCATTGACAAGGACCGCAGCCCGATG
This sequence comes from Roseobacter sp., assembly GCF_024639605.1. GTDB lineage: Bacteria > Pseudomonadota > Alphaproteobacteria > Rhodobacterales > Rhodobacteraceae > Roseobacter. The sequence continues at coordinate 58,913 of NZ_JAHEHZ010000002.1, read as the reverse complement.
GCTGCAAAACACAGCGCTTCGACGGGCCGGCCAGCATCCTCACCGCAAAACGACAGCGGTGTTCCGGTCTTTTCGCAGCGCTCGACGATATTCTCGATGAAACTCAGAAACGACACGTTCAGCGTGTCATAGCGCCGCCGTACCCGTTCGTTTTCCCGGTCAGCCGCAAAGAAAAACTGTTTCAGATCATTGCCGCCGATCGACAGGAAATCGACTTCCTCAAAAAACTTCATCGGCGCAAAGCCCAGGCTCGGCGTCTCGAGCATGGCACCGATCTTAACTGTTTCGGGCAACGGATGACCGAGGCGCTCTTCGGCCTGCAGAGTTTTGTCCATGAGCCTGCGGGCTTCGCGATATTCCTCGAACTGAGCGACAAACGGAAACATCACCGTCAGCGGCCGCCCTTCGGCCGCCCGGATCAGCGCCTGAAGCTGCATCCGCATAATCCCCGGCTTGTCGAGGCCCACCCGGATCGCCCGCCAGCCCAGCGCCGGGTTCGGCTCGTCGTTGGGTTTCATATAGGGCAGCACTTTGTCAGACCCGATATCCAGTGTTCGGAAGACCACAGGCTTGCCACCGGCGGCATCCAGAACGCGTTTGTAAAGGGCGACAAGCTCGCCCCGTCGCGGCATCTGATTGCGCACCAGAAACTGCAGCTCGGTGCGAAAGAGCCCGACCCCTTCAGCCCCGGAGGACGGCAGCGAGGGCAGATCAGCCATCAGCCCGGCGTTCATAAAAAGCCCCACCGTGTTGCCACAAAGCGTCGTGGCGGGCTTGTCCCGGATCGAAGCATAGCGCTCCTGTGCTTCCGCCAGCATCGCAATTTTGTCGCGAAATGCGGTCACAACGGTGTCGTCCGGGCGCAGATGCACAATGCCCTGCTCACCATCGACCATAATCTGATCACCGTTCAGCGCTTCGGTGGTCACGCGGCTTGCATGCACCACCAGCGGGATCGCCAGAGCGCGCGCGACGATTGCCGCATGGCTGCCGACCGAGCCTTCTTCAAGTACGATGCCGCGCAGGCTGCGCCCGTATTCCAGCAGTTCCGCAGGCCCGATATTGCGCGCAACGAGGATCGGGTTTGCAGGCATCTCTGCACCCGTATCCTTGCCCTGCCCGGTCAATATCCGTAACAGCCGGTTACTAAGATCATCCAGATCACTCAGGCGTTCGCGCAGGTAATTATCGGTCACCTGCCCCATCCGGGCCCGTGCGAGAGACTGCTCTTTTTCAACAGCTGCCTCAGCGGACAGACCACCGCCGATGTCGTCTTCCATCCGGCGCATCCAGCCTTTGGAGTTGGCGAACATCCGGTAAGCTTCAAGAACCTGGGCCTGGTCTTTATCCTGGGAGCCGGCGATTTCGAGCATCTTATCGACACCAACACGCAGCTGCTCCACGGCTTCGCGCAGCCTTTCTATTTCGCGCACCGGATCATCGGCGATCGGGTTGGTGACCACAACACGGGGTTCATGCAGCCAGACATGGCCCTCTGCCGCCCCTTCCTGACCGACAGTGCCGCGAAACATCGCTGGCTGCGAATGGCGGGCAGACATGGCAGCGCCTTCACCGACAAAGGCACCAAGCTCGGTCATTTCCGCAAGCACCATCGCGACCACTTCCAGTGCATAGACCTCGTCGGCGGAATAGACCCGCGCGGCCCGCGATTGTACCACCAGAACTCCGAGCGCCTCGCCCAGCCGCTGCACCGGCACACCCAGAAAACTGGAATAAATTTCTTCACCTGTTTCGGGCATAAAACGAAAACCGCGCGCCTGCGGCGCATCAGGTTCGTTGATCACAGACCGGCGCCGCGCCACGAGGCCGACAAGCCCCTCTCCGACTTTCATCCGGGTCTGGTGCACCGCGTCCTGATTAAGACCTTCTGTAGCGCAAAGCTCCAGTGTCTCATGATCCCGGAACAGATAGATCGAGCAGACTTCGCACCCCATGCTGTCGGCGATCAGATGCGTTATTTTATTGAGCCGGGCCTGCCCTTCGACATCACCCGCCATTGCATCACGCAAACGGCCCAGCAACACGCGGGACCCTGTTTCGGGGCGTTCTGCCACCTGGTACTGCCTCCCGGTTCAGCGGTTTCCGGATTCAGCCAACCGGCTCAGGCCGCTTTATCCAGCTCAAAAGCATCATGCAGTGCCTGTACGGCGAGTTCCATGTATTTCCGGTCGATCAGCACAGAAATCTTGATCTCTGACGTCGTAATGACCTTGATGTTTATGCCCTCTGCACTGAGCACCTGAAACATCTTAGCCGCAACACCCGTGTGGCTGCGCATGCCGATCCCGACGACGCTGACTTTGGCCACGTCGGTGTCCGCTATCACGTCCTGATAGTTGATCACCGCATCGGCCTTGGCTGCCTCGACCGCCTTTTGTGCCCGCATCACCTGATCGGTGGGGCAGGACCAGGTCATGTCGGTGCGCCCCTCTTCGGCGATGTTCTGAACGATCATATCGACATTCACGCCACCGTCGCTGAGGGCGGTGAAAATACTGGCGGCGATCCCGGGGCGGTCGGCAACACTCACCAGCGTCATCTTTGCCTCATCCCGGCTGAACGCCACACCTGCAACGACATTGCTTTCCATAATTTCCTCCTCATCACAGACGAGCGTGCCCGCATCATCCGACTGTTCTTCGAAACTGCTCAGCACCCGCAGCTTTACCTTGTAGCGCATCGCAAGCTCAACCGATCGGGTCTGCAGCACACGCGCGCCCAGCGAGGCAAGCTCAAGCATTTCCTCAAACGCGATGCGGTCCAGTTTACGCGCCTTGCTGCTGACCCGCGGGTCGGTGGTATAAACACCGTCCACATCCGTATAAATATCACAGCGCTCCGCTCCGAAGGACGCAGCAAAGGCCACTGCTGTCGTATCTGATCCGCCGCGCCCCAGGGTGGTGATACGTCCTTCCGGGCTCACGCCCTGGAAACCGGCGACGACGGCCACCCGCATCCCTTCGGCAAATTTGCTGTTGATGTTGTCTGTGGGGATCTCTTCGATGCGCGCGGAGGAATGGGCGGACGTGGTGCGGACAGGCACCTGCCAGCCCTGCCAGCTGCGCGCGGGTACGTCCATCTCCTGCAGTGTCAGCGCCATCAGGCCGGCCGTGACATTCTCGCCTGACGAGACAACCGCATCGTATTCGCGCGCATCATAAAGAGGGGAGGTTTCATTCACCCAGCCCACAAGCTCATTGGTCTTGCCGGACATGGCCGAAACGATGACGATGACATCATAGCCTTTTGAAACCTCGACGCCCACGCGCTTTGCCGCGCGCCTGATGCGGTCCGGGGTGGCCACCGAAGTGCCACCGAATTTCATCACAAGAACAGGCATATCCCGCATCCCCCAGACCAGTCGGGCGCGGTTTACGCGCAGACCGCGCAGATCACAAGTCTCACGCGTTTCCGGAGGCGTGATTTCTCAGGATGCAGTATAGGGGCACCCCGGCAGGGCCGGCTGCGGGCCTTTTGTTCAGCCACTCATTCAAACCTGTGCAGAAAGCTTAGTATGGATGCGCACGACCATCCCAGGTCTCGAAACATCCCGTTGTTTGTATGTTCAGCCCATCAAACCGCGCCATCAGACCGGCCACGGCAGTCTCGACAGTTATATCGGCCGACATACTGCCCATATCCGTTTTCACCCAGCCGGGATGATAAATACCGACAGCGATGCCTTCCGGTGCGAGGTCAGCCGCAAGGTTCCGTCCCAGATTGAGCACGGCAGCCTTGGAGGCCCGGTACACATAGCTGCCTCCGGGCGCGCGTTCACTCGAGGCCATCTGAGACGATATGATCGCAATCTTTCCGGCTTTCGCGCGGCGCAATGCCGGTAACAAGGCTTCGATCGTCAGAAACACGCCGGTAACATTCGCGGCAAAACTGCGCGCCCAGATCTCCGGCTGGTACCCCTCGCCGATCACATGGCCTTTATCAAGATAGACCCCGGCATTGCACACCAGCAAATCAACCGGCCGGTCCCCCAGCGATCCGGCAAAGCGCTCAACGGATGCTGCATCGGTCACATCCAGATGCCAGCCGCCATCGCGCGTCGTCCCGATCACGTCTGTGCCGCGCGCGGCATAAGCCCGGGCCAGCCCTTCGCCGATCCCGCGGCTTGAGCCGGTAATTACTACTGTCATTTCTCAGTTCGCCTTCTTACCCGGAAGAAATGGCAGTGGCGCCACCGGCACGCCATCCTCGATCAGCTGTCTGGCTTCCGCAGCATTCGCTTCGCCGTAAATCGCCCGCTCCGGCGTTGCGCCAAGATACATTGACCGCGCCTCGCTGGCAAAACCCGCGCCCACGTAATCTGCATTTTCCTCTACATAGCGGCGCAGTTTTGCGATTTTCAGGGTTGTCTCGTTGTCGGGGGTATTCAGGTCGGGTTTCTCGGGCGTATCGGCCGATGCAACCCGGGGCGCCATCATTGCCTTTTCCACGCCATGAGAGCCACATTCCGCGCAGGACAGATGCCCCGCCGCGCGCAGCGTTTCATAAGCGCCCGCTGACTGAAACCAGCTGTCAAAGCGGTGTCCCTGATCACATTTCAGCGTGTAGCTGATCATTCGAGAACGGTCTCCTAAGGACGTTGCAGTTACCGAAGAGATGGGGCGCAAACCTCTCCGGGTCAAGTCGCCTCAGATCGGGCGCCGCGGATCAAAATCCAGCAAAATACGTGCCAGTTCAGGCTCATCCACCATTTTGGCGGCCTTTTTGCGCGACACCCAGCGGCGCTCGCGTTCGCCCGCTTCGGGGTATTCATCAGCGATTGAGCTTACCTCGACGGCAAAGATCATCCCAAGACAGGGAAAATGGCCATTTTCGTCAGTTTCCTTGCTGTAGGAGTAAATACCGAGGCACCGGCCGTCCGACTGACCGCGCACGCCGGCCTCTTCCCATGCTTCCTGAGCGGCGGTCTGCGCCGGGGTCAGCCCGTGCATTGGCCAGCCCTTGGGAACAATCCAGCGACGGGTGCCGCGCGAGGTGATCAGCAAAATCTGAATCTTGTCTTTACGGATGCGGTAGCACAACGCAGCAAACTGGGACCGCACGTCATATTTGCGCGATCCTGAAACGGAAATGGGGAGCTGTTTGATCATGTCTCGCTTAAGCGAACTCTGTCTGTAAAACTGTTAATTTTCTGTTATCTCCGCTTCAGATAACTATGCCAGAACTTAGTCAGATTGCCAAGTAATACAACCGTCCGGCACAAGATGTACCCTGCGTGCCTCGTATTGCCACTAGGGGCAGGTTCGCGACGCGCGTCAGGCCAGCGCTCTTTTGCTTATTCTGCGCCGGAGTTTTTCGGCCAGTTCTTCCAGCGGCACATCCGCCTCGATGGCAAGTCGACGCAACCCGAAATGGACGTGCGCCACCTCCTGATAATAGCTGGTATAGGCGTAATTCGTCGCCGCACCGGCCACTGCACCCAGCACCGGGACCGTCTGTGCGGCCAGCTTCTGACCCAGAACGGTCGCCAGACGCGGCGCCACTTTGGCAACGATGCCGCGCACCGCGTGGCCCGATAGCGCGATACGCGTTGACAGAAAGGCAAGGTCCGCACCGTCATCTTCTTTCAGAGGTCCGGCGCTTGCGAAAACGGTGATACAGTCGAACTGAACACTTTCACTTTCAGGATCAAAGCCTTCTTCGGCAGCCACTCCCTGAATGACCCGCAGCAGCAACGTCGTCGTCACCGGCAGCTCCGCCAGCGCTGTGGGCAATCCGCCCATTCCGCCGACCGCGCCCATCGCAGCACCCACCGCAGAATTGAGCCAGCTTTTCTGGTCCGCGACAACACCGCGGCTGGAATTTGCAGCCTTCATCGCCTGGGTCAGAGCCGCGGTTGTCGCGTCCTGAAGACCAGCACGCACCGGCTTTGGCAGCCGGTCAAGCACGTTTTCCGCACTGCCACCGATCATATTCAGCAACTCGATCCCCAGACCGGAGGCACCCTTGTATCGCGCGGCAAGCGCGTCGAGTTCAGCCTCCACATCCACCGGGGGCCCGCTGTGCACCGTCACATCCATCACTTTCTCCTTCACACAAAGAAGATGGGCAGCATTACCTCAAAATCAATTGCCGGGCCACCGCGCGACCTCACCCTGCACCCCGTCCCATGCACCGGTAAGCAGCGCCTGGCCCAGCACCCGCTCCGGATTGGTGGGCGGAGGCATCGTCACCCCCTCTAGTTGGTGAAAGCCGAAACGGCTGTAATACGGAGCGTCGCCCACAAGCATCACCCGCGACCAGCCCCGCAGTACAGCCAGCCCCAGCGACTCGCGGATGAGGACCGCAGCCAGACCTTCGCCCTGCCGGGTCGGGTGCACGGCCACCGGCCCAAGCAGCAGCGTCTCCGCCTTTCCGACCATGACCGGCCAGTAGCGGATTGCCCCGGCGAGGATACCATCCTTGTCGCGCGCCACGAGACTCAGCCCGGGAACCGGGGGAATATCATCGCGTAGACGGTAAGACGACAGCGCCTCGCGCCCGGGCGCAAAGCACAGATCAAAAAGCGCTTCGACCTCATGCCAGTCCTGCGCGGTCTCTGTCATCACATCATACACGCGAGCCGCTATGCCTTGCCCGGCCCGGGTTTTCAACTGGTCCCCGTCAGACAGGTGCGTTACACGGCGGGCAATCGATCAGGAGCCCACAATGTTCTACCGCCCCGCTGACGGACACGGCCTGCCCCACAACCCGTTCAACGCCATCGTGACACCACGTCCCATCGGATGGATCTCGACGCGCGATGCACAGGGCCGCAATAACCTCGCGCCCTATTCGTTTTTTAATGCCGTGGCCTATGTCCCGCCGCAGGTCATGTTTGCGTCTACATCATCAAAAGAGGACCGTGGCGACACCAAAGACAGCGTCGGCAACATCCGCGAAACGGGCGTGTTTTGCGTCAACATCGTAGAATATGCGATGCGCGATGTGATGAACCTTTCCTCGGCAATGCTGCCGCGCGAAACCGATGAGTTTGAGCACGCCGGCATCACACCGGCCGAATGCTCCGAAATTGCCTGCTCACGGGTGGCATCAGCACCGGCCTCGCTTGAATGCCGGATGACACAGATCGTACAAATGGAAGGAGAGAGCAATTTCGTGGTCTTCGGCGAGGTTGTCGGCGTGCACATGCGCGACGATGCGATCGTCGACGGGCGATTTGACGTCACTACATATCAGCCTCTGTCCCGCATGGGTTACCGCGATTATACAGTTGTCCGAGAGGTCTTTAATCTCTCGAGGCCCGATGATTGACCGCGCAGAAACATACCCCATCCTGCTCCCTGACGGCACGCCACACAAAGGCACCGTCTTTCTGGCGCGTGTGATCGACCATCCGCAGTTTGAGGTCGGTGATTTCACCTATGCCTCGGATTTCGATCCACCTGACGACTGGGCGACGCATCTCGCCCCCTATCTCTTTGCGTTCTCCACCGAAAAACTCACAATCGGCCGCTTTTGCCAGATCGCCCATGGTGTGCGTTTTATCACCGCATCCGCCAGCCATGACGCCAGCGGTATCACCACGTTCCCCTTCCCTGTCTTTGACGCAGACAGCCGCGACGGCTATCAGCCGGACCGGCGCGACACTGTGATCGGCCATGATGTCCGGCTGGGATATGGCGCGATGGTGATGCCCGGCGCGCGCATCGGAAACGGAGTGATCGTGGGCGCAGGTTCTGTCGTGCGGGGGACGCTGCCCGATTATTGCATCGCCACAGGAAATCCTGCCGAAGTGGTCCGCATGCGCTTTGAGCCGGATGAGATAACACATCTCAACGCACTGGCCTGGTGGGACTGGCCCGCAGACCGGATTACCGCGTCACAGGACGCGCTTATGTCAGCTGACATCGAAGCATTGACCCGTCAGGCACCGCGCAGCGCGACCTGACCACGGGACGGCGGGCGGGGCGTCTTGCGCGGCAGCGCAAGAGCGACGCGCGACGTCAGTGACCGCCCAGAATGCCTGTGCGCACCTGATAATTAACCGCCAGCGCATAGTCGGGATCATCATCGCTGTCGATCATCAGGTGGCCTGCTTTGGCCAGCAAGCGGTGGCAGTCCCGGCTCAGATGGCGCAGCTGTAACCGCTTGCCGACCTCCTCATACTTGCCGGCCACCGCCTCGATCGCCTGCAGTGCTGACTGATCCACCACCCGGCTGTCGGCGAAATCGACGATTACTTCTGACGGGTCACCCTGAACGTCGAATAATTCCGAAAATCCTTCGCTGGATCCGAAAAAGAGTGGCCCCTGCACCTGATAAACTCTGGCACCTTCCGGGGTTGTATAGGTCTTGGCATAAATCCGGCGCGCATTGTTCCAGGCATAGGCCAGAGCGCTCACGATCACGCCGACGACCACCGCGACAGCGAGGTCTTCCATCACCGTCACCACCGTCACCAGCAGGATCACAAATGCATCCGTCAGCGGAACTTTGCGCAGGATGGTCAGCGAGTTCCAGGCAAAGGTGCCGATGACCACCATAAACATGACACCGACCAGAGCCGCGAGGGGAATAAGTTCGATCACCGATGAGCCCACGAGGATAAAGAGCAGCAGAAACACCGCCGCGGCAATACCCGCGACCCGTGTCCGGCCACCCGATTTCACGTTGATCATCGACTGGCCGATCATTGCACAGCCACCCATTCCACCAAAGAAACCAGTCACTGTATTGGCCACACCCTGAGCGATACATTCCTGGCTGGCACCACCGCGCTGATTGGTCATATCTCCCACCAGGTTCAGCGTCAGAAGGCTCTCAATCAGACCAATGGCGGCGAGGATCACCGCATAGGGCAGAATGATTTCGAAGGTCTCAAAAGTCAGCGGCACCATAGGTATATGGAACGGCGGCAAGCCACCCTGAATGGATGCCAGATCGCCGACCCGCGGAACGTCCAGACCAAAACCGATCACCACCGCTGCAACAATACCGATCCCCGCAAGCGGCGCAGGCACTGCCTTGGTGATGCGCGGCATGATCCAGATGATCACCATCGTCGCGGCCACCAGAACCAGCATCAGAACAAGCGGGCCGCCTGAAAGCCATTCACCGCCCCCCAGGCCGTGGCCTGTGTTTTCCATGGTTCCCGGCACTTTGAACTGGCTCATCTGCGCCAGGAAAATAACGATCGCGAGCCCGTTCACAAAACCCAGCATCACCGGATGCGGCACCAGGCGAATGAACTTTCCCCACTGCATGACCCCGGCGAAGACCTGCAAAAGCCCCATCAGCACCACAGTGGCGAAAAGATATTCCACACCGTGTTCTGCGACCAGCGCCACCATCACAACCGCAAGCGCACCCGTGGCCCCCGAAATCATGCCCGGGCGGCCCCCGATGAGCGCGGTGATCAGACCAACAAGAAACGCTGCGTAAAGCCCGACCAGCGGGTGCACACCCGCAACAAATGCAAAGGCCACAGCTTCGGGCACCAGCGCCAGCGCAACGGTCAGTCCCGAGAGCAGTTCAATACGCAGCCGAGCAGGCGTAAGTCCTTCTTTCGGCGCCCACCGCAGATCCGTAACGTCAAGATTTTTTGCAAAAGAACGGAACGTCGTCTTAGCCATGCATGGCTCCTCGTGGTGTCGTTGAGCGGGAGGGGGTCAGGCACTCAGGCCTTGCGTTGCGCGCTGCCTAGACTGTTTGATGCGAAATGAAAACCCCCGCGGCACAGTACCGGTATGATGCATCGTGGTAAAAATCCGGTGAAACTGCCCGCAGCGAGACAATCGTTACTCTCTTCAAATAAACACGTCGCCCTGAAAATCTGTCACCGGCCGGCGCACCCCGGGCCACCGCGCGCACCTTTCACATCTCTTTGATGACAGGGTGACATTTCTCATACTTCACCATGTTGAATTCCCGCCGGAACAGCGCCACGATCTGCGGACAGGCCATCAGGAGACCACTATGACAGAGACAAAAATCGCCGTGATCGGCGGCTCGGGCATTTATGACATCGAGGGCCTTGAAGACGCCGCCTGGACTTCTGTTGACACACCCTGGGGCGCGCCGTCCGACGCGGTGCTGACCGGTTCACTGGGCGGTGTCGGAATGGCTTTTCTGCCGCGGCACGGCCGGGGCCATGTGCACAGCCCGACAACTGTGCCCTATCGCGCAAACATCGACGCCCTCAAACGCCTCGGCGTCACCGACGTGATTTCGGTCTCCGCCTGCGGGTCATTCCGTGAAGAGATGGCCCCCGGGCATTTTGTCATTGTCGATCAGTTCATTGACCGCACTTTCGCACGGGAAAAATCATTCTTCGGCACCGGCTGCGTGGCCCATGTGTCGGTCGCGCACCCGACATGCCCGCGTCTGGGGGCGGCCTGCCTGACGGCCGCGCAGGATGCCGGCATCACTGTGCACAATGGCGGCACCTATCTGGCGATGGAGGGCCCGCAGTTCTCGACCCTGGCGGAATCAAAAATGTATCGCGAAAGCTGGGGCGCGGACGTAATTGGTATGACCAATATGCCAGAGGCCAAACTCGCCCGGGAGGCCGAACTTTGCTATGCATCAGTCGCTATGATCACAGATTACGACAGCTGGCATCCTGAGCACGGCGAGGTTGATGTGAGCGATATCATAAAAACGCTGATGGGAAATGCGGGCAAAGCCCGGGATCTGGTGCGTCGCCTGCCGGGCCTGCTGGGGGCTGACCGCGCGCCCTGCCCGCACGGCTGTGACCGGGCCCTTGAGTATGCGATCCTGACGCAGTCCGATGCGCGTGACCCCGCAGTAGTTTCAAAACTCGACGCTGTTGCAGGGCGTGTGCTCTAGACGATGCCATCCACAATGGCGAGGTCGGAATGCGCCGCGCTCTGCCGGGGAGCCGACAGTACGTTGTATTCTGAAACCGCAAGCCGGCTTTCGGCGGCTGCGCGGTCAGCAAACTGTGCCATTACTATTTTCCGGTACGCACACATACCCTCTGCCATTGATCTCTCACCCGATGTCGTTGCATGGATTTTGCTGCCATGGCTCTCAGATACCGGCATGAGCCCCGCAAGGTGAGACCAGTAGCGCTCTGAATGGTGGTTATCCCGCTGTCCGATGACATTAATTCACACAGCGGCGATGCCGCCTTCTTTTATTCGTTTCTGCACCGGGTGGTCACGCTTCACATTGTCAAAGGGTCTGATCTTGCGCAAGACTGGCCCCGGACCTGACACCAGGAGACGCACATAATGCCCCTCGATATATGGCTGACCTTTGTGGCCGCCTCGAGCGCCCTTTTGCTGATCCCCGGGCCGACCGTTCTGCTGGTGCTGTCCTATGCACTTTCAAAAGGGCGCAGTGTGGCTCTTGCCTCTGCTGCTGGCGTGGCGCTGGGGGACCTTGTCGCAATGACCGCCTCGCTGGTCGGCCTGGGGGCGCTGGTACTGGCCTCCGCCACAGCCTTTAGCCTGCTCAAATGGACGGGCGCTGCCTACCTGGTCTGGCTGGGCATCCGGCTTATGCGGTCCGCCCCGTCTGGCGGGCTCGCCCCGGCAAAGGACGTGAACCCGCGCAGCGTTTTCGGGCACACAGCGACTGTCACAGCGCTGAACCCCAAATCCATCGCTTTTTTCATCGCCTTCGTGCCGCAGTTTATCCGGCCTGATGCGCCGCTGTTGCCGCAGTTCGCCATTCTCATCAGCACCTTCGTGGGGCTCGCTGCACTCAACGTGCTGGCTTATGCATTGCTGGCCGACCGGCTGCGCGGCCTGATCGCGCGGCCTTCTGTCATCACCTGGGTCACCCGCGCCGGCGGGGCCACACTCATTGCAATGGGCGCGCTCACCGCAACGCTGCGCCGCGCAGCCTGAAAAGGAATAAACACCTCATGAAAACCGTTCAGGACTACATCCGCACCATCGTCGATTTCCCCCATGAGGGGATCATGTTCCGCGACGTGACAACGCTTTTTGCCGATCCGCGCGGGTTCCGGATGGCCATCGACCAGATGCTGCACCCCTATGCCGGGATCGACATCGACAAGGTCGTGGGGCTGGAGGCGCGCGGGTTCATTCTGGGCGGCGCAATCGCCCATCAGCTCTCCGTCGGTTTCGTGCCGGTCCGCAAGAAGGGCAAGCTCCCCGGCACCACCATCAGTCAGGAATACAAGCTTGAATACGGAGAGGCGATTGTCGAGATCCACGACGATGCAATCCAGGCCGGCGAGAAAATACTGGTGGTAGATGATCTGCTGGCCACGGGCGGCACCGCCGAAGCGGGGATAAAACTAATCGAACGGCTGGGCGGAGAAATCGTATCCTGCGCATTTATCATCGATCTGCCGGAGCTTGGCGGACGGGCGAGACTTGAGGCGATGGGCATGGATGTACATGCGCTCTGCGCTTTTGAAGGTCTGTGATATGGCCGCGCCTGCCAGTCCTGCCTCATCCGGAAGATACACCATATGACATCGCGCTGGAACATTCTTGCCGTTCTGTTTTTCGCCCGCACGGCGATGGCGTTTCAGTATCAGTCTGTCGCGGCACTCTCGCCGCAGCTCGTTGACAGCTATCTGCTGAGCATTGCCGATCTGGGCATTCTGATCGGCCTTTATCTCGGGCCAGGCATCTTTGTGGCAATCCCCGGTGGAACGATTGCCGCCCGTTTCGGAGATAAGCGAGTCACGATGGCCAGCCTCGGCCTGATGCTGGCCGGTGCCGTGATGATCACCTTTGCCCGCGACTGGAACCTGATCGCGGCCGGTCGGGTCCTGGCGGGCGTCGGCGGTGTAGTGATCAACGTAATCATGACAAAGATGCTGGTCGACTGGTTTGAGGGCCGGGAGATCGGCACCGCGATGGGGATTTTTATCTGCTCATGGCCCGCGGGGATTGCGCTGGCGCTGCTCATTCTGCCGGTGCTTGCGGCAGGTGGCGGCCTCGTACTCGCTGACACCGGGGTCATCACGATCATCGCGGTGGCAATCGTGGCGCTGGCGGTGATATACCGGCCTGCCGGCGCGTCTGCTGCTGTGGCTGCCGGCGCGCCCTCGCGGCGGTTGCCCGTGACGCCACTGCTCGCCGCCGGTGGCGTCTGGGCCCTGTACAACGCCGGCTGCGCGATGGTGTTTGCATTCGGACCGCTGCTGCTGACCGAACGGGGCATGACCGCGGCCACCGCCGGCCCGGTCATCAGCTTTTTCATGTTCACGCTGGCCATCGGCGTTCCGTCAGGCGGCCTTCTTGCCGACAGGACCGGTCGCACGGTCGCCATCATCTTTGCCAGCCTGCTGAGCTTTGCTCTGTGTCTGCTTATCCTGCCCGTCGTCCCCCCCGCCCTCGCGCTGCCCGCGTATGGTATTGCCGGTCTGATCGCCGGCCTGGCGGCAGGTCCCGTGATGACCCTGCCCTCAAAAGTTCTTGCACCGCCGGCCCGGGCGCTCGGAATGGGCGTCTTTTTCACCATATACTATGTCGCGATGATGAGTGCGCCGGCCATCGGCGGCCATTTTGCGGAAAAGGCAGCCGATGCCGGTGCCGCCTTTCTTTGCGGTATCGTGATGATTGCATGCGCACTGGGCTGTCTGCTCATATATCAGCGCAGCGCTGTACCGGCACAATCTGCGGCCTGAGCCTTATGCGCGCAGCACGGCACCCGGGTTCATAATCCCCAGCGGATCAAGCGCATGTTTGATCGCCCGCATCGCACAGAGCTTCGCAGGATCGCCATAGCGTTCCAGATCACCTACCTTCAGCCGCCCCACTCCGTGTTCCGCGCTGAAGGAGCCGTCAAACTCATGCACCAGATCATGTATTGCCCGCTGCACATTTTCACGGTCACCCAGATGATCCTTCTTGCTGCGCCCCTCCACAGGGAAAATATTATAGTGCAGGTTGCCGTCACCCATGTGTCCGAAACAGTTGATCCGGAATTCCCCGACCGTCGCGATGCGTGCCGGGCCGGCTTTGATGAAGTCAGCCAGTGCACCGAGCGGCAGGGAAACATCGCTGGAGACCACTGCACCGATGCGTTTGTTGGCCTCCGGGATATGCTCGCGCACTGACCAGAAAGCGTCGCTTTGCTGCGCGCTCTGGGCAATCACGCCGTCGATGACCAGATCCTTTTCAAGACCGTGCTCAAAGAGGTCCTCAAGTGCAGACTGCGCTTTCATACCGGCCGCTACGCCTACCTCGATAAGAACAGACCAGTCCGGGGCCGCCTCAAAGGGTTGCCTTATCTCAGGCAGCTCCTGTCGGAGAAAGGCCAGCCCCTGTCCGCTGATCAGCTCAAACGCGCTGACCATATCTCCGAGCCGCTCACGTGCCATCGAGAGCAACGTGAGCGCCGCCGCCGGAGAGGCGACAGAAAATACTGCAGTCCCGATGTCGTGAGGCTGCGGAAACATCTTCATCGCCGCCGCCGTAATCACACCAAGCGTTCCTTCAGACCCGATCAGGAGATTACGCAGGTCATAACCGGTGTTGTCTTTTCGCAAGCGCCGCAACCCGTGCCAGATCTGCCCGTCCGGCAGCACCGCCTCGAGGCCCAGACAAAGATCGCGGGTATTGCCATAGCGCAGCACCCCGGTACCGCCTGCGTTCGTGGCAAGGTTGCCGCCGATGCGCGCGGTCCCCTCCGCCGCCAGCGACAATGGAAAAAGCCGGCCGGCGTCACGCGCGGCCGCCTGCACGTCGGCAAGGATCACACCGGCTTCAACGATCAGGACGTTCTCTTCGGGCCAGACCGCGCGCACTGCCGTCATCCGCTCCAGCGATAGGATCAGTGGCAAAGGCCCCTCAGGCGATATCTGCGCGCCCACCAGACCGGTGCCGCCGCCATAGGGAATGACGGGAACCCGCGCCTCAGACGCTGCACGGATGAGGCCGGCCACCTCCTCAACGTTGCGCGGCTTTGCCACCAGCGTCGGCCGCCCCTGCCAGGTGCCGCGCGGCTCTTCAAGGTATCGCGGCTCGGTATCCGCAACGATATCATCGGAAAACTGCGCCTTGAGCCGCGCCGCAAACTCTGTGTCAGCTGAAATAAGGGTCATAAAACCTGATCCCCTTTCCGGTGGCGATATGCAAGCGGGTAGCCTGCCTATTCGCTCAGGTATTCCGGCCGCAACACCATGATTGTGGGCCGCGAGGGCAGTTTATCCAGCGAAATCTCCAGAGACGGCGCGCCGGTGTCTATCACGGTGAACTCATCCGACATGCCGGCCAGAAACTCATCCAGCGCATAAAGAGAGAACCAGTGCATCGGGATCACAACGGAGGAGCGCAACCTCTTGAGCACCCGCGTCATCGTCGGCAGATCCAGTGTATAGCCCCCGTCCACCGGTGCCATCACCACATCGAGCCGCCCGATCGCGGCATATTGCTCTGCATCCGGTTCGTGATGCAGATGCCCCAGATGCCCGATGCAAAGCCCTGCCATCTCGAAAATGAAAATCGAATTGCCCTCGGTCTCGAGATCTGAAAACTGCGAGCGGATATCGGTGGAGACGTTGCGTACCAGCACCTCGCCCAGATCCAGACGATGATCGATGCCCGCACCAAACTCACCCCAGCCCGGCAGCACATGCGGAATTGCAGGATCGGGAAAAGCCGTCCAGTGCGTGTCATGCGCATGGTTCATCGTCACCACATCCGGGATCCAGGGCAGCGTGCCGGTGTAGCCGGTGTAATCGGTCACCATATTCAGCCCGCCATGGCTGCGGATGAGGAAACTGGCGTGATTGATATAATGCAATCTGACCGTCTCTGACGGAACGGGCCCGAGGGCTGCAGGCTGCACATATTCCAGTCCCGGCGCGGACTGTGCAAGCGCCACACAATGGCTCGGCGTGCGCTCCTGCGCAGAAATGCCGGCGGCGGATAACAACAGCAAAATGAATGCGCGGATCAGCATGGTCAGTTCCCCCTGTCGTTAAAGACAATAGCGCACCCCGAAGTAAAATCAGCACCCTGACCCCGTCGCCGCACAAATCCTGCGGTCAACTGCCTCATCTTACGGCAAAAGTGCGCGCGCCGAAGGCGCATCCTGGTCCCGTTCCGCAGGAAAGGGACCGGGGCCTGTCGCGCGGCGCAGCCGCTCAGTTTAACACGAAGGTCTCAGGAGGCCGCGGCTTTGCCACGCCTGTCGCCGCGCAGGGCTGCATAAAGCACATGCGTACGCCAGCGCCCGTCAATCTGCAGATAGCTTTGCGCCACACCCTCATATTTGAACCCGGAGGTCTCCAGCAATCCGCGGGAGGCCGCGTTCTCCGGCAGGCATGCCGCCTCGATCCGGCTCAGGTCGAGCCGCGTAAAAGCGTGATGTACAAGTGCTGTGATCGCTTCACGCATATAGCCCTGGCGCGCAAAGGGCTCGCCGGTCCAGTATCCCAGCGTGCCGGCCTGAGCAGGCCCGCGCCGGATATTGTCGAGCGTAATGGCACCCAGCAGCACAGAATCGCTGCGTCGGATCAGGAAAAGCGGCAGGGCCGTGCCACCCGAGACCGACCTCTGTGCCCAGTAGACCCGGTTGGTAAAGGCCTTGCGTGTCAGATGATCATCCGCCCAGCTCGGCTCCCATGACCGCAGGTAGTCAACGCTTTGCGCGCGCAGCACCGACCAGGCCCGGAAATCCGAGTGCACCGGCGGGCGCAGCGTCATCCGCTCCGTTTCTATCTTCAGTTTGCGAAAGCCGCGCAGCATCAGGCCGCCCGGCGCTCCTGCAACCGCTCAAGCGTCGGCGCGTCTTCAACCGGACCATAAAGCGCCATGGCCGCAGGCGCAGCAGAGGCCATACCTTCAGCAAACTCGCGCACATCCCCGGTCGTGACCGCATCAATGAGCTCTACGGTTTCCTCAAGTGGCGGCACCCGGTCCCAGATCTGCACCAGCCGCGCCAGACGTTCGGCGCGGTTGGACGGGCTCTCCAGCCCCATCAGCAGACCCGCTTTCATCTGCACCCGCGCGCGGGCCACCTCAGCCGGCGACATGTCACTCGCCGCGCGTTTCATCTCGTCGATGGTGATCTCCGCGAGTTGCGACAGCCGCGCCGCCGAGGTGCCGGCATATATCGTGGTCATGCCGGTATCCGCGTAGGCCCCGGCCTGAGCAAAGATGGAATAACACAGCCCGCGGTTTTCGCGGATCTCCTGAAAGAGCCGGCTGGACATACCCCCGCCAAGGGCGGACGCATATATCTGAGCTGTGTAGATCGCATTGTCCCGGTATCCGGGGCTCTCAAAGGCCATCGCAAAATGAGCCTGCTCCAGCGCTTTGACCTGCCGCCGCTCACCACCGGCAAACTGCGCGGCCTTCACTGTGGCAGCAGGGCGCACTTCCATCTCTCCGAAGAGCTCTTCGGCAAGCCGGACAATCGCCTCGTGATCAACGGCACCGGCCGCTGCCAGGATCATCTGCTCAGGCCCGTAGTGCTGGGTGATGAATTTCTTCAGATCCGCCCGGGTAAAGGCCGAAACCCGTTCCGCCGGTCCCAGGATCGTGCGGCCCATCGGATGATCGGGATAGGCCTCTTCCTGAAGCCAGTCAAATATCACGTCATCGGGGGTGTCCAGAGCCTGACCAATCTCCTGCAGAATTACGCCGCGCTCAACCTCAATCTCCGCCTTTTCGAGCGTCGGGTTCAGCAGAATATCCGAGATTACATCCAGCGCCAGCGGCACGTCGTTTTCCAGCACACGTGCATAATAGGCCGTTACCTCACGGCTCGTGTAGGCATTGATATAGCCTCCCACATCCTCAATACTTTCCGCAATCTGCAACGCCGATCGCCGCTTGGTGCCCTTGAACGCCATATGCTCGAGGAAATGGGCGATGCCGTTCTGTCCGGGCTTTTCATGACGCGCGCCGGCGGTTACCCAGACCCCGACGGAGGCCGAGGCGAGACCCGGCATATGTTCGGTCACGATACGAAACCCGTTGGCCAAACGGTGCTGTTCTAATGTCACGCTGAGATAGTCTCCCTGATAAACCCCTTCAGAGCCTCCAGATCATCCGGCACCCTGCTCACCCTCTCGCTGCGTTCATACAGGTCAGCCATGCGCGGGGGCAAGGGCGGGCGGATGCCCGAGGCCTGCTCAACCGCATCGGGGAATTTCGCCGGGTGCGCAGTCGCCAGGGTGATCATCGGCGTGCCGGTCTCGCGCTGCGCCTTAGCCACGCGGACACCGACCGCAGAGTGCGGACAAAGCAGCTCACCGCTGGCTTTCAGCTCTGAGGTGATCGTGGCCGAGGTTTCCGCCTCAGAGACGCGCCCGGAGCTGTAATGCGACTGCAGAACCTGCATCGCCCCCTGGCTTACATCAAAGCCCCCTGCTTTCAGCTCGTCCATCAGCTGCACCACGGCCGGCGCTTCCCGGTCATAGGCATCAAAAAGCGCACGTTCAAAGTTTGAGCTGACCTGAATGTCCATCGACGGGCTGATCGACGGCACCGTCTCGCCCTTGTGATAGCCCTGCCCCGACAGGCAGCGATGCAGAATGTCGTTCTGATTGGTCGCCACGACCAGGCGATCGACGGGCAGCCCCATCCGCTTGGCGATGTAGCCGGCAAAGATGTCACCGAAGTTACCCGTAGGCACGGTAAAGCTTACGGATCGGTGCGGTGCACCCAGAGCGACAGCAGAGGAGAAGTAATACACGACCTGCGCCAGCACACGGCCCCAGTTGATCGAATTCACACCGGCGAGCCGTACGCCGTCGCGGAACTCAAAGTCATTGAACATATCTTTGAGCCGCGCCTGGCAGGCGTCAAAATCCCCGTCCATAGCTAGCGCGTGCACATTGCTTTCCTGCGGGGTGGTCATCTGGCGGCGCTGCACTTCCGAGATGCGCCCGTGCGGGTACATGATAAACACATCCACATTGTCGAGCCCGCGGAACGCTTCAATCGCCGCCGACCCGGTATCGCCGGATGTAGCCCCCACAATCGTGACGCGCTCACCCTTGCGCCCCAAAGCGGTCTGGAACATCTGGCCGATGAGTTGCATGGCAAAGTCTTTGAACGCCAGCGTCGGCCCGTGGAAAAGCTCCAGCAGAAAATGCCCCTGGTCGAGTTGTTTCAGCGGTGCACGGGCAGCATGACCAAAACCTGCATAAGCGCGGTCGATGATCCCCTCGAATTCGTCGTCGGTAAATACATCACCCACAAAAGGCCGCATCACCCGGTAAGCGATTGCCTCATAGCTCAGCCCCTCAAGAGCGGCGATTTCGGTGGCGGTCATCTGCGGGATCGTCTCCGGCACATAAAGCCCGCCGTCCCGGGCAAGGCCCGTGAGCATTGCCTCTTCAAAATTCAGAACGGGGGCTGTGCCGCGGGTCGAGATGTAACGCATGGGGTCAGATCCGGTTGGCCGCGGAGCCGCGACGCAGGAAGAAGGCAGTCATCGCAACCCAGATCGCGGCCAGAGAGAACCACGTGATCGCGTATTGCAAGTGATCGTTCGGAATCGCGCTGGTGTCCACCGGCATTGCCGTCAGCGGGCTGTCCGGAAACGGCACGTCACGCCTTACGACCAGGACGGGCCGTGTATTCAGGGCATCCGCCATGGCGGAGACGTCGCGCGCAAACCAGATGTTTTTATCAGTGTCAGGCGGCGGGGTGAAGCTGTCCGTCTCCTGCGGCCACTGCAGATTCCCGGTGATGGTGACGGGCGGCCCTTCCTCTATGCTGAGCCCGCCGGCATCAGCCACGGAGACAAAGCCGAGATCCACAAGCAACGGCCCGGTATCATGCAGCATCGGCCGGATGATACGGTAGCCTGCACCCACCTGCTTTTTCGAGACCAGTACCCGAAGGTAACCGGCACCCAGCGTGCCGGTGACCTGTACCGGAAGATAGGCGTCGCGCGCCGGATCGGGTGTTTCGGGCAAAGCGACCGGGTCGGCCAGGATCGCGGCATCGATCTCATCGATGATCGCCTCTTTCCACGCAAGACGCTGCACCTGCCAGATGCCGAGACCGCCCAGAAGAGCCGCCCCGCCCAGACCAAAGATCAGCAGGAATGCAAGTCGTCGCATTTATCCTCCGCTCCCCAAAAACAAGGCGCGCGCATCGCTGCGCGCGCCGCTGGCTATTTACGTGCCCCTGGCGGGATTGCAAGGCGTGTGGTTCAGCCCGGCACACCCCACATGTAAACGGCGAAGAAGAGGAAGAGCCAGACCACATCCACAAAGTGCCAGTACCAGGCCGCTGCCTCGAAACCGACGTGCTTTTCAGGCGTGAAATGCCCTTTCATCGCACGTATCAGACAGACCGTAAGAAAGATTGTCCCGATGATCACATGCGCGCCGTGGAAACCCGTGGCCATGAAGAAGTTGGAGAAGAACTTGTCGCCGCCGAACTCCCATCCCTGATAGAGCAGATAGGAATACTCATAGGCCTGCAGTGCCGTGAAGAGCACGCCAAGGATGATAGAGATCGCCAGACCCCAGATCAGGTCCTTGCGGTTATTCTCATGCACCAGAGCGTGGTGCGCCCATGTCACCGCACAGCCCGACAGCAGCAACACCAGCGTGTTGATCAGCGGCAGGTGCAGCGCATCCACCTGATAAATCTCCGGCGGGATATATTCCGAGCCTACGTATTCGTTCATCGGGTAGATGGCGTGTTTGAAAAAGCTCCAGAACCAGGCCGCAAAGAACATCACTTCGGACATGATGAAGAGGATAAAGCCATAGCGCAGGCCGATCCGGACGACGGGCGTGTGATCGCCCACCTTGCTTTCGGTGACCACCTCGGACCACCAGGCGAACATGACATAAAGCACGCCCACAAATCCGATCCAGAACATGAAAGGCGTGACATCCTGCATCCAGAGCACCGCACCAAAGAGCATGATAAAGCCCGCCAGCGCGCCCAGAAACGGCCAGATCGAGGGGTTCAGAATGTGATAGTCGTGGTTCTTTTCATGGGCCATGTGTGCGTCCCTTACCTTATCCTGGTCAGTTCAGACTTGTGTCTGAGTTGGTGTTGGCATCGTCTACCGCGGCATAACCTTCAGGCAGATCAATTTCGTAGAATGTATAGGACAGTGTGATGGTGTGTATATACTGTCCGTCGCGGTCATCGACAATTTCCGGATCGACATAGAAGGTGACCGGCATCTGCACCCGTTCTCCGGGCGCCAGCACCTGCTCTTCAAAGCAAAAGCACTGGATCTTGTTGAAAAAGCCGCCCGCCTGATAGGGGGTGACGTTATAGCTCGCAGACCCCGCGATGGGGCGATCGGTCGGGTTATAGGCCTCATAAAAAGCAAGGCCGGTTTCACCGATCTTCACTTCCATCTCGCGAACAACGGGTTTGAATTCCCAGGACATGCGGTTGTTCAGAGAGCCGTCGAAACGGATTTTGATCGTCTGATCGAGCACATCATCAGGGGCCACTTCAGAGACGCCCGTGACACCCCCAAAACCCGTCACCCGGCAGAACCAGTCGTAAAACGGCACTGATGCCCAGGCCAGCGCCCCCATCACAAGCACGAGGCTGACGGTCTGTGCCACTGTTTTTGCCGGACCGGAAAGCGCCATTACTGTGTGAGCTCCTCTGCACGGGGTAACTCAAATGCACCGTTGGTGACCTTGGTAAAGGTCAGCGCCAGCACCAGCACCACAAATCCTGCAAGCATCAGACCCACGCCAACGTTACGTCCGCGGCGGCGTGTGTGGATCTCGTGTTCAGGACGCAGTGCCATTATTTACCAGCCTCCCAGACCGAAGGGGCGCAGCACCGCTTCAAACAGGATCGCGCCGAAATGGGCGAACAGATACCAGAGCGACAGGCGGAAGAATTTCTTCTCCACGATATATCCGTCTTTGATCGCGGCCTCTTCAGGCCGGCGCCAGATGTCGTAAGCACCTTTCAGAAAGAGCGTGTTCAGCACTACGGCCGTCGCCAGATAAAGCGGCCCGCCGATGGCGGTAAAGCCCGTACCAACGGCCAGAACGGCCAGCAGCACGGTATAGGCGATGATATGTGCGCGCGTCACTTTGCGCCCGTGGGTCACGGTCAGCATCGGCACATCCGCGTCGTCGTAATCAGACTTCATAAAGAGTGCCAGCGCCCAGAAGTGCGGCGGCGTCCACATGAAGATCAGCGCAAACATCAGCCAGGCCTCGACAGAGAAACTGCCTGTCGCGATCACCCAGCCAATAACCGGCGGGAAGGCCCCTGCGGCTCCGCCGATCACGATGTTCTGCGGCGTCGCACGTTTAAGCCACATGGAATAGACAACGGCGTAGAAAAAGATGGTAAATGCCAGCAGCGCCGCGGACAGCAGATTTGCCGCAAGCCCCAGCATCATCACCGAGAGACCCGAAAGCGCCATCCCAAGGCTCAGCGCCTCGCCCGCAGGCACCCGGCCTGACGGAATGGGGCGTTTTGCCGTGCGCCGCATGACGGCGTCGATATCCGCGTCCCACCACATATTGAGCGCACCCGAGGCACCCGCCCCGATGGCCACAAAAAGGATCGAGGCAAAGGCAATGACCGGATGCACCGGCACCGGCGCCGCGATCAGGCCCACCAGCGCCGTGAACACCACGAGTGACATGACGCGCGGCTTGAGCAGGGCGAAATAATCGCCGAGCTGCGTATCATATTCCCCGGTAGGTGTGTTGTAGCTTACATCAGACATTCATGTGCCTCGGGCGCAGGTAGCGCGAGGGGCTGTGACACGCACAGCCCGGCCCGCTTCAGTTGGATGCCAGTACGCGGGTCTGCGGGATACCGGCGTATTCCTCTTTCGCACCGGCCAGCCATTCGGCATAGGCTTCCTCCGATACGACTTTTACCGTGATCGGCATATATGCGTGGTTCAGACCGCAAAGCTCGGAGCACTGACCGAAATAGATGCCCTCCTGCTCGGCCTTAAACCACAGTTCCGCCAGACGACCGGGCACACCGTCCTGTTTCACGCCAAAGGCAGGGATCGTCCAGGAGTGGATCACATCGCCGGCCGTGACCTGCATCACGATGGTTTTGCCAACAGGCACAACAACAGATGTATCGGTTGCCAGCAGGAACTCATCTTCCGAATACCCGGCCTCTTCGAGCTGCTGAATCACCTCGGGCGATTTGGCATTGTTGCCACCGGTTGCCGGTGCACCGATCATGTAGGAAGAAAACTCAAAGCCCTCATCCACATATTCGTAATCCCAGTACCACTGGTATCCGGTCACTTTGATCGTGATGTCGCCCTCAGGAATTTCCTGCTGCTTGAACAAAACCGGCAGCGAATAGGCACCGATGAACACGAGGATGACAATCGGAATGACCGTCCAGGCAATTTCAACGGGTGTGTGGTGTGTAAAGGTCGCGGGCTCCGGGTTGCGCTTTGCATTGTAGCGTATGCAGACCCAGGCAATGAGCGCCGTCACAAAGAGCGAGATGATCGTGATGATCACCAGCAGCATCCAGTCCAGATTGTGGATATCGCGCGCCAGTTCGGTAACAGCGGGCTGAAACCCGGTCAGCCCGTCCACAGGTTTCCCGATGATTTCGAGGTTGTCCTGTGCATAAGCACCGGTCGCTGTCAGGCCGGCCATAAAGCCTGCGAGGGATGTGATTCTTTTCATGTGTCGTCCTGATCTGATTGGTGATCGCTGGATCATTGTTGCGCATTGTGGGTAAGGATCTGAGTTGCGCATCAGCCCTCCCGTTGTATTCGCCATCCTTACAATCATATTCTGTGTACGAGATAAAGGCTTCAGCTTGCGTCAAACAGACGCTGAGCCGGAAATCAGCCGCTTTTTGCAAAGGACCAGCCCAATGACAGACGCGCCTTTTTCACCCTTTGACGATTCGCTGGACCGGGAAACGGCTCTGAGGGTTCTGCGCGCGGCCACTGATGGTGCCGATGACGGAGAGCTGTTTCTGGAGCGTCGCCGTTCCGAGGCACTGGTCTTTGACGACGGGCGGCTCAGAACCGCGAGTTATGATGCGGGCGCCGGGTTCGGTCTGCGCGCTGTGCGCGGAGAAGTCACCGGGTACGCTCATTCCACAGAAATAACGGAAAGCGCTTTAAAGCGGGCGGCGGAAACCACACGTCTGGCCGTGGGCGACGGCGGCGGCACCTGGGCGGATGCGCCAGTCGCAACCAATACAAAGCTTTATACCGACGATGACCCCATAGCCGGAGCACCCTTCCCGGTAAAAATCGAAACCCTGCGCGAGATCGATGCCTTTGCCCGTGATCTGGACCCGCGGGTTGTGCAGGTCTCGGCCACGATTGCCGCCAGCCTGCAAGAGGTCGAAATTCTGCGTCCGGACGGGCAATCCGTGCGCGATGTCCGGCCCATGACGCGGGTGAATGTCTCGGTGATCGTCGAGGAGAACGGCCGGCGCGAAGCCGGCACAGCAGGCGGCGGCGGACGCGTGGGGCTCGACGGGTTGCTGGCCCTGCAGGACTGGCAGGCAAAAGCGCGCGAGGCCCTGCGGGTCGCGGTTGTCAATCTTGGTGCCGTACCTGCTCCGGCGGGTGTGATGGATGTTGTGCTTGGCCCGGGATGGCCCGGAATTCTGCTGCACGAGGCAATCGGGCACGGGCTGGAAGGCGATTTTAACCGCAAAGGCTCTTCGGCTTTCGCCGGACTGATGGGTCAGCAGATTGCCAGCTCCGGGGTCACGGTGCTGGATGACGGCACGATCCCGGACCGGCGCGGCTCAATCTCTGTCGACGACGAGGGCACGCCTTCGGGCAAAAACACCCTGATCGAGGACGGCATACTTGTAGGCTATATGCAGGACCGCCAGAATGCCCGCCTGATGGGGGTCGCCCCCACCGGCAACGGGCGGCGCGAGAGCTATGCCCATGCGCCGATGCCGCGGATGACCAACACTTACATGCTGGGCGGCGACACGGCTCCCGATGACATTGTCGCCGGCCTCAAGGACGGCATTTATGCGGTCGGTTTCGGCGGTGGCCAGGTCGATATCACCAACGGCAAATTCGTGTTTTCCTGCACCGAAGCCTACCGGGTGCAGGATGGCAAAGTCGGCGCACCGGTGCGCGGTGCGACCCTGATCGGAGACGGCTCCACCGCCCTGAAACACATCCGCGCCATCGGCAACGACATGGCGCTTGATCCGGGCATGGGCAATTGCGGCAAGGCGGGACAATGGGTGCCGGTGGGGGTGGGCCAGCCGACGCTGATGATCGGCGGTTTGACGGTGGGCGGATCGGCCTCCTGACCCGCCCGGCTGCGGGTCGCCGCTGGTCTCCCCATAAATAGCGATGCCCGGGGGCAGAGTTTCTTCACGCGTTGTTAACCAAGACGGCTTAAACCTGATTCTGCAAAGGACGGAGCCGCGGATGACTGATGAAAAGGATCACAATCCTTCTTCCACTCACCCCCCACTCCCACCCACCCCGGAAGACGAACAGTTCTCCCGGCTCCGTCTCTTGCGCTCCCGCCGGGTTGGCATAACGACGTATAAACGACTGCTGACTGAACACGGCACTGCGCAGAATGCGCTGGCCGCGCTGCCTGAGGTGGCGCGCGCCGCCGGCGTTGAGAAATATGAGGTCTGCCCCCCAGAGGTTGTGCAGGCCGAACTCAACGCCGCCCGCGCGGCCGGTGCCAGGCTGGTAATGTCCGGCACGCCTGCCTATCCCGCCACTCTTGAGGAAATCAGCGATGCGCCTCCGTTTTTATGGGTGATCGGCGATCCTGAACTGCTGCTGAGACCTATGATCTCTCTGGTCGGCGCCCGGAACGCCTCCTCGCTCGGCACCAGAATGGCACGCTCGCTTGCTGCGGATCTGGGTGCGGCGGGTTATGTGATTGTCTCGGGCCTGGCCCGCGGCGTTGATACGGCTGCGCATCTGGCAGCACTGCCTACCGGGACAATCGCGGTTCAGGCTGGCGGCGTGGATATCATCTATCCCTCAGAGAACACCGGACTGGCCCGTGATATTGCGGACCACGGATTGCGTCTGTCAGAGCACCCGCCGGGGCTGCAACCAAGAGCGCGGCACTTTCCGGGCCGCAACCGGATCATCTCCGGGCTGAGCCGGGCAACGGTCGTTGTGGAGGCTGCTGCAAAATCCGGCAGCCTGATCACCGCGCGTGATGCTCTCGATCAGGGTCGTGAAGTTCTGGCCGTACCCGGCAGCCCCTTTGATGCGCGTGCATCGGGCTGCAATAAGCTGATCCGCGACGGCGCGGTCCTGGTGCGGTCGGCCCGGGACGTTCTTGAAGCCATCGGCCCTATCGCAGCGCATACTGATCAACGGCCCCTGCCTCTGCCCATGCCCCGGGAAACCGCTGCACCCGGCAGAAAAGCAATGACCTCAGGGCAGACCTTACTGACCCCTCCCGCACGCCGGGTCAAAAACGCAGCCCTCGCCCATGCAGCGGAACTGCACCGCCGCATCCTCGACCGGCTGAGCCCGGCGCCGCTGGCTGAAGACCAGCTCATCCGTGATCTCGCAGTGCGTTCGTCAGATGCGGCCCCTGCGCTGCTCGAACTGGAACTGAAAGGTGAGATCATCCGACAGGCAGGCGGGCTGGTTTCGCGCACAAGCTGACCGGGCGACGGTGCACTGAACGACGCGCTCAGGGTTCCGCCGGACGCCTTCCGGGAACACTATTTTCGCACCAGCGGGTCAGCCGCCTGACCCATCAGGACCCAACTCCAGTGCCGCTCTGCCAGGGCGTCTGAGGCACGGCCTGCACGAGGCACGATTGACAAAATCCGCTTGCACCCCACCTCAGACGTGGCCATAGACATCAGATATTTTCGCTCAGAGGTACCCCGTAATATGCCGGTCGTCGTCGTCGAATCCCCAGCCAAAGCAAAAACGATCAACTCTTATCTGGGTAAGGATTACACCGTTCTGGCCTCTTACGGACATGTGCGGGACCTGCCCCCGAAAGACGGCTCGGTGGATCCGGAAAACGAGTTCGACATGCTCTGGGAAGTGGCCTCCGACAGTAAAAAACACGTCAAAGCCATTGCCGATGCGCTCAAAGAAGACAACGCTCTCATTCTCGCCACCGACCCCGACCGCGAAGGCGAGGCAATCAGCTGGCACCTTCAGGAAGCCCTGACCAAACGCAAGTCGATCAAAAAGGACACCCCCGTCAGCCGGGTGGTCTTTAACCAGATCACCAAAAAGGCCGTGACCGAGGCGATGGCCAATCCGCGCCAGGTCGATATGCCGCTCGTTGAGGCCTATCTGGCGAGGCGCGCGCTGGATTATCTGGTAGGCTTTAACCTCTCGCCTGTACTGTGGCGCAAATTGCCCGGT
The DNA here is from genome assembly GCF_024639605.1 of Roseobacter sp. Taxonomy (GTDB): domain Bacteria; phylum Pseudomonadota; class Alphaproteobacteria; order Rhodobacterales; family Rhodobacteraceae; genus Roseobacter. Next base: position 31,664 of record NZ_JAHEHZ010000002.1, on the reverse strand, counting down.
GCCAAATCCGCAGGGCGCGTACAGTCTGTGACCCTGCGCCTGATCGTCGAGCGCGAGATGGAAATCGAAGCCTTCCGCAACCGTGAGTACTGGTCAGTCAAAGCAATGCTTGGCACGCCGCGCGGACAGGATTTCGAGGCGCGCCTGACCGTTCTGGCCGGCAAGAAGCTTGAACGCTTCGACATTGCAGATCAGACTCAGGCGGAGATGGCCGTTCAGGCGATCACTTCGCGTGATCTCAAAGTACAATCGGTCGAAGCAAAGCCCGCCAGCCGTAACCCCGCCGCCCCTTTTATGACCTCCACGCTGCAGCAGGAGGCCAGTCGCAAGTTCGGCATGGGTGCGCGCCAGACCATGAGCACCGCGCAGCGGCTTTATGAGGCCGGCTACATCACGTATATGCGGACCGACGGCATCGACATGGCCCCCGAAGCGGTCACCGCGGCGCGGGACGCGATCAAAACCCTCTATGGTGGCGAATATGTGCCGGACAAACCGCGCATCTACAAAAACAAAGCCAAGAACGCCCAGGAAGCGCATGAATGTGTGCGCCCCACGGAGATGCTGACCAAACCGGAGGATCTGAAAACCTCAGACGCGGATCAGCGCAAACTCTACGACCTGATCTGGAAACGCACCCTGGCCTGCCAGATGGAAGCTGCCCGCATGGAGCGCACCACGGTAGATGTGGCCAGCGCTGACGGTCAGATTGAACTGCGCGCAACGGGCCAGGTCGTGCTCTTTGACGGCTTCCTGCGCGTTTATGAAGAGGGCCGCGATGATGTTGTCACTGATGACGATGACAAGCGCCTGCCGCAGATCGATCAGGGCGATGCGATGGAGAAACGCTCCATCACGCCCGAGCAGCATTTCACCCAGCCCCCGCCGCGCTATACTGAGGCCACGCTGGTCAAGCGTATGGAAGAGCTTGGCATCGGGCGCCCCTCGACCTATGCGTCGATCGTAACGACGATCCAGGACCGCGAATATGTGCGCAAAGACAAAAACCGCCTGATCCCAGAGGACAAGGGTCGTCTGGTGACGGCCTTTCTGGAAAACTATTTCCGCCGCTATGTGGGATATGATTTCACCGCCGATCTTGAAGACCAGCTGGACGATGTGAGCGCGGGGGATGCCGATTATAAAGAAGTGCTGCGCCGCTTCTGGCGGGATTTCTCCGCCGCCATTGCCGAAACAGCCGATCTGCGCATCACCGAGGTGCTGGAAAAGATCAACGAAGTGCTGGAGCCGCACCTCTTCCCGCCGAACGAAGACGGCAGCGACCCGCGGCTCTGCCCCAACTGCGGCGCGGGCCGGCTGAGCATGCGCACGGCGCGCTCTGGCGGGGCGTTCATCGGCTGCTCGAATTATCCCGAGTGCCGCTACACCCGTGCGTTCGGCCCGCCGGGCGAAGAAGACGACAGCGGGATTCCGCCCGAGGGCAAACTGCTGGGCGAGGACGCCGGCGACAAGATTTATGCTTTCAAGGGCCGCTTTGGCCCCTATGTGCAGCGCGGCGAAGTCACCGAAGACAATAAGAAACCGCCACGACAGTCGATCCCCAAAGACTGGCCGCCCGAAGACGTCGGTTTGCCGCAGGCGCTCAAGCTGTTGTCCCTGCCCCGTGAGATCGGCCCCCACCCTGAAGACGGCGTGCCGGTCTGGTCAAACATCGGGCGTTACGGGCCCTACCTCAAGCATGCAGCATCGACCTCCGAACGAGGCGGCACGAACGCCAACCTGGAGAGCATTGACGAGGTATTTACCGTGGGCATGAACCGTGCGGTGCAACTGCTGGCGGAAAAGGTCGCGAGCCGGGGCGGACGCGGTGCGGCGGCAAAGACCCTGCGCGATCTTGGCGAACATCCCGGTGAGGGTGGCCAGATTTCCATCATGGAAGGCAAATACGGACCCTATGTTAAGTGGGACAAAATCAACGCGACGATCCCCAAAGAAACAGCGCCTGATGATCTGAGCATCGAGGCCGCCGTGGCGCTGATCGAAGAGAAGGCCGCGAAAAAGGGCACCCGCAGAAAGAAAGCTGCACCGCGCAAGAAAACAGCAGCGAAGAAAACAGCAAAAAGCAGCTGAACCTGCCCCGGTTTGCCGTCCTCTTTCCGCAAACCCTTTGCGCCCGGACCCGGGCTGCGATACGGTATTCTACGGAACACGAGGTAGCTGTCAGCCGTGATTGACAGCCCGGGCAACGCGATGCAAAGTCCGGCAAGCCACCGGTTTTTGGGGATGCACAATGAAGAAAGTCTACGGATCAGCCGCCGAGGCGCTTGATGGCGTTCTGCACGACGGTATGACAATTGCCGCCGGCGGGTTCGGCCTGTGTGGCATCCCTGAACTGCTGCTTGCGGCAATCCGCGATGCCGGCACCAAAGACCTCACCTTTGCGTCCAACAACGCCGGCGTGGATGATTTCGGCATCGGCATCCTGCTGCAGACGCGACAGGTAAAAAAGATGATAAGCTCCTATGTGGGAGAGAACGCGGAATTCATGCGCCAGTATCTGTCCGGTGAGCTTGAGCTTGAGTTTAACCCCCAGGGCACACTTGCCGAACGTATGCGTGCGGCCGGCTGCGGCATCCCCGGCTTTTATACGAAAACAGGCGTCGGCACTGTGATCGCAGAGGGCAAAGAGCACAAAGACTTCGACGGCGAGACCTATATCCTTGAGCGCGGTATCTTCGCCGATCTCAGCATTGTCAAAGCCTGGAAAGCCGACCCGACGGGCAACCTCGTCTTTCGCAAGACCGCGCGCAATTTCAACCCGCCTGCCGCGATGTGCGGCAAGGTCTGTGTGGTCGAGGTTGAAGAAATTGTGCCAACCGGCAGTCTTGATGCAGACAGTATTCACTTGCCGGGCATCTATGTGCACCGGCTGATTCAAGGCACACATGAAAAGCGCATTGAACAGCGCACAACACGGGCCGCCTGAGGCCGGATCACCAGATGGCAGATACATATCACACCTCAGCCGACAGCGACCTCATCAGCGAAGAAGAGCTCTTTTTCGATGACCGGGCCTTTGACGGCTTTGCGCGTGCTGAAGTGTCGATGGTTCTGACCAACCCGCATCTTGAAGACAACCCGATTGTTTACGTCAACCAGGCCTTTACCCGGACAACCGGCTATCCGCGCAGTGCGATCATCGGGCGCAACTGCCGGTTTCTCCAGGGCGAGAGCACCGAGAAGGCCTCTGTCGATGCATTGCGCAAACATATCGAAGCCGACGAGACGGTGGCAGTTGATATCCTGAATTACCGCTCGAACGGTGAGCCCTTTATGAACCGGCTGGTGGTGTCGCCGATCATGGATGCAAAGGGCCGTGTGCAGTACTTCATGGGCATCCAGAAAGTGCTGAATAAGGGCGAGCGCGCGCCCGGGGCTGATAAGGTCAACGAACAGCTTATGGAAGTTCAGAACCGCGTGCACACTGATCTGTCGATGATCATCTCGATGATCCGGCAGCAGTCGTCGGCGACCTCGGTGCCTGATGACTTTGCCGCCCTGAGCCGGCGGATCGAAACCCTGCAGCTGCTGTATGAAGAGATGAAGCTCTCGGATGACCAGTCCAACCGGGGTACCATTCCCATGGGCAGCTTCATGTCACGGCTCGCCTGTGCAATCTGCCACATCGAAGGCCGCTCGGGCGTGCGCATGAGCATCCAGATCGAACCCGCTGAGGTGCCGATCGAAGTGGCCACCCGCGTTGGGCTGGTCGCCTCCGAATTGCTGACGAACGCGTTTCAGCACGCTTTTGACCGGCTCGATAATGGTCTGGTGGAATTCCGTATGTCGCAGCTGAGTGCTGGTGGTCTTCGTCTGATCGTCTCGGATGACGGCACCGGTATTCCGCGGGATATGCAATGGCCTTCGGACAAAACCGTCGGTGGCCGCATCATCAACGGCCTTATCGAAGGGCTGGAGGGCACGCTGCAGCTCGGGCGTGGTGCGGCGGGCAGCTTTATCACAATAGACGTGCCGGCCGGCGCGTCCCTGTCAGGATAGGAACCTCATGCCCTGGGATCGTAATCAGATGGCGGCCCGCGCCGCCCGCGAGCTTGAAGACGGCTGGTATGTGAATCTCGGCATCGGCATTCCCACGCTGGTGAGTAACTATATACCGGACGGTATCGAAGTGACGCTGCAATCTGAAAACGGGATGCTGGGCATGGGCCCCTTCCCCGTCGAAGGCACTGAAGACCCTGATCTCATCAATGCCGGCAAGCAGACGATCACTGAGCTGCCGCAGACCTCCTATTTCGACAGCGCCACCAGCTTTGGCATGATCCGGGGCGGTAAGATTGCGATGGCGATCCTCGGCGCCATGGAAGTGGCCGAGAACGGCGATCTTGCCAACTGGATGATCCCCGGCAAGCTCGTCAAGGGCATGGGCGGTGCAATGGATCTTGTTGCCGGTGTCGGCCGGGTCGTCGTGGTCATGGATCACACCAACAAACACGGCGACAGCAAGGTGCTGCGCGAATGCACCCTGCCGCTTACAGGTACCGGCGTGGTGGACCGCATCATTACCAATCTGGGTGTCCTGGATGTGGTCGAGGGCGGCCTGAAGATAGTTGAGTGCGCCGATGGCGTCACCGAAGACGAGCTGCGTGCCGCCACCGAAGCCACCATTGTCTGAATTTGAAATCACCTGCGAACAGAACGGCAGCAAGGGGCGATATGTCCTCATCCTGAACGGGCATGAGGCCGATCTGACCTACTCGGTTCTGTCGCCAGAGGCTGTCATTGCCGATCACACCGGTGTCCCGGATGCGCTGCGCGGTACCGGTGCCGGACTGGCTCTGGTCACCCGGCTGGTGGCGGACGCGCGCGCCGAAGGGTTCAGGATCGTGCCGCTTTGTCCTTTCGTAAACGCACAGCGGCGCAAACATCCCGACTGGGCAGATGCCTTCAAGGTCTGAGACCGCTCAGTTCAGCCCGGCGAAAACACATCCGTCAGTGACAAGCTCAGGCGGCGTGAGGCACAGCCCCCGCGCGACCTGAAAAGCCGCCAGCACCTTGGGCACGTAATCGCGCGTCTCGGCATAGGGCGGCACGCCTTCGTGTTTGCGCACGGCCCCCTCGCCCGCGTTATATCCGGCCAGCACCAGGATGGGGTCGCCGTCGAACTCGCCCATGAGCCAGTCCAGGTATTTCACGCCGCCTGAGATGTTCTCGGAGGGCGACTGGCTGTCCTTGACGCCAAAGCGGGCGGCAGTTGCGGGCATCAGCTGCATCAGACCCTGCGCGCCGGCGTGGCTGACCGCGTCACTCCTGCCCGCCGATTCAACTGAAATCACCGCCAGCACCAGAGCCGGTGACACCCGGGTGCCGATCGTGGATTTCAGGATCTCTCGCCCGTTGCTGCGCGCGATGCTCTGCAGATGCTGCAAACGGGGCTGCGGGACGCGCCCGATCCCGGAGATGATATTCATCGCCGATTGCAGCCGCCCCGGCCCCGAGGCCAGCATACTCGGCGAGACACGATCCCAGAACCAGCCATAGGCACCGACTACCGGCCCGGCGGGTGCGGGCGGCAAAGTGCCCTCGGGCACAGGCTCGGGGTTGGTGCGCCCCGCGCGCGGAGCAGGCCGGTCAAAGAACTGATCATTCGGGTCAATCTGCACGTTGATGCGTTTTGTGCCCGCCTGGGGCACTCCGATCCGTTTCGATTTGAATTCAGGGAAGGGTGGCGGACTCTCCGCCAGTGCCGGGGCTGATGTGAACAGAAGCGCACAGAGCCCTGAAGCCAGAATATTTCGCATATGTACCGCCCGGCGTTGATTTTTTCACGCGTTATTGGTGTCAGTCTCGCAGAGAAACAGCCCGCAGACCAGTCAAACCAGCACCTGAAGACGGCGATTTCGCCACAATCCGCCCCCTTACTGCGTCCGGCGCCCGCGGAATAAAGGTTATTTTATTGTAAAAACAATGATTTGAAAATTTTTCCGGATATATTCCCCGGCAGTCTGCAAAAGTCACATTTGCGGTCAAATTCATGCCCCAATCCAGCGTCTATATAGCGGCATACCAAGTCGGACAGACCACATGAGAGTAACGGTCACGAGGACGGCAAGGTTAAAAAGTGAAATCTCAATGATCCTTTGGAGGGACATACTATGATGAAATTTATCGAAAACTTCCGCAACGACGAAGATGGTGCGGTTACAGTTGACTGGGTTGTTCTGACAGCTGCTGTTGTTGGCCTGGCGATCGCTGCTTACCAGTCCATCGAAGATGGTGCGACTGCTCTGACAGAATCCACAGGTACCTTCATGGAAGGTGTTGACCCGGCGAACGCTGCAGGCACCGACAACACCGGCCTGACCACCGGTGGCTAATACTTCCGGGACCTGAAGTCTCAGAAAATCGGGGGGGCACGGTTCCACATCCGGAACCGGCCCCCCTTTTCTGTTGCGCCGGTCATTTTCTGCCGGCCTGTTTCACATATTTAAACAAAGAGTGTGGTGTATGGTACGACTGTTAAGACAGGTATTAAAAAACGAAGACGGCGCTGTAGCCGTGGACTGGGTTGTCCTGACGGCTGCTGTCGTGGGGCTTGCAGTTACCCTGGTTGTCGAACTGCGCGGCGGATCTACTGCGGTTACGCAGAAAACCGGCGACTTTCTTGCAAATTACGAGCCATTCTGAAACGGCACGTGACACCGGGAACCGGAGCGGCGGCGGAATGCCCCGCGCCGGTGTCCGCTTCCGCATCCGACCCCGGAACAGCACCGGCAGCACATCCGGCGATTGTTGCCGGACCGCGCAAAACGCCGCTGTTGAGACATGCGTTGATCCTTAAATTGCCACAATCGGATGTCAGTCAGACAGCAGATATAAACAGACCCGCTTTCAGGCTCAAAACGGGTAGTAGAACGAGGTAAGACAATGCGATTGATTTTCGGTTTGGTGCTTTTGGCGGGCGTGGCCCTGGCCGGTGGTGCCGTTTACATGGCCAAGGATTACATTGGTCAGTATCAGCAGCAGCTGGCAGTTGCGAAACAGAAGGAACAGGCGATCGTTCCTACTCAAACGGTATTTGTCGCGAAGAATCCGATGAAATACGGTGACATCCTGAAACAGGAAAACATCCGTGCTGTGAACTGGCCTCAGGATTCCGTTCCTCAGGGCACCTACAGCGATCTGGCCGTTCTCTTCCCGGAAGGTGTCGACGAGCATCGCCTCGTTGTCCGCCCTATGGAGCCGGGCGAGCCGCTGATGCAGGTTAAGATCACCCAGCCGGGTGAGGATATCGGCCTGACCACACGCCTCGACAAAGGCATGCGCGCCTTTGCCATACGCGTGGACGTGGCCAGCGGCGTGTCGGGCTTTCTGCGCCCGGGTGACCGCGTGGACGTTTACTGGACCGGTGCTGTGAACGTGGGCGAGGGTCGTGAAGACGTTACCAAACTGATCGAAGCCAGCGTGCGCCTTATTGCGGTGGACCAGTCTGATGATAAAGTAAACGGCGCGCGCATCGCCCGCACCGTCACCGTCCAGGCAACACCTGAGCAGGTCGCGGCACTGGCGCAGGCACAATCCACAGGTCGACTTTCCCTGTCGCTGGTCGGCGCCGGTGACGACACAGAAGTCGGTGGCATCGAGGTGGATCAGGTCTCCCTGCTCGGCCTGACAAAGGCCGCACCTAAGGTTGCAGCGCCCAAGGAACGCGTCTGTGCGATCCGCCAGCGCAAAGGTGAAGAGATCGTATCGGTCCCGATTCCCTGCACAAATTAAAACGAAAACAAGACCTTATACAGGCGCTGCACCCCCGGTGTGGCGCCTGTCCTCGTTCTGTCTGTTGCCAATTACCCACATAAGCTGTGTGTCAGAACCCATTGATTATTGAAAAAAAACTAAAACCAACGCAGAGTAATCCACATGCGGGCTTAAAGACCCGGAAACGAGGCGTGACAAAAAGGGCAGGTCACATGAAAAACAACGGAATATTGAAAGCGGCCCTTCTCGGGCTGGCCATCAGTGTTAGTCCGGTTGCTTTCACGGGAACAGGATCAGCAACCGCTGATACTCTCCGCGTGATTGCGAAGGAAACTAACTCTTCACTTAACGTATCCATGAACCGGGCGGTTGTTGTTGAAAGCGAAATTCCTTTCGCTGAACTCAGCATTGCAAACCCGGGTATCGCAGACATCTCGTCGCTTTCGGATCGCAGCATCTATGTCCTGGGCAAAGCGCCCGGAATTACAACGCTGACGCTTCTGGACGCTGCGGGACAGCTTATTACCAATGTTGAAGTCCGGGTCGCACCGGATGTGACCGAGTTTAAAGAGCGCCTCCAGCAGATTCTTCCCGGAGAGCGCATCGAAGTACGCACGGCAAACGACGGCATCGTGCTGTCGGGTCTTGTGTCCAGCAGCCAGAAGCTCTCGCGGGCCCTGGAACTGGCGAACCGTTACGCGCCTGACCGCGTCTCCAACCTGATGACGGTTGGCGGTGTACAGCAGGTGCAGCTCAAGGTCCGCTTTGCCGAAATGAACCGCACAGTGTCGAAATCTCTTGGTGCATCGATCGGTATCAACGGCACAGACGGCAACTTCCTCGGTGTGGGTGGCGTGTCGGGCGGTGCTCCGGCGGGCGCACTTAACGTAGGCTTCAGCCTGGGATCCGTCGAAGTCGGCGTTCTGCTCGAAGCTCTGGAACGCAAAGGTGCTGTACGCACCCTCGCAGAGCCGAACCTGGTGGCACTCTCCGGACAGGAAGCCAACTTCCTCGCCGGCGGTGAATATCCGGTCCCGGTCGCTCAGGACAACGACACAATCTCAGTTGAATTCAAGCCCTTCGGTATTGAGCTCAACTTTGTGCCCCGTGTCGTGGACGGCGATACCATCAACCTCCAGCTTGCCGCTGCGGTGTCTTCGATCGATACAGCAAACGGCGTCTCTCTGGCAAACGGCATCTCGATCGACGCCTTCACCCGCCGCGAAACCTCGACCACGGTTGAGATGGATGACGGGGAAAGCTTTGCGATTGCGGGCCTTCTGCAGGATGACTTCACCGACTCTGCAACACAGGTTCCGTGGCTGGGCGATGTGCCTGTTCTTGGTGCCCTGTTCCGCAGCGCCGACTATCAGCGCTCACAGACTGAGCTTGTGATTATCATCACAGCCCATCTTGTGTCGCCGACACGTGGTGAAGCACTGGCACTGTCTACTGACCGGATCCGTGCACCCAGCGAAGCAGACCTGTTTCTCAACGGCCGCGTCATTCGCAATGCCGGCGCAGCAGGTGAAGTTGCCAAGCAGGACTTCAGCGGTTCCTACGGCTACGTGATGGAGTGATCAGATGAAACACGTGACAATAAACAAAACCCGCATAACGGTCCTTGGACTGTGTCTCGCAACACTTTCCGCCTGTGCCTATCCTGCTGGCAGCCAGCTTGATAACGGCAACTTCGGCGATGCGACAATGCATAACATGATGGTCCAGGCTTGTAAGACGAACGGGCTGGGTGCCGGCAAAGGCGGCAAATACGGCAGCCACCTTGCAGATCCGGTTGTGGTTCTCGATCCGGCCAGCACGCCGGGCCGCAAAATCTACCGCGTCCACTGCGATGGTCGCCTCGACGGCAAATACGCCAACATCATCTACAATGAGTATGTTGGCAGCGCGACGCAGACTCCCACAGTCAGCGAAACGGACGGCGGCGACGATTAAGCCAGCGTCTGACGCAGCTACCAGATCAAAGGGCGGGTCCGGCGGATCCGCCCTTTTTCCGTCTGACGCCCCTGCTCCACTGTCCGGCAACGCCTTGTCGCTTACTGCGATCCGCATCAACCGGCGAGCATCTCGCCCTGAGCGGGCGGTGCGAGGGACCGTCAGACAAAGCAATGCATCCGGGGATCATTGTGTCGAGATACCCAACAATTGGGCGGATTAAGCCCTAATCTCGCCCAGATTGACTGCGACTCTACCTGCAATGGGACACGTATGTCCGGCGATGCCGGGCGAGGGCTGTGCCGGAGTATGGTGGGCAAAATTAAGATATGCCCGTTTACGCTTCGCCCACCCTTTGAACAAAGAGGACGACGAGGCAATGAGCAGTACAATGCCACAACCCGATACATCGCTGATCGTAGCCTGCACAGTCAGTCGCGATGTGCAGAACTTTGATCTCCTGATCGAAGACATGGAGCTGGCACTGGGCGAAAACTGGGGCGATCTCGGATTTGCTGAGGCGCTCGCTTTTTTCGGGCAACCCGAAGCGCAGGCCCTTGAGTTCATTGCCCTTGCGATTGACGAGTCCGATGAGGAGAACCTCTCTCTGATGGGTGAAATCATCACCCAGGCCAAGTCCCGCAGGATCAAAGTCATTCTGATTGCCGAAGATGTCACGCCGGCATCGCTGCACACGCTGCTGCGCCAGGGTGCGGACGAGTTCGTCCCCTACCCTCTGCCGGAAAATGAGCTGTCCGAGGCCATCGAGCGTGTCCGCGCGGCCGAAGCGGCTCTGCCCGCCACCACAAGCGGTCCTGGCCTGCAATCCGGCAACCATAAAGAAGGCGCTGTCATTGTTGTTCACGGTCTCGCCGGCGGTACTGGTTCTACGACACTTGCAGTGAACCTGGCCTGGGAGCTTGCTACTGCCAAGAAGGAAGGCGGGCCCAGCGTCTGCCTGCTCGATCTCGATCTGCAATATGGCTCAGTTGCCACCTATCTCGACCTGCCGCGCCGCGAAGTGGTCTATGACATGCTCTCTGACACCGAAAAGATGGACGACGAGACATTCGGCCAGTCGCTGCTGACCTTTCAGGACAAAATGCAGGTTCTGACCGCCCCTACCGATATGCTGCCGCTTGATCTTGTATCCTCGGAAGACATCAACCGTCTTCTGGCGATGGCCCGCCGGCACTTTGAATATGTTGTGATCGACATGCCGTCGACACTGGTGTCATGGTCCGAGGCGGTCCTGAACCAGGCACACGTTTATTTTGCCATGCTTGAGATGGACATGCGCTCGGCTCAGAACGCACTGCGGTTCAAACGCGCGCTGCAGTCCGAAGAGCTGCCAGTGGAAAAGCTGCGCTATGTGATGAACCGCGCGCCCGGCTTTACTGATTTGTCCGGCAAGAGCCGCGTCAAGCGCATGGGCGAATCACTCAGCATCTCTATCGATCTGCAGATGCCCGATGGTGGCAAACCCATAACCCAGGGTGCCGATCACGGCCTGCCGCTGGCAATCTCCGCTCCCAAGAACCCCCTGCGCAAGGAAATTGCAAAGCTGGCCCTGTCCATTCACGAGCTCGGCACCGACAATGCCAAAGCAGCCTGATCCTTTGAAGGAATACCTGCATGTTTTCAAAATATAAAAAATCTACCGGCACGCCGGGTGCTGCTCCGGACGCCGGAAAGGCAGAAAAAGTAACGACCATCGCGCCGGCCCAGAACACTGCGCCGGCGGCAACCGTGACGCGCAAAGCCGCGCAGGTTTCACCCGCGCAGGTCACGCCGATGGACAAGGAGCGCAAGCGCAAGGAGCGTATGGGAGAGCTCAAGCTCGATATGCACCGCGTATTGCTCGACAACCTGAACCTTTCTGCTCTTGAGCACGCCTCCGAGCAGGATCTGCGTCAGGAAATCAGCGCCATCGCCAGCGAATTCCTCGAAGAACGCAGTGTGGTTCTGAACCGCGAGGACCGGCAGACGCTGACCTCTGAACTTTATGACGAGGTGACGGGGCTGGGGCCCCTTGAAACACTTCTGAAAGACGAAACCGTCAACGACATTCTGGTAAACGGCCCGCAACAGATCTTTGTTGAGCGGGACGGCAAGCTGGAACTCACCGACATCAATTTCAAAGATGAACGCCACCTGTTGCGCATCATCGACAAGATCGTATCCGCTGTTGGTCGCCGGGTCGACGAATCCAACCCGTACGTTGACGCCCGCCTCAAAGACGGCTCGCGTTTCAACGCCATGGTGCCGCCGGTTGCCGTGGATGGCAGCCTGGTCTCCATTCGTAAATTCAAAAAAGACAAGCTGGGCATTGACGATCTGGTAAGCTTCGGCGCCTTTACCGAAGAGATGGCCGCTTATCTTCAGGCCGCTGTTGCCACCCGGCTCAACATCATCGTCTCGGGCGGTACCGGCTCGGGTAAAACGACAACTCTCAACGCGCTGTCTTCTTTCATCGACAATGCCGAACGGATCCTGACGATTGAGGATACCGCGGAACTTCAGCTCCAGCAGACCCATGTGGGCCGGATGGAAAGCCGCCCGCCCAACGTTGAGGGCAAGGGCGAGGTTTCCCCGCGAGACTGCCTGAAAAACGCGCTGCGAATGCGTCCTGACCGCATCATCGTGGGGGAAACCCGTGGTGAAGAAGTTATCGACATGCTGCAGGCCATGAACACCGGCCACGACGGCTCCATGACCACAATCCACGCGAACTCCGCGCGCGATGGTGTCAGCCGTCTTGAAAACATGATTGCCATGGCCGGCATCGAAATGCCGCTGAAAGCGGTGCGCTCACAGATCTCAAGCGCTGTGAACCTGATTGTGCAGGCATCACGCCTGCAGGACGGCTCGCGCCGCATGACCTCGATCACAGAAGTGACCGGCATGGAAGGCGAGGTGATCTCCATGCAGGAGATCTTCCGCTACCAGCGTGTGGGCCTGACACCGGAAAACAAAATCATTGGTCACTTTACAGCCACGGGCGTTCGCTCGCACTACGCGGAACGGTTCCGCATGTGGGGCTATGATTTGCCGCCATCCATCTATGAACCTGTCGCCGCCGAGTAAGGATCAGTAAAATGTCAATCGAACCAATTATTTATGGGTTGATTTTTGTCGCCGTGCTTGCGCTCGTCGAAGGACTCTACCTCGTTACATTCGGCAAATCGATCTCGCTGAACAGCCGCGTGAACCGCCGGCTGGAAATGCTTGATAAGGGTGCCGGCCGCGAAGAGGTGCTGGAAAAACTGCGCAAAGAAATGCAGCAGCACATGAAAACAAAATCCATCCCGCTCTATTCTATGCTGGGTGAAAAGGCACAGAAAGCCGCAATTGCTTTCACGCCCAGGCAGCTGATCGTTGTGATGATCATCCTGTCTTTCGTCGCCTTCATGGGCCTGACCGTGGGCACGGCCACAGGCCTGCCGGTCCGCATCGTGATGGCAATCGGCTTCGGTGTCGGAGGCGTCTACTACTGGGTCTCCAGCAAGGCTAACAAGCGTCTGTCGATGATCGAGGAACAGCTGCCCGATGCGGTGGAATTGATGGTGCGCTCGCTGCGTGTGGGTCATCCCTTCTCCTCCGCGGTACAGATCGTCTCCAAGGAAATCCAGGATCCGCTGGCCTCTGAATTCGGCATGATCGCAGATGAGGCGGCCTATGGCCGTGACGTCGGCGACGCGCTCAAGGAAATGGCAGAACGGCTCGACATGCAGGACCTTCGCTTTCTGGCCGTTGCCGTCACCATTCAGCAAACCTCGGGCGGTAACCTTGCCGAAATTCTCGCAGGTCTGGCAAAAGTAATCCGTGCGCGCTTCCGGCTCTTCCGCCGGGTGAAAGCGATCACCGCCGAAGCCAAATGGTCCGGCAAATTCCTTTCCGGATTCCCGGTCGCCGCACTGATCATCATCAACGTCACCGACCCCGGCTACTATGACAACGTAAGGGACCACCCCTATTTCATCCCCGCCTGCTTTTTCGTCGGGATCATGCTCACCGTGAACCTCGTCGTGATGCGCGTGCTCACCAATATTAAGGTGTAAGGAACCAGTTCCATGGAAATGATCAATAACCTCAACGCGATGATCACGGATCTGCTCGGCCCGCTCGGTCCCATGATCCTTCTTGGCACGGTGGGCCTCGTGATCATCATCATGACAATCGTCGCGATGATGGCGCAGCCCGAAGACCCGATGGACAAACTGAAGAAGTCCGTTCAGGCACCGGAAGGCGGAAAAACCGATCAGAAACGTCTGCGCCAGGGCGGCCGTAACGAACAGCTGCAGAAATTCGCCTCCTTTCTGGAGCCCAAGGACGCAGCTGAGCTGACCAAGCGACAGCTGCAGTTGCGCCAGGCCGGATATCAGAGCCAGGACTCTGTCCGTTTCTTCCACTTTGCTCAGTTCGCTCTGGGCATCGCCGGTCTGATCCTTGCCTTTGTCTGGCTTAACGTGCTTGAGGGTGGTGAAGGCTTCAGCACCCAGAAAATGATGATCTACACGCTGGTCCCGGGCCTTGCAGGCTATTACCTGCCGAGCTACTGGGTTACCCGCCGTGTCGCCATGCGCAAAGAAGAGATCACCAGCGGCTTTCCTGACTGTCTCGACATGATGCTTGTCTGTGTTGAAGCCGGTCAGTCTCTTGACCAGTGTATCGTCCGTGTGGCGCGCGAGCTGCACGCCTCCTATCCCGCTCTGGCCCAGGAATTCGACGTGGTCGCCTATGAAATGAAGGCGGGTAAAGACAAATCAACAGTTCTCAATGATCTGGGCGAGCGGTGCGGAGTGCAGGATGTATCGTCCTTTGTGACCGTGCTGAACCAGTCGGCGCAGTTCGGTACATCCATCGCCGAAGCGCTGCGGGTTTATGCCGCAGAAATGCGGGACAAACGTGTGATGCGCGCCGAAGAGGCGGCAAACAAGTTGCCAACCAAGATGACCCTTGCCACTATGATGCTGACCGTGCCGCCGCTGCTGGTCATTCTTGTGGGTCCTTCGGCACATGGCATCACACAACTCGGGAATATGTCAGGCCCTCAATGATGAAATGGCTATGGCGGGTCTCCGGGCCCGCCGCAATCGCCACCATAACACTCGGACTTGCCGCCTGTGACACGGGCGGCCTTTCCGCATCCGGCGACGGGGTATTTGCTCCCGGAGTAGATTACCGCGCTGAAGCAGAAGACGGTGTTGAGGTGGGGCACCGCTTGCTGGCTTCGGGCGAGTATGAACTCGCGATCAAAGCTTTTAACCGCGCCGCTGTGGACCGGGGCGAGATTGACGGCGAAATCCTGTCCGGCCTTGGTGCGGCCAACCTTGGCCTTGGCAGACTGGGCCAGGCGGAAAAGATGATGCGGCGGGCCATTGCAAAGCCCGATGTACAGCCCTCTGATCTCAACAATCTCGGCGTTGTGCTGATGGAGACCGGACGCAGCGCCGAAGCCGCACAGTATTTTCAGCGCGCCTTTGCACTCAGCAATGGCGAAGATATCGCAATCCGTGACAATCTGCGCTTAGCACTCGCAAAATCCGAAAATTCTGCTACACAGGTTGCACAGAAGACCACTGACTTCACACTGGTGCGGCGCAGTCGGAGCGAGTTTACGATCGGGCCGTCACCGTGAAACGGGCAAGAGCAGCAAAAAGGACGCAAAAATGCGCCGACCAATCGTATTGTCTGCCACTATGGCAGGACTCCTCATTGTAGCAGGCTGTGCGCCGGGACCGGACGAGACCGTGGACCGGGCGTTTCAGGACGTCAACGTGATCGACGAAACAGATCTTTCGGACATCATGCTGACTGTAGCCGACCCCGACGAGGCGGTGAATTACTTCAAACGCACGATAAAAACCAACCCTGACCGGATTGATGTCCGCCGGGGTCTCGCCGTGTCCTATACCCGTGGCAAACGCTACACTGAAGCCGTTCCCGCCTGGAAAAAGGTCGTCGAGCACCCGGGCTCAAACCCGGGCGACAGCGTCCAGTATGCCGACAACCTGATCCGCTCCGGCGACTGGGCGACGGCCGAAACGGTGCTCGACACCATTCCGCCGACCTTCGAGACCTTTGACCGCTACCGGCTCGAAGCGATGGTGGCTGACAGTAACAAAGAGTGGAAAAAAGCCGACAGCTTTTATGAAATCGCTGTGGGCCTCACGACCAAGCCCGCGAATGTCATGAATAACTGGGGCTATTCCAAACTGTCGCGCGGTGACATCAAAGAGGCCGAGCGCCTCTTTGGCGAAGCGATACGTGAGGATCCGACGCTCTTTACCGCAAAGAACAACCTTGTCCTCGCCCGCGGAACACAGCGCGATTACACGCTGCCTGTTATCCCGATGGATCAGATCGAACGGGCGCAGCTTCTGCACACGCTTGGCCTTGCGGCGATCAAACAGGGTGACGTGAGCCAGGGTAAAGCACTGCTGAAGGACTCGATCGACACCCATCCGCAGTATTTTGAGCCTGCCGTTCGCGCGCTGGAAGCACTCGAGCAGACCACGACGACCGGTTGATCTTTTATGGCGCTGTCTTCTTTTGCCGCGCTGTGGTTTTTGCCGTTCGTTCTGCCCGTCTGTTTTTACGTTTCCTGGACGGATCTTGCTTATATGAAGATCACCAACAAGGCGGTGACCGTCCTGGCGGTGATCTTCGTTGTTCTGGGACCTTTTGTGCTGGACGGGTTCACCGTTTATCTCTGGCAACTTGCCCAGCTTGTCATCGTGCTGCTGGCCGGGATCGCGCTCAATGCTGTCGGGGCATTCGGCGCCGGTGACGCAAAATTCGCAGCCGCAGCAGCCCCTTACGTGGTGCTGCAGGATGCGATTGTCGTCGCTGTGATTTTTGCGGTGATGATGGTCGCGGCCCTTGCCGCTCACCGGCTCGTGCGCGCCTCGCGGCTTAGAAATCTCGCACCCGGCTGGAAAAGCTGGGACGCCGGCAACAAGTTCCCGATGGGGCTGGCGCTTGGCCCTACACTCGCCCTGTATCTGTGCCTTGCAGCACTAAATGGTGCCTGAATTAAGCCATTTTTTCCTTCTACCGTTCACTCTGAAGCGCAAATGAGCGCAATCGAGACGTGACTGTTCTGCAAGGACCCAAATCAGATGAATATGCAAACCGCAAATGTGATGGCCCCACCTCCGCCGAAAACGCTGGAGGAAATGCGGCTGCCAACGGTTATGATGCGCGATATCGTACTCAAAACGATGTTTCGCAAAAACGTGGATATGGTCAGCGATCTGTCCAAGGCGATCTGCCTGCCGATCCCGGTCACTCAGGAACTCGTTGATCTTGCGCGCACCCAGCGTCTGCTCGAAGCGACAGGCACACTAAACGCCAACAACGGCAACGAAATGGGATACCAGCTTACCGAACAGGGCAAAGCACGCGCGCTCGACGCTCTGGCGCAGTCCGAATATTTCGGTGCCATGCCCGTTCCGCTCGATGTTTATCGCGAACAGGTAAAGCGCCAGTCGGTACGTAACATCCAGGTCACGCGCGATCAGCTGACCGGCGCTATGGGCCATCTGGTATTGCCCGACAGCCTGCTTGATCATCTCGGACCTGCGGTTTCCGCAGGCCGGTCCATTCTCATGTACGGCCCCCCCGGGAACGGCAAATCCTCGATTTCCAACGGCATCCGCGACGCTCTGGGCGATATGGTCTATGTGCCCCGCGCCATCGAGTACGCTGGCCAGGTGATCACTGTGTATGACCCCATCGTACATTCCGCCGCCGAAGAGGAAGCGGATGACCCCCATTCCCTGCGCCGCACCACGCGGTTCGACATGCGCTATGTGAAATGCGAGCGTCCCACCGTGATCACCGGGGGTGAGCTTTCGCTCGACATGCTTGATCTTGTCTACAACCCCACAGCCCGGACCTATCAGGCGCCGTTGCAGCTCAAATCAACCGGTGGCATCTTCATCGTGGACGACCTTGGCCGTCAGGCCGAACCCCCGCAGAGCCTCGTGAACCGCTGGATTGTGCCGCTGGAAGAGAGCAAAGACATTCTCGCGCTGCAATCAGGTGAAAAGTTCGAGGTGCCCTTTGACACGCTCGTTATCTTCTCCACCAACTTCCACCCAAATGAAATCTTTGACCAGGCCGCGTTGCGCCGGATCTTCTTCAAAATCAAAATCGACGGCCCGAACCAGGAAAACTTCCTGAAAATCTTCGCGATGGTGGCCAAGAAACGCAAAATGCCGCTGGATGAGGCGACACTGGTTCATCTGCTGAAGGTCAGATACCCCGAGATTGACAATATCTATGCCAACTACCAGCCGATCTTTCTGATCGACCAGATGATCTCCATCTGCGAGTTCGAAGGCATCCCCTATCAGATGTCGCCCGATCTTGCAGACCGGGCCTGGGCCAACATGTTCGTCAAAGACGAGCATATCGTAAAATAAGCCGCACACTCTGCGCGGGGACCGGTTCACCAAAACCATCCCCGGCAGCCCGTCCGGTCGCATCAGAAGCCCGCTTGTCAGCACGTCACAGACCGCGTCGTCTGACCGAAAGCCGTTTCGGACAAGCCCCGCCAGCCTGACATGAGGATCACAACCGGCGTCTTTGTGCCATTTGCACCGGTACCCCGGCGCCAGGCTCTCTGCCATATCCGGACCACAGACGTCCGCCAGAAAGGTGAGCGGCATTTCCATCCCGGCTGACACGCAGAAAGAGGTGATGAACCTGCCGTTCGCAAGCCATCCCGCGCCTTAGGCTCACTGCCCCCGGTCCGGGATGGACCGTCTTTGTCAAATCTGGCTTGCTGGTTGTCTCTCCGCGCCCGTCCGGAACACCTGCCTTACCCAACAAAACGGTTTCGATACTCAACCCGGTTACACACTCGGCGTTTGCTGATACCTGGCGGCACCGTCGCAGGGTCTTTTCATTCCTGCCCCCGGTCATGCCCGGATCACCCCCGGGAATGAACGACAGATCACGGATATTCTTTACGGTCGGAGTCTTGCCGACCACGATCCCGGTGGCAGGCTCCGACCAGTCCGGTCAAAGTCTTTTCACCGCCTCTGGCACCGGGCGGCAGGCGCGCTAAACTGAGTATCATGCAAGCCCTGCCTCCCGCCTTCACCGACTGGTTCGCGTCCAAAGGATGGACGGTGCACCCGCACCAGTCTGAAATGCTGAAGCGTGCGGATGACCCGGCTCTCCTGCTGATCGCACCCACCGGCGGCGGCAAAACACTGGCCGGATTTCTGCCCACTCTCGTCGATCTGGCGAACCTGCCGCACGAAGGGCTGCACACGCTTTATATCTCGCCGCTCAAAGCGCTGGCCGCCGACATCAAGCGCAATCTCACAACGCCCGTGACCGAAATGGGCCTTCCTGTCCGCATTGAAGACCGGACGGGCGATACACCTGCCAGCCGCAAAAAACGTCAGCGTGCCGATCCGCCCCATATTCTGCTGACCACGCCGGAGAGCCTTGCCCTTCTGACGAGCTATGAGGATGCCCCGCGAATGTTCCGCGGTCTGAAGCGGGTCGTGGTGGATGAGATCCACGCGCTTGCGGAGAGCAAACGCGGCGATCAGCTGATGCTGGCGCTTGGCAGGTTACAGCGGCTCTGCCCCGATCTGCGCCGGGTCGGGCTCTCGGCCACCGTCGAAGATCCGCAGGCCATCGCGCGCATGCTGGCAAAGCATCCTGATCTCTGTGCCGTGCTGCTCGCGGACCCCGGTCCGGCACCGGATATCACGATGCTCACCACCAAAGAGGCACCGCCCTGGTCGGGCGGAAATGCGGCCTATTCCATTCCGGCAGTTCTTGAACAGATCCGCGCGCACAACACCACGCTCGTCTTTCATAACACGCGCGCACAGGCAGAAATTTTCTTCCATAATCTGTGGCTTGCGAATGAAGAAGGCTTGCCCATCGGCATCCACCACGGCTCTCTGGACCGACAACAGCGCGAACGTGTCGAGGCGGCAATGGTACGCGGAGAGTTGCGTGCCATCGTCTGCACCGGAAGTCTCGATCTCGGCATCGACTGGGGCGACGTGGATCTGGTGATCCAGATCGGTGCGCCGAAAAACGTCAAACGCCTCGTGCAGCGCATCGGGCGCGCCAATCACCGCTACAATGCGCCCTCCAAAGCGTTGCTGGTGCCGGCCAACAGGTTCGAAGTTGTCGAATGCGTTGCTGCACTTGATGCGGTCCGCGAGGGTGCACTGGACGGGGAGCCAAAGGGCCGCGGCCCGCGCGATGTGTTATGCCAGCACATCCTGATCACCGCCTGTGCCGGGCCGTTCGATGCAACCGCGCTTTATGTCGAGGTGAGCACAGTCGGCGCTTACAAAGACCTGTCGCGCGCAGAATTTGACGCCTGCCTCGATTTTTGCGCAACCGGCGGATATGCCTTGCGCGCTTACGACCAGTGGCAGCGACTGATGCAGACCGCTGACGGGCTCTGGCAGCTGCGCGACCCGCGTTCGGCGCAGAAGATCCGCATGAACATCGGCACGATCCAGGATACCGACACGCTCAAAGTCCGGCTTCAGCGCAGTCGCGGCGGCAAGCCGCTGGGAGAGGTCGAAGAAGGCTTTGCCGCCACGCTCAGCCCCGGCGATACCTTTCTGATCGGTGGTCAGATTGTCCGCTACGAAGGTCTGCGCGAAATGACAGTGGAAGTCAGCCGCAATGCCGCGAAAAAACCAAAAGTGGCGACATTCCTCGGAACGAAATTCGCCACGTCAACCCAGCTCAGCGCGCGGGTCGTGGCCATGTTCCAGCAGGAGACCTGGCCCGGATTGCCAGCGCACACGGCCGCCTGGTTGTCTTTGCAGCGCGAGGTCAGTCAGCTGCCACGCCCCGGACGCCTTCTGATCGAAAGCTTTCCGCATGACGGGCGCGAACAGACCGCGATTTACGGTTTTGCCGGGCGCAACGGCCAGCAGACGCTGGGGCTTTTGCTGACAAAACGCATGGAAGAACTCGGCCTCAATCCGCTGGGCTTTGTTGCTACGGATTACGCCACGCTGATCTGGGGGCTGGACCGGCTCACTGACCCTGCGCCACTTTTTGAGCTCGACGCTCTGCGGGAAGGCCTCGACACCTGGCTTGCCGGAAATGCCGTGATGAAACGCACCTTTCGCGCCAGCGCTACAATCGCGGGCCTTATTCAGCGCAACACGCCCCAGGCACGCAAAACCGGACGCCAGGCAACCTTCAGCTCGGATATTCTCTATGACACATTGCTGAAATACGATCCGGACCACCTTTTGCTGGACATCACCCGCGAAGAAGCCCTGCGAGGCCTCGTGGATTTCGGGCGCATCGAAGAGATGGCAGAGCGCGTGGCCGGCCGTATCGATCATAAAATCCTCACCCGCGTCAGTCCGCTCGCCGCCCCGATGCTGCTGGAAATGGGCCGTGTGCCGGTGAAGGGCGCCGCTGAAGAACGTTTGCTGGCAGAGGAGGCCGCCAGGCTGATGCAGACCTCCGGACTTGCCATGCTGACCCCGCCCCCTTCTGATAAACCGAAATGGCGCGTGGGCTACTGACCGCTTGATCCCGGGCGGCAGATGCGCCATGAACAAAGCATGAACTATCACGATTTCCGTTTTGCCGGTGCTGCATTACGCGCGCTCGGATCCGGCGCCCTCTGGTGGCCGGATGAGGATCTGCTTTGTGTGTCTGATCTTCATTTCGGCAAATCCGAACGGGTGGCCCGGCGCAGTGGTCAGCACCTGCCTCCCTACGAAACCCGCGACACGCTGCTGCGGCTGAGTGCCGATCTGGAGGCCACACGTGCCCGGCGCGTCATCTGCCTTGGTGACAGTTTTGACGATCTGACCGCCGCCACGTCCCTGACGGAAGAGGAACAGTTGTGGATTGCCACTCTGCAGGCCGGGCGCGAATGGGTCTGGATCGAGGGAAATCATGACCCGGGCCCGCAGGGCTTTGGCGGCACACATCTGGCAGAGTTCGTTACCGGGCCGCTCACCTTCCGGCATATCGCTGCACCGCATGGCACCGGCGAAGTGTCAGGCCACTATCACCCCAAGGCGCATGTGCAGACGCGCGGACGCCGCGTGACACGGCCTGCCTTTTTATGCGACGCACAGCGATTGATCCTGCCGGCCTATGGCACTTATACCGGCGGACTGCGCAGTTACAGCGACACGCTGTGCCGTCTGATGCAGCCTGGCGCGCTTGCCATTCTGACCGGGCCGGTACCGACCTGTGTTCCCATGCCAAGACAGGAAATGACCCGATGAAGGATGAGGCAAAACAGCGGATCCATGAGAGTTTTCACGCGCAGTCGATGATGACAACTCTGGGCGCACAGCTGAGCGGAATCGCACCAGGCGAAGTGATCATCACAGCCCCGGTACTGCCTGGCAGCCGTCAGCAGCAGGGATACGGCCACGCCGGATTGACGTTTTCCATCGGCGACAGTGCTGCGGGCTATGCCGCGCTCACCACGATCCCGCAGGACATGGAAGTTCTCACCGCTGAGATGAAGATCAACCTGCTCGCACCTGCCGGGGGTGATTTTCTGCGTGCCACCGGACGGGTCATCAAACCGGGTCGCCGGCTGGTTGTGGTTGCCGCAGACGTGCATTCGGTCACGCAGGACGAGGAAGTTCTCATTGCTGTGCTTCAGGGCACTATGGTGCCGGTAATGCGCTGATCTGAAACTGTTTACGCCGTCAGACCTTCCGGCTCGGGCAGCCCGTTGGCGCGGCAACAGGCGGTAACCGTATTGGCCAGCAGGCAGGCAATGGTCATCGGCCCGACACCGCCCGGCACAGGAGTGATCGCACCGGCCACCTTGGCACAGCTTTCGTATTCCACGTCTCCCACAAGCCGGGTCTTGCCTTCGCCTTTTTCCGGCGCATCGAGCCGGTTAATCCCGACGTCAATCACCGTCGCGCCCGGCTTGATCCAGTCGCCCGGCACCATCTCGGGCCGCCCGACGGCGGCGACAACGATGTCGGCGCGCCGCACGACTTCCGGCAGATCCCTGGTCCGGCTGTGCGCGATAGTGACCGTGCAACTGTCACCCAGCAAAAGCTGCGCCATCGGCTTGCCCACGATGTTCGATCGACCGATGACCACCGCATCCATCCCCGAGATCGATCCGTGGTGATCACGCAGCATCATCAGGCAACCCAACGGCGTGCAGGGTACCATCGATTTCTGACCCGTGCCGAGGAGCCCGACGTTGGAGATGTGAAACCCGTCGACATCCTTGGCCGGATCTATGGATCCGATCACAAGATCTTCGTTCAGGTGCTTTGGCAGGGGCAGCTGCACGAGGATGCCGTGGATCTCAGGATCATCGTTTAACTGCTGAACTACTTTCAACAGATCTTCCTCCGAGGTGTCGGCATCAAGCTTGTACTCGACCGATTTCATGCCTGCCTCAACGGTTTGCTTGCCTTTTGAGCGCACGTAAACCTGGCTGGCCGGGTCTTCGCCCACGAGCACCACAGCAAGACCCGGCGTAATTCCGTGATCCTCTTTGAGTCGCGTCACATGGTCTTTGACCTTTTCGCGCACGCGCGCAGCGAAGGCTTTTCCGTCGATGATCCTGGCGGTCATGGTGTTGTCCTGTTATCTGGTGAAAGTGACCCGGTGGGACCAGGTCCCGCCGTCCGTGATGATCATCTCATCAAACTGCATCAGCTGCAGCAGATCATAGAATGTCGCCACATATTGCAGATCCTCCTGTTGGAAAAATCCGCCTTTTCGCACGCTCACCGTGAGCTGCGCCATGATGGCACGGGCCCGGTAAATGCTTGAAAAGATGTCATCATCGAGGGCCGTCAGGATCAGCGTGCCGGCGTCACTGCCCTTGGCAAAGAACACAAAGCGCGGGCTTTCAGGCGCTTCGAGCTGTGCTGTGGTCAGCACGTTGATGAAATCCAGACGAACCGCTTTGCCTGCGCCTTCGCTGGCGCGGATCACCCTGTCAAATGTCTCCTCAGACGTGATGTCAGGGTAATAGTAGCCCACGTATCTGTCTTCGGCCGCAACCATCCCGGCAAAGATCAGCGCGGCGACGAAAGAGATCAGTCTGGTCATGATGGTATCCTTTGGTAAATCACAATGCCAGCTTGCGGGTGGATCTGCCGGAGGGCAAGCAGCCCTGCCCTCCGAACACTGTCTCGTGACGAAAACCGATCAGAACAGACCTTCGACATCGCCATCAGCATTCAGACAGATGCTCTCGGCCGACGGTACGCGTGGCAGACCCGGCATCGTCATTATTTCTCCGCAGATCGCGACGACAAAACCGGCACCGGCACTCAGGCGAACTTCGCGCACCGGAATGTCGAACCCTTCGGGCGCGCCGCGTCGTGTGGGATCGGTGGTGAAGCTGTACTGCGTTTTCGCCATACAAACCGGCAGGTTGCCGTAGCCCTGGTCTTCCCAGTCTTTGAGCTGGCTGAGGATTTTCTGATCCATCTGGGCTTCATCCGCCCGGTAAATTTTCGTGGCGATCGTATTGATCTTATCGGCAAGGCTCATCTCATCGGGATAGATCGGCGCGAATTTTGCCTCACCCTTTTCAATGGTTTCAACGACTTTGGTTGCAAGATCTGCCGAGCCTTCCGAACCCAGTTCCCAGTGGCGCGAGAGCACGGCCTCAGATCCCTGGCTCGCGACATAGTCCTTGACTGCCTGCACTTCGGCATCGGTGTCGGTGACAAAGTGGTTGATAGCGACAACCACCGGCACGCCGAAGGATTTTACGTTCTCGATATGCCGGCCAAGGTTGGCGCAGCCGTTCTTCACCGCATCGACATTTTCCGCACCCAGATCGGCTTTGGCCACGCCGCCGTTCATCTTCATCGCACGCACGGTGGCCACGACAACCACGCAGGATGGCGAAAGACCGGCCTTGCGGCACTTGATGTTCAGAAATTTCTCAGCGCCGAGGTCCGCACCGAAACCTGCTTCTGTCACCACATAGTCTGCGAGTTTCAGCGCCGTGGTCGTCGCGATCACCGAGTTGCAGCCATGCGCGATATTCGCAAAAGGACCGCCGTGCACAAAGGCCGGGTTGTTCTCGAGCGTCTGCACGAGGTTTGGCTGCATCGCGTCTTTCAAAAGTACGGTCATCGCACCATCCGCCTTGATATCGCGGGCAAAAACCGGCGAGCGGTCACGGCGGTAGGCCACAATCATATCACCCAGGCGCTTTTGCAGATCGGCAAGATCTTTGGACAGGCAAAGGATCGCCATAACCTCAGAGGCCACGGTGATGTCAAAACCCGTCTCACGCGGGAAGCCGTTGGCCACGCCACCCAGCGAGGTAGTGATCTGGCGCAGCGCACGGTCGTTCATATCCACGACGCGGCGCCAGACGACACGACGGGTGTCGATCTCAAGCTCGTTGCCCCAGTAGATATGGTTGTCGATCATCGCCGAGAGCAGCGAATGGGCCGAGGTGATCGCGTGGAAATCGCCGGTAAAATGCAGGTTCATCTCTTCCATCGGCACGATCTGGGCATAGCCGCCACCGGCCGCGCCCCCCTTCATTCCGAAGTTCGGGCCCAGCGAGGCTTCGCGGATACAGACGGCTGCTTTTTTGCCGATCCGGTTGAGACCGTCACCCAGCCCCACGGTAGTTGTGGTCTTGCCCTCACCGGCCGGTGTGGGGTTGATCGCCGTCACCAGGATCAGCTTGCCGTCAGCATTTCCCTGGACCGAGTTGATGAACTTCTGGCTTACCTTTGCTTTGTCATGGCCGTAGGGAAGCAGATCGTCACTGGAGATCCCCAGCTTCGCCCCGATCTCCTGAATCGGTTTTTTCGACGCGGCACGTGCGATTTCAATGTCGGATTTATAGGCCATGAAAGAATCCCCTGAGAGTGCCCGCAACGGGCGATGTTGTCCGCTCCTGCATACAGGGGACGGGGCCGCTCTGGTGAGAGCAATTCCGACATTTCCGCCACTGTGAGCGGCGGGAAAGGCTTCGGGCGTTTTTTTCGGAAACGAATATCAGCTACGCGCGTCCTGCAGATGAGCCCACACCGGCTGATCGGGGATGTGCAGTGTGATTGTATCGCCCACGGCGACCCGTCCCTCCCGCTCGACCCAGGCCGTCACTCCGCGCCGGTTTTTAGCCGCCGGTTTGAACCGCGGTCCGAGATCAGGATGATCTTTGGAAATATCGCGCGCGAGATAGGTGCAGGGCCGGTTTTCCATATCCACCGTCAGACAGGCACCATCGGGCAGCTGCAACCGCGAGGACGGCGGGACATGGGTAAAATCCGGGATCCCCTCGATCACCATTGACGCACCAAGCAGCATCGGATCAAGCGCGCCGGTCTGCATATCCGCAGCGATCAGGTCAAGTTCTTCGCGTGACAGGATTGTCAGCTGCCGCACATTCCGGATTTCGGTACCGCGCGGATATTGTGGGAGCATGCGCGAACAGGAGGGACGCGTCATTCCGCTGTGCATCTCGCCCTCAAGGCCGGCGAAGCTGAGCCTGGCTTCGGTCAGGATTTCAGAACGCAGGTCGGTTTCCTGATCCGTGACGCGGCCAAGCCATGTCACGGTACCGGTTATTCTGGTAGGTTTCAGGGCGGGCATGGGCACATCTCCGGGTCAGCTGTCTGGCTCACTCTGCCGGGAAACCGCCGCAAAAGAAAAGACCCCGCCGGAGCGGGGCCCTTGATTTTGTCCTGTCAGCCGTACCAGTTGATCAGGCTGACGGCTCAGGCTCCATTCCATCGTCTGAGGGTGGCGCCTTTTTGCCTTTGATCTTGGCTTTCGGAATACCGGTAACGCTCGGTGCTGAGCCGCTGTCCGGTTTGTCGGCTTCGTCAGACGGCGGCACGGGCGGCTCGCCGTTCATCACGCGTTTAATCTCTTCTCCGGTGAGAGTCTCATATTCGAGCAGACCCTGGGCCAGGCGTTCGAACTCTTTCTCGTTCTCCTGAATGATCTTCAGCGCCCACTCATAACCGTCCTGGATAAAGCGCTGAACTTCTTCCTCGATCAGCTCTTTGGTATTTGCTGAGACCGAGAAACCGGCCGTGTTGCCGGAATACCCTTCGGCCGCTTCGGAATAGTCGATATTGCCAACCTTGTCAGACATGCCCCAGCGCAGCACCATGGCACGGGCAAGGCCCGAAGCCTGCATGATATCACCCGCAGGCCCGTTCGACACAGCTTCGGGTCCGTACTTGTGAATCTCCGCTGCCTTGCCGGCCATTGTCATCGCCAGGCGCTGGTGGCATTCATCTTTGAACATGTTCAGACGGTCCATTTCCGGCAGGCTCATCACCATACCGAGCGCACCACCACGCGGGATGATCGTCGCTTTATAGACCGGGTCGCATTTCGGCAGCTTGATACCCACCAGAGCATGGCCGGCCTCGTGATAGGCAGTCATCTCTTTTTGTGCATCAGTCATGACCATAGAGCGGCGTTCAGCCCCCATCATGATCTTGTCCTTGGCGTTCTCGAAATCGATCATCGACACAAACCGCCGGCCGACGCGTGCCGCACCAAGGGCGGCTTCATTCACGAGGTTGGCCAGATCCGCACCAGAAAATCCGGGCGTACCCCGCGCAATGATCCGCAGATCGACATCAGGACCCAGCGGTGTTTTGCGGGCATGAACGCCGAGGATTTTCTCGCGGCCTTTGATGTCCGGATTACCGACCGTGACCTGACGGTCAAAGCGGCCCGGACGGAGAAGTGCGGGGTCGAGCACGTCTTTACGGTTGGTTGCGGCGATGATGATCACGCCCTCATTGGCCTCAAAACCGTCCATCTCAACAAGCAGCTGGTTCAGCGTCTGTTCACGCTCATCATTACCGCCGCCGTAGCCTGCGCCACGGTGACGACCGACGGCGTCGATTTCGTCGATGAACACGATGCACGGTGCGTTTTTCTTGGCCTGCTCAAACATATCGCGCACACGGGACGCACCCACACCCACGAACATCTCGACAAAATCTGAACCGGAAATGGTGAAGAACGGCACACCCGCCTCGCCCGCAATCGCACGCGCCAGCAGTGTTTTACCGGTACCCGGAGGGCCCTCAAGCAACGCACCTTTGGGGATCTTGCCGCCCAGACGGCTGAATTTCTGCGGATTGCGCAGGAATTCTACGATTTCCTCAAGCTCTTCTTTTGCTTCATCGATGCCGGCCACGTCGTCAAATGTCACACGGCCATGTTTTTCAGTGAGCATCTTGGCTTTGGATTTGCCAAAGCCCATCGCACCGCCTTTGCCACCGCCCTGCATGCGGTTCATGAAGTATATCCACACACCGATCAGCAGCAGGAAGGGCAGAAGCGACATCAGGAAGGTCTGGAAACCCGACTGCTGTTGCTGTTCCGCGCGCAACGGCACGTCGTTTTCGATGAGAAGCGACGTGATCTCTGCATCAGACGGCAGGATCGCCACATAGTCGGTGCCATCCGCCTGGCGGAAGCGAACCTGCTCTCCGTCAAGGGTGACATTGCTGACCTGGCCCGATTCGACGGCATCGACGAATTCGGAATAGCTGATCTCGCGGCTTTGCAGTGTATTGCCTGAACCACTGAACAGATTGAACAATGCCAGTATCAGCAGAAACAATACGACCCAAAAGGCGATATTACGTGCGTTACCCAAGGAAATTCTCCTGATTACTGCGCTGTTGGCGCATCTCTATCATATCTTGTTGTCGTTAAGATAGACACTCATCCAACATCTTCAATGCGATAAAAGTGCGGCAAAGAAGGCATCCCGCGCGCCTTCTGCGCTGATCTGCCAGTCTGCCTGCAAACCGGCCTGCGGGGCGCAAAGAAGCCTTTCGCCCAGCCAGAGCCCCGGCGACGCACGCAGCAGGTCGCGCGGCAGTCCGGCGGTGCGCCGGGCGGGACAGTCTTTCAGCCCTGCATGGCCAAGCGCCCGGAGTGTTGCACCCTCTGGCGGAACCGGCCCGCTGAGCCGCCAGCGACCATCCCATAAGGCATCATGCGAAGTCTCCAGACCGGCCACAGCGCGGAATTCACGGAAAATCCACAACCTGTCTTTAACCCGGCGTGCATGACAGCCCGCAAGTGTCGCACTTCCGACTTCTTCGAGCGCCTGCGCAAAGGCCGTAACGGCAGACGCGCGCGGCGCATATGCCGCACCGCTGATCCAGCGCAGCGCACCTGAGAGCAGACGCCGCCGCGACTCTGCGGGCAAAGAACTTAGCCCCGCCCGGTCGATGCAGACCGCCCCGGCGCATACAGCCACGATGTCGCGCCCCTTGTCGATCAGGTGCCGGTCCAGCGCATCACGGGCGCTGCGCATGTTATCCGCAACAGCGCAGAGCACCTGCGGATCAAGTCCCAGCGGCGACAGCAACTCCAGCGCACGACGCGCCCGGATGCGGTCATAGCTGTCATCATCGTTCGAGGGATCCTCTGACCAGACGATGCCCTTGCCTGAGAGATATTCTCTGAGCCTGTCCCGCCCGGTGCCGAGCAACGGCCGCAGCCAGACCACCCCGTGTGCTTCACGCCGCGCCGACATCGCAGACAGCCCGTCGACACCGGCACCCCGTGCGAGCCGCATCAGGACCGTTTCCGCCTGATCGTTTCGCGTATGCCCAAGGGTCACTGCAGGGATACTTTCCCTCTGCGCCCATCCCGCAATCAGGCCGTAGCGCGCGCGACGGGCAGCATCCTGGGTGTTGCCCTGGCCATCCCACCCGGACCAGACAAGGGTTTCATGCGCAATATTGAGCCGCGCGCAATGCGCCGCCACATCTGCGGCTTCGCGGGATGCCCCGGGCCGCAACCCGTGGTCCACAGTCACAGCCATAAGCGCGGTGGCTGAACCGGCACATATTTCCTGCAAAAGGGACAGCAACGCCAGTGAATCGCTGCCGCCTGATACTGCCACCCCAAGCCTGCCGGGCAGAACGGACGGCAGGTGATCCCGCACCGCCCTGATAAGCTCAGCGGACATGGCTCAGCCGCAGTTCAGTGCAGCCATCTCAGCCTGCGCCTGAGACACAGACGGGTTTCCGGGAAAACGGGCTTCGACTTCGCGCAGCGTCAGGCAGGCCTCGTTGGTCTGGCCCAGCGCACCCAGCGACCGGCCAAGCCGGAAGAGCGCCTCAGCCGCAACCGGACCGGTGGGATCCGCGCTGAAGCCGTCGAGATAGGCCCGGGCCGCTTCTTTCACATCACCGGTTTTTTCGAGCGCTTCACCGCGACCGAGCCCGGCACCGGCGGCCAGAGGGCTGCCCGGATAGGTATCTTTGAAGCTGGCAAACTGGTCTGCCGCCGTACGGTAGTCTTCGTTGGCCAGAGACTGCTGCGCGCGCTTGAAGTCGTCTTCTTCACCCACGGCAAGCTGCATGCCCGTGCCGGGATCAACTACCGGCGCTGAACCCCCGCCGGTGACGGGTGCTGCGGCTGAACTGCCGCCCTGCGGCGCGCCACTGTCTCCGCCAAGAGTTGTGGTTTCACCAAGGCTGCCGATATCACCGCCTTCAAGCTCCACCAGACGGAATTCAAGATCCCCGATCCGGTTGGTACCATCCTCGACAATCCGGTTTATCCGGAATTCCAGCTCTTCGGTTTTGGAGGTCAGGCGCTGCATTTCCGCCTCGATAGCCGCCACGCGTTCAAGCACCGTTCCGCCGCCGCTCTGCACGGTGGGCGCGCCGGTCGTCGATAGCTCACGGCGCAGTTTCTGCATGTCCACGTAAAGAACGTTCAGTTCCTGACGGATATCCGCCAGGGTCTGCTCGCGGTCCTGCGCCTCTGCGGCCGGAACCAGCAAAGCAACTGACACGAAAAAGGCGGCGATCAGGCGCATGAGATCACCCCGTCATACCAGCGGCCAGCACCGTAACCGCGCGGCGGTTCTTGGCATAGCAGGCCTCGTTGCTGCAAATCTCGATGGGACGCTCTTTACCATAGCTGACGGTACGCAGACGGTTGCCGGCCACCCCGCGTGAGATCAGATACTCACGTACTGCATTGGCGCGTCGCGCGCCCAGCGCCACGTTATATTCGCGGGTGCCCTGCTCGTCTGCGTGGCCTTCGATGACGGCGGTGTAATCAGTGTTGCTCAGCAACCATTGCGCCTGTCCGTCAAGAGTGACCTGACCCTCGGAAGTTACGTCAGACTGGTCCACGGCAAAAAGGACGCGGTCACCCACGGTCTGGTTGAAGTATGCCGTAGAGGTCGGGTCATTGACGCTGCCGGGCACCAGCGGGCCACCGATACCGCCCGCTCCGCCGGCGCCGTCTGCACCGAAGCGGTCAGGATTTGTACAGGCTGCCAGCGCAAGGCCGGCCACCAGAAGAACGATTTTTGTTGTCAGTTTCATGCTCTGTGTCTCTCAGCTCTGATTGCTCTTATTATTGTCTCAGTTCCTAGCACAGCACCACCGTCATGGGAACGGGGAGCTGTGCCTCGTTTTATTTCAGCAGCGGCGACCAGGACGGGTCAGATCCGCCCTCCGGGGTGCGTACAGGACGCAGGTTCCGACCGGTGATATCAACCGAATAAAGCGAGGACCGCCCACCCTCGCCCTGGGTTTCACGGGTGAACATGATCACCCGGCCATTGGGCGCCCAGGTGGGTCCCTCATCAAGGAAAGACGCCGTAAGAAGGCGCTCTTCTCCCCCATCCGTGCGCATGACCCCGATATGAAACCGCCCGCCGTTCTG
This sequence comes from Roseobacter sp., assembly GCF_024639605.1. Lineage (GTDB taxonomy): Bacteria > Pseudomonadota > Alphaproteobacteria > Rhodobacterales > Rhodobacteraceae > Roseobacter. Next base: position 293 of record NZ_JAHEHZ010000002.1, on the reverse strand, counting down.
TTTGGTAAAGGCAATCAGATCGCCGCGCGGCGACCAGACCGGTGTGCCATATCGCCCGGGACCGAAGGAAATGCGCGTGGCCTCTCCACCAGTGGACGGCATGATATAAAGCTGCTGGGAGCCGGAACGGTCGCTTTCAAAAACGATCCGGCTGCCGTCGGGTGAGAAGCTTGGCGCGGTCTCGATCGAGGGCGCCGAGGTCAGGCGCACCGGTGCGCCGCCGCTGAGGTTGAGCGCATATATATCAGTATTACCGCCCTGGCTCAGCGAAAAGACGATACGCTGCCCGTCCG
>NZ_JAHEHZ010000045.1 GCF_024639605.1 Roseobacter sp. | reverse complement strand
CCAACCAGGCCCTCTCCACAATTCTGGAAGGCATAACAAATGTCTCTCAGAATGTCTCCGAAATAGCAGTTTCTGCAAAAGAACAGTCAGGCGGTATCGGAGAGATCAATTCAGCGGTAGAACAGCTCGATCAGACAACACAGCAAAACGCGGCCATGTTTGAAGAAACTACCGCGGCAAGCCAGTCACTTACTGAGGAAGCAGGAAAACTCGCACGCATCGTTTCATCCTTCCAGATCCCGGGCGCATCCGATGTGCCGGCTCAATCCGATGAAACAAACGAATTAAATCATTCTTCTGCAGCCTGATCACCACTACAAAGAAATCAAGCAGGCGCATGAATACTTATTAATGGCCACCGGATTTCTGAAGGATTTGCGAACGCCAGATTGCTCAGATAAAAGCGTCGCAACTCACGGGAAGCTTCACGTGTTGAACAGAAAATGCAGAACGTCTCCGTCTTTGACGATATAGGATTTTCCTTCTGCCCGCATCTTCCCCGCTTCCTTTGCTGCCGCCTCTCCGCCAAGTGAAACAAAATCGTCGTATGCAATAGTCTCCGCCCGGATAAAACCTTTTTCAAAGTCACCGTGAATGACGCCCGCGGCACGGGGCGCCGTTGTGCCTGACCTGATCGTCCACGCCCTTGCTTCTTTCGGCCCTACCGTGAAGTAGGTCTCAAGATGCAAAAGTTCATATCCGGCCTGGATCAACCGGTCGAGGCCGGCTTCGGAAAGCCCCATTTCTTCCAGAAAGAGCGCAGCTTCTTCCGGCTCAAGCTGACTGATTTCTTCTTCAATCCGGGCAGAGATCACCACGTGAGAATTCCCTTGCTGCGCCGCAAGCTCTGCAACCTGAGCTGATAAAGCATTACCATCAGCGGCATCATCTTCACCGACATTGCAGACGTAGAGTACCGGTTTGGTGCTCAGCAGTTGTAGCATCCTCCAGGCCTTCGCGTCTTCCTCATCCACCTTCACCACGCGTGCGGGGCGGCCCTCCTCAAGAGCTTCCAGAGCGGCTTTCATCAGCCTCTCCTGCTGGATGGCGTCTTTGTCGCCGCCGCGTACTTTGCGCACGATATTTTGCAGGCGCTTTTCGATGCTTTCTATGTCCGCGAGCATCAGTTCTGTGTCGATGGTTTCGGCATCAGCCACCGGATCCACCCGCCCTTCGACGTGGGTAACATCACCGTCTTCGAAACAACGAAGTACATGCGCGATGGCATCAACTTCACGAATATTAGCCAGAAACTGGTTTCCGAGACCTTCCCCCTGCGACGCCCCCTTCACCAATCCCGCAATGTCCACAAAGGTCATGCGCGTCGGAATAACCTGCTTTGAGCTCGCAATTCCGGCAAGGCGATCGAGCCGCGAATCTGGAACGGCGACTTCGCCCACGTTTGGTTCAATGGTGCAGAACGGAAAATTGGCCGCCTGCGCCGAGGCCGTCCGCGTCAATGCGTTAAAAAGAGTGGACTTGCCGACGTTGGGCAGCCCCACAATACCCATTCTAAAACCCATGACACGGTCCTTTTATAATGCCGGTTGCTCTTAATGCCGGCAGCAGGCCAAGACAAGTGTCAGCGGGATCTGCGGTCTTCGCGGGCATGGAATATCAGAGCCCAGGCGAGCAGAATAAACATCGGGTGCGTCAACCCACCTGAGAAAAACAGCGCTGGGATCCAGATCAGAAAAGTCAGGATCGCAATGATCGGGCGGCCTGTTAACAGGATCGAAAGCGGGGGCAGCAGTATCGCAAGCAAATAATTCATGACGGGAATATAGGGTCCGACCAGCGAATTTTAACGGGGAAAAATATGATTTGTGCACATTCTGCGCGGCGCGAAACAGATGGCGCTCTTTGGTGCATTGATTTCCGGACGCTTTTTCGGCATGCCGGCGCAAACATTCTGCGTAAAGGCTGAGAAAATGACCCGGATTGACGATACATTCGCAGATCTTGCCCGCGAAGGCCGGAAAGCTTTTGTCGCCTACGTGATGGCCGGGCACCCGGAATACGAGCAATCGCTCGAAATCGTAAAAGGTCTGCCGGGTGCCGGTGTAGACATCATTGAGCTCGGCCTGCCTTTTACCGACCCGATGGCTGACGGGCCGACGATTCAGCTTGCCGGACAACAGGCGCTTGAGGCTGGTATGACCCTTGAAAAAACGCTGGGCCTTGCAAGCGCATTCCGGGAGACAGACCAGAAAACGCCAATCGTGCTGATGGGGTATTATAACCCTATATACAGCCGCGGCGTGGAACGCTTTCTGCGAGAGGCAAATGAAGCCGGCATCGACGGTCTCATCATTGTGGATCTGCCCCCGGAGGAGGATGCAGAACTCTGCCTGCCCGCGCAGGCCGCCGGGCTGAATTTCATCCGCCTCGCGACACCAACGACAGACGACAAGCGCCTGCCGCGCGTGCTTCAGAACACCTCAGGATTTGTTTATTACGTGTCAATCACCGGCATTACCGGGTCGGCGGAAGCCGAGGCGACGGATGTTGGCCCTGAGGTGGCTCGGATCCGAGAGCAGGGAGGGCTTCCCGTTGTGGTCGGCTTTGGCGTGAATACACCGGAGAAGTCGAGAGCGATTGCGGAAGTTGCTGACGGCGTTGTCGTAGGCTCCGCGATTGTCAGCCGGATTACCGCCGGTGACAGCACCGAGAGCGTGCTCAGCTTTGTCAGAACCCTGACGGATGCCGCGCATTCAGTCTGATCCAGAATGCCGCCCGGCGTGATTTCTGTCTTCATCAAGAAATATCCGCAGATCTCTGAGCACGGGCAGGACCGCGCTCAGTCGTGCGACATCAAACCCGCGCTCAAGACGGTGAAGGTCAGGCGCGAGCGCGCCGATGACATCCGAACGCAGGCTGCGACCTTCCGGTGTGAGCCAGACAAGTTTTGATCTGCCGTCATCCGGATTGGGTCGCACCTTTACAAAACCGTGCGCCTCCAGCCCCTTGATCGTGTGGGTCATTGAGGTTTTGGGGACCTGAAACGCCCGAGCTATATCAATCGGCGGGCACCCGTCACCACGGCGAACCAGGTGGCTGATCACCGCAAAATGAGGGCCGATCAGACCTGCCGGCAGCCGCGCTTCAAGCAGAGTGCGACTGAGCTGTTCGATGATTCCGATCTCATTGAACACCTCAAAGAAGAGCGCGCCGGGGTCATCAGCCATTCATCATTTTCGCCTCAAGGGGCCAGCGCGGGGTGCGTGGCGTCAGAGGACCGTAGCCCAGCCGGCCGAGCATTTGAACCGTTTTACCGTCTGTACTCAGCAAGCTGTGGGCCCGGTCATAGTGCGGCTTCATTTCGGCAAATTCCTGGAGACACTGGCTGACCGGATGCAGCGCAAGCCCCAGTTCAGCGCATTTCAGGTTGAGCCGCAACCAGCGACGACCGGCTTCAATCTGGTCCGCGGGGGTGTTGGCCAGAGACGTCAGAGCGGCATAGGCCGGTGTCGCGTGCAGCATTTCACGATATATTTCAACGCCCTGGCGGAATCCTGCGCTCTGCGGATCGGACTGCACCCGGCGGCTCACCACGCCTGCCAGCATCAAAGTCTCCAGAAACGGGCCGCCCAGATCAATGCCATCCGGGTTCGCGTTAATTTCGGATTTGCCGAACCGCATAAGGTCAACCGATTCCTGCAGCGTTCGCGGTGTGTCAGCTTCTGTCATCCAGGCCTGCCATGTCAGTGTTTTGAGCGCTTCGACCGTGCGCGCGTCGGTGTAGACGTCGGCGTAAAGCTCCAGTTCATTGGCAAGGGAAGCCGGTACCGGCGTCGGCTCAAATGGTTCTTTGCAGGAGCGTCGTTGCATGATCTGTCTGGCCAGCGGATCGGCCTCTGCGCCATCGGTGAACACCGCCTGAGCAATCGGGCCCTGCTCTCCGTCAGGCCAGAGGCTGAGGTCAACGGAGTATCCTGTCGACCCGGCAGCAAGAACCAGCTGTTCCAGAAAACAGCCCATGCCGATGATGATCTGGCGGTCATCCGGATCGGTCTGGGGTAACGCTTTGTCGGGGTCGCGCCAGAGCGTGACAGCATCGTCCCCCTTAAGGGCAACAAGCCATGGCTGCAGATTGTGCGGGTTCGGAGCGAGCAGCGCGAAGCTTAGCGCATTCAGCCGCGGATCGGCGTAACTCCCGGCGGCCTCCCACGGGGCACGCGCATCATGCGGCGTCCTGCTGGTCAGGAACCCGGCAGCGGATGCTGTCGCCGCGAGTACAGATCCGCCGCCGATTACGGTTAGTACTTTGCGTCTCGAGAGTGTCATACGAAATCCTTTCTGATACGATATCGCACTATATATAGTTCAATATCGCACCAAACAAGACATCTCTTCCGGAAAATGCCAGATTGATTCTTGCCCGCTGAATTGGTAACTAAAATTTACCAAAATGAAGGTTCTGCTATGCCCACCATTACCAACATCAATGATCTGAAGCGGATTTATGAACGGCGCGTCCCGCGGATGTTCTTTGACTACACCGAATCGGGAAGCTGGACCGAGCAGACCTTCCGCGAAAACACGAGTGATTTTGAGAAAATCCGGCTGCGCCAGCGCGTTGCTGTCGATATGACCGGCCGGTCCACTGCGGGCACCATGATCGGCGAAGAGGTTTCGATGCCAGTCGCACTGGCTCCCGTCGGGATCACCGGGATGCAGTGCGCAGATGGTGAGATGAAGGCAGCCAGGGCGGCAGAAAAATTTGGCGTGCCGTTCACACTGAGCACCATGTCGATCAACTCGATTGAGGATGTGGCAGGGTTCACCAACAAACCGTTCTGGTTTCAGCTCTATATGATGCGCGACACTGACTATATCAGCCGGCTGATTCAGCGGGCGAAAGATGCAAAATGCTCCGCGCTGGTGCTCACTCTGGATCTTCAGATCCTGGGCCAGCGGCACAAAGACCTCAAGAACGGGCTGTCTGCCCCGCCGAAACTGACCATGAAATCAATCGCGAATCTTGCGACGAAGTGGTCCTGGGGCATCGAGATGATGACCGCCAAACGCCGCGAATTCGGCAATATTGTCGGCCATGTGGACGGAATTTCCGATCCGACATCGCTGAGCGCATGGGCGGCGGAATCCTTTGACCCCTCACTCGACTGGAACAAGGTCGCAAAGCTGAAAGAAGAATGGGGCGGCAAGATCATTATCAAGGGTATTCTTGATGCCGAAGACGCTAAAATGGCAGCCGAAACAGGTGCTGATGCGATCATCGTCTCTAATCACGGCGGCCGCCAGCTTGATGGCGCACTCAGCTCCATCCGGATGCTGCCTTCGATCCTTGATGCCGTTGGCGACCAGGTCGAGGTGCATCTTGATGGCGGTATCCGGTCGGGTCAGGACGTGCTCAAGGCGCTGGCGATGGGGGCAAAGGGCACCTACATCGGGCGCGCGTTTATTTACGGGCTCGGTGCGATGGGTCAGAAGGGTGTCACCAAAGCGCTCGAGATCATTCATAAGGAACTCGACACAACCATGGCGCTTTGCGGAGAAACGAAGGTGGCTGATCTGGGCCGCCATAACCTGCTGATTCCGGAAGATTTCGAAGGGCGTTGGCAGAAGTAGATCCTGGCGCTACGGTGCCATCATGCTGATTTTTCTGGCCGAACGCCTCGCCTATCTTGCCACGCCTAAAACCGGCTCGACGGCTGTAGAGATGGCCTTGCGCCCCCGTGCCGATATTGTTTTCGCGCGCGGGCGCAAGCATGTGACAGCACAACGCTATCAGGCCCGTGTCCGTCCGTTTCTTAAAGAAACTTTCAGCGTCTCACCGGAAAGCGTTGCGGTCATGCGCGAGCCGGTTGACCAGCTGCGCAGTTGGTATCGTTACCGTATGCGCGAGGCGAAACACGGCGCGCCACAGTCCACACGCGGGTTAAGTTTCGATGAATTTATCAGCGCGGTGATTTCAGATGACCCGCCCGAATTTGCCCGCGTCGGCAGCCAGTTTGCCTTTCTGACAAACGGCAAAGGCCGTCTGGTAGCCGATCATGTTTTCGCCTGGGAGGACCAGCCGCAGTTTCTGGCTTTTATGAGTACACGCCTTGATAGCCTCGTCACCCCTGAGCAGCGCAATGTATCACCCGATATTCCTGCGCCTCTGGATCAGGCCACAGAGGCAAAGCTGCGCAGCGCACGAGCAGCGGAGTTTGTGCTCTATCAGCAGCTACTCGATGCCGGTGGCCTGCTCAGGCGCGGCAAAGACCGGCCCGCGCTGTAACCGCGCGTGCCAGCATCGGCACGAGCACCAGCGCTGCAAAAATCATCACGCCGCCGACGACAAAGAAGCCTGCGCGCAGCCCCAGCATCTCAGATGTGAGGCCCATGAGCGGCGGGCCCACGAAAAAGGCACCGTAGCCCATCACCGAGGCCCGGCTGATGGCGGCCAGCCGGTCTTGCGGATCCACAAGCCGGCCAACGAGGGCAAGGGCCAGCGGTGCGACAACGGAGACCCCAAGACCGGTCAGTCCGAACCCCACGTAGGCAACGACCAGCCCCGGTGCCGCCCCTGCAATAAAGAGCCCGAGGGCCGCCATCAGAGCGGCTGCCGCCATCAGCCGCAGTTCCGGCAGACGCGCGGAGAGGAAGTGCCCGGCGAGCCGGCCGATGCCCATTGTCAGCCCCAGGATCGCGGGCCCCAGTGCGCCCTGAGCCGGCCCGCCCCCAAGCGTCCGTTCCAGATGCAGTGCCGACCACCCTTCGGAAGAGGCTTCAACGAGGAAGGCCGCCAGCACCAGTGACCCGCCCAGCCAGACCAGCGCGTGGGGCAGCCCGTCCGATGAAAGCGAGGGCGACGCCTCGCGCACTGTGATCTCTCTGCGCCCTGTCATGACAAAACAAAGCCCGACCACCAGCACGGTGAACCCGGTAAAAACCTGAACCGGCGTAAATGACATCTCGCGCAGCACACCCGTCAGCATCGCAGCACCCGCGTAGGCAAAGGCATAAACCGCGTGGTTCAGGTTCATCAGCGGACGGCGATGGCGCTCTTCTGCTTCGGAAACACGAACATTGACCAGCACATCGACAATACCGGAGCCCACCGAAGCCACTGTCATCCCGATTGTAAATGACACAAGTCCACCTGATGCACCCGCAGTCAGCATGCCCGCCGCGACCAGCAGTGCCGCCCCCGGCATGGCCAGGCGCCCCGCGATCCGGTGTGCCAGCGGTGCCAGCCACATAGCCGCAAGCGCGCCCAGCGAGGCCAGTAGCACCACCGAGCCATAGGTTCCGTCGGATGCGCCTATTGCCGCCTTGATCACCGGCATCTGAGCAAAAAAGCACGCCCAGGCACCGGCAATGACGATAAAGCCCGCTAGTGCGCGGCGCGACAACCAGAGATCGTTCAGAAATACCATGCTCCCCTCTTTCACGGGCACGCAGCCCCCACAAGTGACCGGGACTGAAAAACCTCTTTTCACGCGGGCGAAACCGGTCTATACGCGCGGCTTCACGCGGGCATACAGCCTTGGAGGATGCCCGCCCTAACATACTGGAGAGACAAAGATGGCTGGAGAAATTCCGGATCTTGAAGCTCAGGAACGGACGGGGACAGGCAAGGGCGCCGCTCGTCAGGCACGCCGCGACGGCATGGTTCCTGGTATCGTATTTGGTGGCGACACGGACCCGCTGCCGATCAACATTCCGTTTAACACGCTTATTCAGAAGCTGCGCGCGGGACGGTTCAAATCCACACTGTTCAACATGAAAGTGGACGGGCATGACGATGTGCGCGTGATCTGCCGTGACGTTCAGCGCCACGTGGTCAAAGATCTGCCCACGCATATCGATTTCATGCGCCTTAAGCGGACCACCAAGATTAACCTCTTTATTGCTGTTGAAGTTGTGGGCGAAGAAGAGAGCCCCGGTCTCAAGCAGGGCGGCGTTCTGACCATGATCCGCCCCGAGGTCGAGCTGATTGTGACTGCGGGAGATATCCCTGATCACGTCACGATCGATGTCTCCGAGCTTGAAATCGGCGACAGCGTTACGATTTCTGCGGTCAAACTGCCCGAGGGCGCGAAGCCGACCATCGACCGCGACTTTGTCATTGCACAGATTTCCGCGCCTTCCGGTCTGGCATCGCAGAGCGATGATGAGGACGAGGATGACGTGGATGTGGATGAAGTCCCGACCACCGAGATGGGCCCGCCGGACGGAGAAGAAGCGGAGGATTGATTCACCGCGTCGGACTAAGACAGTGAATACGGGGCCCGTTGCGGCCCCGTATTTCGTTCAGGCCACCGCCCTGCTATGCTGCATCGCAACATGAGGGAGCATTGCGATGAAGCTGTTGGTCGGCCTTGGAAACCCGGGCGCGAAATATGCCGGACACAGGCACAACATCGGGTTTATGGCGCTGGACCGCATCGCCTCTGATCACGGCTTTCCAGCATGGAAAGGCAAGCATCAGGGCAGTATCGCAGAGGGGCGCTTCGGGTCTGAGCGTGCCGTTCTGCTCAAGCCCGAAACATTCATGAATAACTCCGGCCAGTCGGTGCAGGCCGCCATGCGGTTTTACAAACTGGATCCCGCCGATGTGATCGTGCTGCACGATGAGATCGATCTTGCCCCGGGCAAAGTGAAATTCAAAACCGGTGGCGGGCACGCCGGTCACAACGGCTTGCGCTCGATACATGCTCATATCGGACCGGACTACGGGCGGATCCGGCTTGGCGTGGGCCATCCTGGTCACAAGGACCGCGTGCCGTCATACGTTTTGCATGATTTTGCAAAGGCAGATCAGAACTGGCTTGATGATGTGTTGCGCGGCGTCAGCGATGGCGCGCCATGGCTGGCCGCCGATGATCCGGCGAAATTCATGAACGCCGTGGCATTACGCGTGAACCCGCCGCGCTCGGGGAAGGGAACCAAAGGCGACAAGGAGCAGACGGCCGGTGAGACAGGAACTTCGGCCGCATCTGAACCACCGGCACCGGAACCCGGAATTGACCCGCGCTCTGCAATGCAGAAGCTGATGGACCGCTTCAGGTGACGCTGGCCCGGGCCTTTGCCGATCAGGCGATCAGCTGCGGGCGTCTGGGCTCACCCTTTATGCAGCAACTGCTCAGCATACTGAGTGAAAACTGGCCGGAAGACAGTGCGCTCGCGGCGAAGTTTGCGGCGTTCAGCGGGGATATCGGGCCTGCCGGGCACTCGCTGCCGCTGCGCCTTGCCGGAGGGCTGCATGCACTGGTGCTGACCGATCGTGCTCCGGCGCTTGCAGCCCTTTACCCACCCTCCCGGGTCCGCGACAATGCTCTGCGGAAAGGTGTCCTTGACGCCCTCGCCGCGCATGAGGCGTTTTTGCTCGACTGGGTCGACAGCCCTCCCCAGACGAACGAGGTGCGCCGGTCCGCAGCGCTGATGGCCGGCGCGGCAGTTGTCGCTCAGCATTCTCAGCTGCCTGTGGTTTTGTCAGAACTGGGGGCCAGTGGTGGTCTGAACCTCATGTGGGATCATTACGCGCTCGACCTGCCCGGTGGCGGGCCGGGGACAGCTGCACCTGTTGTCCGCCTTTCGCCAGAGTGGGAAGGCTCCCTGCCCCCGACCCGCCTGCCGGTCGTGGCTGACCGGGCGGGCGTCGATCTCAACCCGCTTGACCCGCAGAACCCCGAAGATCTGCTGCGGCTCACAGCCTACCTCTGGCCCGATCAGCCGCACCGTCTCGCGATGACGCGGGCCGCAGCGGGTGTGATGACCGCCCGGATTGATCGTGCCGATGCCATAGACTGGCTTGAGCAGCGCCTTGATGCTACCCCGGACGGCCATCTGCACCTGATCCAGCACACGGTTGCGTGGCAATATTTTCCCGCGGAGGCGCGGATCCGGGGTCAGGCGCTGATTGAAGCCGCCGGTGCTGCGGCCACCCACAACCGTCCGCTGGCCTGGCTATCGATGGAGAGCGAAGGCGATGTGCATGCCGCAGAGGGTGCAGCCCTCGTGCTGCGGTTCTGGCCGGGCAGCATCACCCTGCGGCTTGGACGGGCAGATTTCCACGGCCGGTGGATCCGCTGGCAGGGAAGTGTCTGATGCGCAGGGCAGGTAAGTGGCTGGGCCGCGTACTGCTGATGCTGATCTGTGCGCTTGTCGCGGCCGGCGTCTGGAAGCGGGACGAGATCAACCGCCTGATGGCGGTGAACAGCCTCTTTGACCCTGACCGGATTGTCGCCAATTTCAGCAATATGGACGCGGCCTTCCTGCATACCCGCCTCGAGACCAAGACGGTGCCGGTATCTCCCCTGCCCACCGGCGCTGCGGCCACAATGCCCGATGGATTTGACGCCTTTGTCGAAGCACGCCGGGTCACGTCCGTGGTTGTGCTGCATGACGGCAGGCTGGTCTATGAAAGCTATCATCTTGGCACCGGTCGGGACGATCTGCGCATCAGCTGGTCAGTTGCCAAGAGCTTCATGTCTGCGCTGACCGGTGTGATCTTGGCTGAAGGGGCCATCCGCAGCCTTGATGATCCGGTGGTTCAGTATGCACCGTCCCTGGCGGGCGGAGCTTATGATAAGGCCACGGTACGACACGTGCTGAACATGGCAACCGGCGTTACTTTCGACGAGGATTACCTGGATAAATCCTCCGATATCAACAGAATGGGCAGGATCCTCGCTTTAGGTGGCCGGATGGATGATTTCGCCGCCGGCCTGACGGAAACCTTCGCGGAGCCGGGCATCGACTGGCAGTATGTCTCAATCGACACCCATGTTCTTGGCATGGTGCTCCGCGGGGCCACCGGGCGCTCTCTGTCTGATCTGATGCAGGAAAAAATTATCATGCCCCTGGGCCCCGAACGTGCGCCCTACTACCTCACCGACGGGGCAGGCGTTGCCTTTGCCCTTGGCGGGCTCAACCTGACGACCCGTGATTATGCGCGCTTTGGTCTGATGTTCGCCCAGGGTGGGCTCTGGCAGGGAAAACAGGTCGTGCCGGCCGCCTGGGCAGAGGTGTCAACGACACCGAGTGCACCCACGCAGCCCGACGAGATGGGATACGGCTATCAGTGGTGGATGCCCCGCGATGCCCGCCCGCGCGAGTATATGGGTCGTGGCATTTACGGCCAGTATCTCTATATCAGTGAACCGGAAGGTGTGGTGATCGCGCTCACGGCTGTGGATCCTGCTTTTCGCCGGCGTGATATCGTGCGCGAAAACATCGCAATGTTCCGTCGGATCGCAGACAGTTTCTGAGAAAGGCCCCGCGATGGAAAAGGACGAAAGCATCAATGTTCTGGGCGAACCGCTCGCGGTCTGTGGGACAGATCCAGTGACCGGATTTTTCCGGGACGGGTCGTGTAATACCTGTGCGGCCGACCAGGGCAGCCACACGGTTTGTGCCGTGCTGACTGCGGAATTTCTGGCCTATTCCAAGTATGTCGGCAACGATCTGAGTACTCCGCGCCCGGAATATGGATTTGCCGGGCTGAAACCGGGCGACGCCTGGTGTCTTTGCGCGGCCCGTTTTCTGCAGGCGCATGACGAAGGCTGTGCGCCACAGATAAATCTCGAGGCCACCCACGCGCGTGCGCTGGACATCGTTCCGCTGGAAGTCCTCCGAAAATATGCCACCTGAGCGCACAGAGATGCCCGGTCCGGGTCTTTTTTACGGCACAATCGACGGTGAAACTTCGCATTAACTGTTTTTGCGGAGTGTGCCGGTGACCGGATCAGATAAACCGATTTATGAATTCCGGGGGCCCTTCGGCGTCCCGGTGCAGATTCAGCCCGGCGTATTGCTGCTGTTTGTGATTTTTCTGTCGTTCAGCGGGTCTCCTTCTGACCTAGTGTATGATCTGATTTTCGTGAGCCTGCTGGTCATGTCGATTTTTCTGCATGAGGTCGGACATGCCTGGGGGTGTCTCATTCAGGGGATCCCGGTGCGCCGGATCGTGCTGCATGCAGGCGGCGGGTTTTGCGAGCACAAACGTTCACCTTCGCCTTATGAAAACGAACTGATCGTGGCAATGGGACCGATTGTGAACCTTGTGATCTGGGCTGTTGCCTCAATGACCTGGCCGCTTTTCGGGAACGGTGATCTGAGTTGGTGCGTCTGGGTACTGAGCTACATCAATCTTTTTCTGGCAGTGCTCAATCTGCTGCCGGTCCATCCGCTTGACGGCGGTAAGCTCTTCGAGCTTGCACTGATGCGCGTACTGCCACCGCAGACAGCCCACAGGATTTCCGGCGGCGTCGGATTTGTGATCGCTCTGATCTGGATCCCGGCAATGATCCTGTGCTTTTTCACCCTTGGGCTGGTGCTCTTTTTCATCCCCTCAGTGAGCGCGCACTGGGAAATGATGCGCGGCGATGACCTGCGTCGCCGAACCTGACAGGACCGGCTTACTGGACGCTGCGCCCTTCGGGGCCGTCCATATCAAAGCCCAGAGCGCGGGCAACGGTAAAGATGTCCTTGTCCCCGCGACCGCACATATTCATGCAGATGATGTGATCCGCCGGGAGTTCCGGAGCGATCTTCATGACATGGGCCAGCGCGTGGCTGGGCTCAAGCGCCGGGATGATCCCTTCGAGTTCACAGCAAACCTGGAAAGCTTTCAGCGCTTCGCGGTCAGTGATCGCCACATATTCTGCGCGCCCGATGTCGTGCAGCCAGGCGTGTTCCGGCCCGATGCCCGGATAATCGAGCCCTGCCGAGATCGAGAACCCTTCAAGGATCTGCCCGTCATCGTCCTGCAAAAGATAGGTGCGGTTGCCGTGCAGCACGCCAGGGCGCCCGCCGGTCAGTGACGCACAGTGCTCCATCTTTTCATTTACGCCCTTGCCTCCGGCCTCGACGCCGATGATCCCGACCTCTTTGTCGTCAAGGAACGGATAAAAGAGCCCCATCGCGTTTGAGCCACCACCGATCGCGGCAATCAGTGTATCGGGCAGCCGGCCCTCGGCCGCGTTCATCTGCTCGCGGACCTCTTTGCCGATGATGGACTGAAAATCACGCACCATCGCCGGATAGGGGTGTGGGCCGGCAACTGTGCCGATGCAGTAAAACGTATCGCGCACGTTGGTGACCCAGTCGCGCAGCGCATCGTTCATCGCGTCCTTGAGTGTGCCGCGTCCCGAGGTTACCGGCACAACTTCGGCGCCCAGCAGCTTCATCCGGAAAACGTTGGGGGCCTGACGCTCGACATCATGCGCACCCATATAGACGATGCATTTCAGGCCGAATTTCGCACAGACCGTGGCTGTGGCCACCCCGTGCTGCCCCGCGCCTGTCTCTGCGATGATCCGCGTTTTACCCATGCGGCGCGCCAGAATAATCTGGCCCAGCACATTATTGATCTTATGCGCGCCGGTGTGGTTGAGTTCGTCACGCTTCATGTAAATTCTGGCACCGCCGAGGTGCTCAGTAAGACGCTCAGCATGATAAAGCGGGCTGGGGCGACCGACATAATGGGTCCACAGATCGTGCATTTCAGCCCAGAAGCTGTCGTCAGTTTTGGCTTTTTCGTATTGCTCCTCGAGCTCCAGGATCAGTGGCATCAGCGTCTCGGAGACAAACCGTCCGCCGAAATCACCAAAGCGGCCGTTTTCGTCCGGGCCGGTCATGAAGGAGTTGAAAAGATCGTTTGCCATTGCGCCACCTCGTCTCGTCGCATGGCGTTCTGCCTACCCTGCGCCGGACCGGGAAACAAGGCGTTATGGGCGTACAGCCCCCTGCGGTAAGGTGACGCCGACCGACCCGCGCGCGCTCCTGACCAGGATGGTCCGGCATCGCGTCATCGCCTGATCCGCGCAAACGTCAGGCAGGATCAGCACCTGCGGCCCGCACGCTGGCATCTCTGCGAGGGTCCGGATTGCTATCCGCCGTCAGTGAGCCACCCGTGGCACCTGCCGGTCGCGCGGCAAGATCATAGCTGACGCTCACGACCGTGACAGCCAGAGCCACGATAACAATGATTTTTCTGAAACTCATGTCGCCCTCCCGATACCGGGCCGGTACGTCTGTCGCACCTGCCCCACGGGATAAGGAATAAGGCTGTCAGAGATTCCGGTCTGTGAACTCGTTCACGCGACACCGGGAAAACCGGCGCACGTTGTGATCAGGCCCGGGCGTTCTGCACAAAGCGTCTGAAGAGGCTGCTGTCTTTCTGACCGGGCGATGTCTCAAGACCGGAGGAAACATCAACCTGGCGCGCGCCCGTGCGTCTGACCGCCTCTGCCACATTGTCGGGGGTCAGTCCGCCGGCCAGCATCCAGGGGCGGGTCCAGTATTTACGGTCCGCCAGCAACTGCCAGTCAAAAGCGAGCCCGTTACCCCCGGGTAAATCAGCCCCTTCCGGCGGTTTCGCATCAATAAGCAGCTGATCACAGGCCGGTGCATAGAGATCAATCGCAGCGAGATCTTCCGCCCTGGCAATGCCGATCGCTTTCATAACCGGCAGCCTGTAGCGCGACTTTATCTCTGCCACGCGTCCCGGTGTCTCTTTGCCGTGAAGCTGCAGCATATCCAGCGGAACGGTGTCGGTGAGAGCGTCGAGAAATGAATCATCCGGGTTAACAACCAGCGCGACCTTTGCTAGGCCAACCGGCGTGCCGGTGGCAAGGTCACGTGCCAGATCCAATGAAACGTTACGCGGAGATTTTTCAAAAAACACAAACCCGCAGTAGCGCGCGCCTGCGGCTGCCGCAGCATCGACATCGGCTGCTGTACGCAGGCCGCAGATTTTTACGGAGACACTGTCAGACATGTCGGTTTTGAACATAACCGCCAGGGCGGTGCAAGAGCGTCAGCCCGCTTCGTCGAGCAGGGCGAGCACCTCGTCCTTGCCGTGATGTTTCTCGCCTTTGAGCTTTGCGACCTCACGCTGCAATCTGCGCATTTCACGTGCCTGACGGGCCGCCTCGGCACGTTGATTGTACTCGCGGATCCACTCCCAGACGAACCCGACGAACAGGCCCGCAATGATGCCGCCGAAAATGACGATATAAAGCGGCAGACTGATCTGCGGGGTCACGGCGAACCAGCCGGCCACCTCTGTGGGAATAAGCTGAAGGGACACAACAGACCGGTTGGCCAGCGCAACCCCGATCAGAGCGATTGCGAAAACCGCGATACAGGCATAACGGATGTAACGCATCAGGCCTTACCGTTCAGCCGGTCGCGCAACAATTTGCCGGTTTTGAAAAACGGCACGTGCTTTTCTTCGACATGCACCGTTTCGCCGGTGCGCGGATTGCGGCCGATACGGGCATCGCGCTTTTTGACGGAAAAGGCACCGAAGCCGCGCAGTTCAACACGGTCGCCTCGGGACATTGCCCCTGTGACCTCTTCGAAAATGGTGTTGACGATACGTTCGACGTCCCGCTGATAAAGATGTGGATTGTCGTCTGCTATTTTCTGGATCAGCTCAGACCGGATCATTGCAACACCCCCTGATTTACCGGCGCTTTCTCGCACCTTGCCCGAGCTACTATAGAAACTTTCCGGCGTCACGGAAAGTGACCCTGCGCCCGGCGCGGCGCTTTTTTTGGAACGAAGGCTCTGTATTTGTGATGTTTTTCATCACACCAGGGCCGGTTTTTGCAATCAGCTCCTGACCCGTCCCGCGCCGCAGCGCAGCATAACACTATGATTCGCCGCCGCTTTTCGGCTTTATCGCACGTCGACGCGGGTGGGGGCGGACCAACCCACAAGCGAAAAGATGCCGATCACGATAATCTGTGATTAACCCAGCTGAATAAATGGTAAATATAGCAGGAACCTCCAGCATAACCTGCGGGTTATCGTATTACCATGTTGCGATAATTTGCCGGGCGGAGTGTTCCGGAGTACCCTGCCTGATCAGGCTTGCCGAAATTCCGCATTTTTTTCAAGATGTAAAGGAGCATTTTATGCTTAAGACTACAACGGCTCTGACCGTTCTGATCGTTTCAACAGCCGGCATGGCCTTCGCCGCCGGCCCCGAACCAACGCCCGTTGCACCGGTGGTCGTCGCCCCACCGCCGCCGCCCTTCTGGGAAGGCGGCTATGTGGGTGCACAGATCGGCTACGCTTATGGCGATTTCGACGTTGACGATGCTTTTGACGGTGATGACAACGGTGACGGCATCGTTGGTGGCATCAACGCAGGTTATCTTTGGAGCCTGAACAACGGATGGTACCTTGGTCCGGAGTTTCAGTACGACTGGGCAGATCTTGACATAACGGACGCTGACACTGGCGACAGCCTGTCTTTCGACGAAATGGCGCGCCTGAAGCTTATCGCAGGCTACGAAGTGGGCGGCGGCAGCGGCATGGTGTATGGCACGGCGGGTATTGCCTACGGCAGCCTCGACAACGCAGGTGACATCTTCGACGGATTTGATGGCAGCGACACCAACTGGCTTCTCGGCGTGGGTTACGACCACCGTGTGGGTGACAACTGGACCGTTGGTGGTGAGTACATGTACCACGACTTCGACGACATCAACGTAAACACCATCCACCTGAAAATGGCTTACCGCTTCTGATAAGGAGGGCCTGCGCCGGAGGTTTCCGGCGCTGCCCTGCCAGACGAAAAAGGCCCCGTGGTTTGCACCACGGGGCCTTTGCTTTGCCGGGAATGCCGGACTTATTTTTCGTCGTCGCCTTTGAGGGCTGCACCGAGGATATCGCCCAGCGATGCACCGGAGTCCGAAGAGCCGTACTGTTCGACCGCTTCTTTTTCTTCCGCAATCTCACGGGCTTTGATCGACACGCCAAGACGGCGGGCTTTGTTGTCGACATTGGTGATGCGTACATCAACCTTGTCACCGACTGAGAAACGCTCAGGGCGCTGTTCTGCACGGTCACGGCTGAGGTCAGAGCGGCGGATGAAGGATTTCATGCCCTCATATTCCACTTCGACACCACCGTCTTCGATCGCCGTAACGGTCACGGTCACGATCGAGCCGCGCTTCACTCCGCCAACCGCTTCCGCGAACTTGTCGCCGCCGACGGCTTTGATCGAGAGGCTGATGCGCTCTTTCTCAACGTCCACTTCGGAGACAACCGCCTGAACGGTATCGCCTTTGCGGTAGTTCTGGATCGCATCTTCGCCACGCTCGTCCCAGCTCAGATCGCTGAGGTGAACCATGCCGTCGATGTCGCCGTCGAGACCGACAAACAGACCGAATTCGGTGATGTTCTTGACCTCGCCCTCGACTTCGGTGCCCTCGGGATGCGTTTCCGCAAAGATTTCCCACGGGTTGCGCATGGTCTGTTTGAGACCAAGTGAAACGCGGCGCTTGGCACCGTCGATTTCCAGCACCATGACTTCCACTTCCTGCGAGGTGGAGACGATTTTGCCGGGGTGGACGTTCTTTTTCGTCCAGGACATCTCAGAGACGTGCACGAGGCCTTCGACACCGGCTTCGAGCTCAACAAAGGCACCGTAATCGGTGATGTTGGTCACGCGACCTTTGTGCACGGAATCGAGCGGATATTTAGCCGCAACCAGATCCCACGGGTCTTCCTGCAGCTGCTTCATGCCGAGGCTGATGCGGTGCGTCTCTTTGTTGATCTTGATGACCTGAACTTTGATGGTCTCACCGATCGACAGAATCTCGGACGGGTGGTTGACCCGGCGCCATGCCATGTCTGTTACGTGCAGCAGACCGTCGACACCGCCAAGATCCACAAAGGCACCATATTCGGTGATGTTCTTGACCACGCCGTCGACCGTCTGACCTTCGGTGAGGTTGCCGATGACTTCGGCGCGCTGTTCGGCACGGGATTCTTCGAGGATCGCACGGCGCGATACCACGATATTGCCACGACGGCGATCCATTTTCAGGATCTGGAACGGTTGCTTGAGACCCATCAGCGGCCCTGCGTCACGTACGGGGCGTACGTCAACCTGAGAGCCGGGCAGGAAGGCCACAGCACCGCCGAGATCGACAGTAAAGCCACCTTTGACACGGCCAAAGATGGCGCCTTCGACGCGCTCTTCGTCCGCATAGGCTTTTTCCAGACGGTCCCATGCTTCTTCGCGGCGCGCCATCTCGCGTGAGATAACAGCTTCGCCGCGCGGGCTTTCGACCTGGCGAAGAAACACTTCGACTTCATCGCCGACTTCAATTTTGGGAGCTTCGCCCGGATCAGCGAATTCTTTAAGCTCAACGCGGCCTTCCATCTTGTAGCCGACGTCGATAATGGCCTGGCCCGCTTCGATCGCGATCACCTTGCCTTTGACAACAGAGCCCTCTTCGGGCGTGTCCATTTCGAAGCTTTCTTCAAGGAGCGCTTCAAACTCATCCATCGTGTTTGCCATGTGGCGTCGTTTTCCTAACTATGACTGTTTCTGGCCGTGCGGTTGTCTCCGCCGGTCTTCGGGTTTCAGTTGGTCGAAGCGCGGAACAAAGAAGGGCCGGTAAAACCGACCCTGCCCGCCTTGCGGTGTTTTCCCCGCTTCAACGGGTGCGCGTATAGGGGCTTTTGCGCCCCGTCGCAAGTGTTAAGAGGCATGCAAGCTGTGGTTTAATCATATGCCGCCTAAACCCTGTGCCCCCAGGGCGGCGAACCGGGGTGTCCGCACCCCTCAGACCTCTCCGCCTGTGCCTCAGGTCCGCCAGATTGCGGCCTTGTCCGGGGCTTGTCGCAGAAGAGGAAAGCCGGCCCATGGTGCGGGCTGATCAGCAGCCGGCGATCCAACCGGCATTCAGCACCTGTTAATTTCTCTGATCTAACGTGACCACGATCAATCTGCGGACATGTCATGGATCTCCATTACGCCCTTTATCACAGCAAATCACTTCAGCCTGCGAGCGCGACACTGCACAACGATATTCTGCAGGTCAGTGCGCGCAACAACGCACGCGATCACCTGACAGGCTTTCTGCACCGTGAAGCTGACTATTTCATCCAGTATATCGAGGGGCCGAAGACGCGGCTTTATAATGCTCTCGCGCGGATCGGCCGCGATACCCGCCATAGCAATTTCGAGGTCATCCAGAACGGTCCCGCAGAAAAACGGCTGCTGCCCGACTGGAAGATGGGATTTGTGGATCCGGGCCTTATGAACCTGTCCGAGCTACTGGATGTCTCCGACGGGCGTCTCGATATCCGCGCTATCGATCCTTTCGATCTGGTGATATTTCTGGTCAGCAACGCGGGCGCGTTGCGCGCGAGTGCGACTGCGGCCTGATCCGCCCTGTCAGAGTTCCTGATCTTTGCGCAGATCATCCAGCAGGTCCTGATAAATCCGGTTTGAATCGCCGCCCCCGAATACGTTCGCGCCCCCCGAATAGGTCTGACCATAGGTTTTGGCCAGATTTATTGTCTGAACAATCCCCGACAGAAACTGATCCCGTTCCAGCGGCGACAGCGGGTGTATGAAGACCCCCCAGAGCCGCCCCTGCGCCACGGCATAGCGCGCATCGAGCGCTGAGTCGAAATTGGCCTGCATAAGGCGCATCAGCTCATCGGCGCCGATCCCGTCGGCGGCGCGGATGGGCACCATCGCCCGCATCCGGTCCGCACGCGCGTCCGCGATCACAATGACCGGGATATCCTGAATGGTAAATTCTATCGTCGGGCCGCGCGCAACGGCTTGCGGATCGATGATGCGGATGATCTCACCCAGCCGTGGCACCGTCATCGCGGGCTCAGGCGCCTGGCTTTCAGGCAGAGTACCCTCCGGCGTAGCCGGTGCGTCACTCTGAGCAAGGACTACCGGTGCTGTCAGCATCAGCACAAAGCACAGTATCAGTCGGGTCACGGCCGGCCTCCTCTCAGGTGTCCTGTCGACGGTACTCAGCGGACCGGTCAAATGCCATGCACCCTTTGGTGATCGTACTGCAACATCCGATCCGTACTGGATTGACCCTGAGGAAGATGCCAGGGTCACAGCGACGACAGGCATAAGGGACACCGCTCTGGAACTCACACTGGAATCCGCACTTTCTCCGGGTGGCATGGTCGGACATCTGTCCTATCTGCTGCTGGTCTGGTCGATGCTCATGCGCTCGATGACAAGGCTCAGAATCCTCGTGATCGCCTCGGCCTTTGCGGCCATTGCCTATGATGTGATCTGGCTCAAGGATCCGGTGGGCGTGTTCTGGGAGACTCTTCTGGTTGCCGTAAATATCATGCAGATCACGCGCGAATGGTATGCCGAGCGGCGCGTGCGGCTGACGGCCGAAGAGGAGCTTTTCGTCTCTGCCCGCCTGCGCGGCGTTTCCAAACGCAATGCGAAGCGCCTGCTGAATCTTGGCACCTGGGAGGATGGCGGGGCAGGCATGGTGCTCACAACCGAAGGAGACCCGGTTTCTCATGTGGTTTATCTGATCAGCGGTGAGGTGGAGATCCTCGTCTCCGGCGTTGTGGTTGCAACATGCGGGGCGGGAAATTTCGTGGGCGAGATGTCCATCGTTGGCAATGCGCCGGCATCGGCGACCGCGACCGTGTCCCGGCCGGCGCGTTTCTGGCGAATCGAAACCGAAAAACTGCAGGTATTGCAGGAAACCGATCCGGAGATTGCCGGAGCGCTCGATGTGGGCATCGCTAAAGACCTGCGCAACAAGATCATTTCGCTCAACGCCAGCCGCAGCGGAGAACGTTTCGCCTGACGCTATCGCCGCTGTGCCACCACAGCGAGGGCGGCATCAACGGCAGCGTCAATGCTCATATCCGTGGTGTCTATCGTTACGGCATCTTTTGCAGGAACCAGCGGCGATGCTGCGCGCGAGCTGTCGCGAGCGTCGCGTTCCAGCACATCCGCCAGGACCTGGTCGACGCTGACATCGGAACCGGCTGCAACCAGTTCGGCATGCCGCCGCGCGGCGCGCACGGGGGCGCTGGCAGTAACAAAAAGCTTCACTTCGGCGTTCGGACAGATAACCGTGCCGATGTCGCGCCCGTCAAGGACAGCGCCCCCCGCCCGCCGGGCAAAACTGCGCTGAAAATCGAGAAGCGCGGCGCGCACTTCGGGGACTGTTGCCACCCGGCTCGCCGCATCCGCAACCTCCGGCCCCCGCAGATCGCCCGCTTCAAGATCAGACGCGGCCAGTTCCCGCGCCGCAGTCGCCGGGTCCTGCCCCAGCAGCATTTTTGCCCCGACCGCCCGATAAAGAAGCCCGGTATCGAGATGCGCAAAACCGAAGTGCGCAGCAACAGCCTTGGACACAGTTCCTTTGCCCGCAGCCGCCGGGCCGTCAATTGCAATGGTAAAGGGCTCTGTCATCCGGGAACTTAGCGGTTGGATCGCTGGATCTGCGCGCCAAGGCCGGACATCAGCTGCTCAAACACAGGAAAAGACGTGGCGACAGGCCCGCCGTCATCAAGAGAGACCGGTTTTTGCGTCGCCATTCCAAGGATCAGAAAAGACATGGCGATGCGGTGATCAAGGTGGCTGGCACAGGTTGCGCCACCCGGTACGTTACCGTGACCGGCGCCTGTGACCGTCCACCAGTCCGGGCCGTCCTCCACTGTCACGCCGTTTGCGCGCAGCCCGGTGGCCATCGCATCAATGCGGTCACTTTCCTTGACACGCAGTTCTTTGACACCGCGCATCACGGTTTCGCCTCTGGCAAAGGCGGCAACAACAGACAGCACGGGGTATTCGTCGATCATACTGGCTGCACGGGCGGGTGGCACCTCGATGCCCTGCAGATCCGGCGAGAAGCGGGCGCGCAGATCGGCCACCGGCTCACCGCCTTCGGTTCGTTCATTTTCATAGGTAAGGTCAGCGCCCATGTCGCGCAGGCTGGCGAAAAGCCCGGCCCGCGTCGGGTTGAGACCAATGCCCGGGACCAGCACATCAGAGCCCGGCACGATCAGCGCTGCACAGACAGGAAAAGCCGCTGATGACGGATCGCGGGGTACCTCAATATGTTGCGGTTTCAGCTCCGGCTGTCCGGTCAGCGTGATGACCCGCCCTGCCTCTGTTTCTTCTACGGTGATCTCCGCGCCAAAGCCTGCCAGCATCCGTTCGGTGTGATCGCGTGTGGCCTCCGCTTCGGTGACCACGGTTTTGCCCGGAGCGTTCAGACCGGCCAGAAGGACCGCCGATTTGACCTGAGCCGAGGGCACGGGCACGGTGTAGTTCACCGGAACAGGGTCCGGCGCCCCGACCAGTGTCATCGGCAGCCGCCCGCCGGCCCGCCCGTAAGAGCGCGCGCCGAAAAGTGCCAGAGGATCAGTAACCCGCGCCATCGGGCGCCCGTTCAGCGAGGCATCTCCGGTAAAGGTTACGGTCACCGGAGAGGTCGCCACAGCGCCCATGATCAGCCGGACGCCGGTGCCGGAATTGCCGCAGTCGATGACGTTTTCCGGTTCCGCGAAGCCGCCCACACCGACCCCGTGAACACTCCAGTTTCCCTCGCCGTGATCTGTAACTTCCGCACCGAAGGCGCGCATGGCCTTCGCCGTGTCCAGAACGTCCTGCCCTTCAAGCAGCCCGGAAATCCGGGTTTCGCCCACCGACAAAGCGCCAAGGATCAGCGCGCGGTGAGAGATTGATTTGTCGCCGGGAACGCGGGCCTCGCCTTTCAGCGGGCCGCATGGGCGGGAAGTCATCGGAACGGGCGCGCCGTGGCTCGACATAGGGTCAGGTCCTGCTTTGCTCAGTTGCGCCGAGGCTTACCTGCAGACCCGGCCATGGTCCAGCCCCGGCATGCGCGGACTCAGCGCCTGCGGAAGGTCAGATAATGCGGTGTACGCCCTTCGCGGATGGCTTTCTGCTCATAGCGCGTGGCGATCCAGTCGTCCCAGGGCTGCCGCCAGTCCCCCGGTCGCTCCGCCAGCCAGTCAAACCCGCAGCGCGGCACCTCTTCGAGCGTCTGGCGCACATAATCACCGATATCCGTGGCGACCCGGAAGATTGCGCCCTGCTTCATTGCGCGCGCAAGCGGTTCAAGGTGCTCAGCTGTGACAAAACGGCGGCGGTGGTGGCGGGTTTTCGGCCAGGGGTCGGGATAAAGCAGAAACGCCCGCGTCACCGAAGCCTCAGGCAGAACATCCATCAGATCGCGCGCATCGCCGGGATAGACCGCGACATTATCCACGCCGGCCCGACGAATTTTACCGAGCAGCATTGCCACACCGTTTATATAGGGCTCCGCGCCGATGATGCCGTTTTCCGGGTTTTGCTGTGCCTGATGCACCATGTGCTCGCCACCCCCAAATCCGATCTCGAGCCAGAGCGGCCGCCCCGAAAACAGCGCACCGACATCGAGCGGCCTGCGTTCGGGGTTTTCTTCCCAGCTGACAGCGCCCGGCGACAATCCGGCAAGATCCGCATCGAGATACCCCCGCTGGGATTTCTTCAGCGTTTTGCCTTTCAGGCGACCATAAAAATTGCGGCGCGGGCGTTGGGGCATATCTGTCATGCCCGCCGTGTAACCAG
>NZ_JAHEHZ010000154.1 GCF_024639605.1 Roseobacter sp. | reverse complement strand
GTACATTGCTATACAACCTCGCAGGGGGTGCATGACGGCCCGCACGAAGATCTTTACCGCGCGCGTGGGGCTGCATTGTCGATGGTACCCACCTCGACAGGTGCCGCCCAAACGCTGGGGCTGGTGCTGCCAGAGCTTGCCGGGCTGATCACGGGTCAGGCGATCCGGGTGCCGGTGGCGGATGTTTCGTGTATCGATCTGACGGTCGAGGTGGCGCGGCCTGTGACACCCGATGAGGTCAATGCGTTGTTTATCGAAGCCGCCGCCGGGAACATGCGCGGGATCATCGGCGTGACAGAAGACAAGCTGGTCTCGCGTGATCTGCTGCGCGACCCGCACAGCGCGATCGTTGCGACCGATCAGACCCGGGTTCAAAGTGGCACTTTGGTGCGCGTCCTTGCCTGGTATGACAACGAATGGGGGTTTTCCTGCCGGTTGCGCGATATGGTGCGCGTCGTGGCCGCAAGCGGCTGAGCTGCGGCGTCAGCGTTCCTCAATCCGCGCCAGAAGCTTTTCGCGCACCAGCGGGGTCACGAATTTGCTGACGTCTCCGCCCAGACGCGCAATCTCTTTAACGAGCTTGCTGGCAATGGCCTGATGCTCCGCCTCAGCCATCAGAAATACGGTTTCGATGCCGTCATCAAGCTGACGGTTCATGCCAACCATCTGATATTCGTATTCAAAATCTGCCACAGCACGCAGCCCGCGGACGATGACCTGCGCGCCGACATCGCGTGCACAGTCAATCAGCAGGTTCTCAAACGGATGCACGACAATTTCCATGCCGGTCTGTTCTGAGAGCCTGGCGCACTCCGCCCCGACCATGGCCACGCGTTCTTCGAGATCGAAAAGCGGACCTTTGTCGCGGTTGATCGCGACACCGATGACCAGCCGGTCAAGCAGCACAGAGGTGCGCCGGATGATGTCCAGGTGTCCGAGCGTCACGGGGTCAAAGGTTCCGGGGTAAAGGCCGACACGCATGGCGACGCTCCTGTCTTCTTCTGCGGGCTCAACCGATCATTTCAGCACGCAGATTGCAAGCGTTTCACGCGGGCGGTTGTCAGGGTGCAGGACACTGGCGGGCTCAGTGGCCCATGATCATTCCTTCGAGGGCGTCTTTT
The DNA here is from genome assembly GCF_024639605.1 of Roseobacter sp. Lineage (GTDB taxonomy): Bacteria > Pseudomonadota > Alphaproteobacteria > Rhodobacterales > Rhodobacteraceae > Roseobacter. Next base: position 6,377 of record NZ_JAHEHZ010000154.1, on the reverse strand, counting down.
TCCATGGCCAGTTCCATCAGACGCGCCTTAACAACGTCACCAAGGGAAATCAGGCCCTTCAGTTCGCCGTTTTCAATGACCGGCATATGGCGGAAACGTCCCTCGGTCATCTTTTTGAGGATCACATCAGCGACGTCATCCCCCGAACAGGTCACCAGCTTTGAAGTCATCAGCGTGTCGACGGTGTTGGTCAGACAACCTGCACCGCGCGCCCCGATCTCGCGCACGATATCCCGCTCGGACAGGATCCCGTCTGCGGAGGATCCGTCGCGCGAAACGATCACCGTGCCGATGCGTTTTTCTGACAGCATTTTTGCGGCCTCGGAGACCAGCGTCGTTGGCGGTACGGTGACAACACCTTCTGAAGACTTGGTTTTCAGGATCTGGGAAACAAGCATGCCACACCTCGTTCTGACGTATCTGTGATCTGCTTCAGCGTCACCGCAAACCGGCTTTCTGTCAAGCTTGCGCTTCCAGACGGGCAACTTCTGCGCGCAGACCCGCGCTCAGGCTTTCGGCAAAACGGGTCAGTCGCGCGTTGCGCTGATCATCGGCGTGACGGATCAGCCAGAACGACCGTGTCAGGCTCACCACGTCTGTCAGAACGCGGCGCACGCCGGGCGTGGCGGGCAGCGAAAAGTCATGCGCCACGCCGATCCCGCCGCCCTGCCGGATCAGATTGACCTGAACGGAGGCCGAATTGGACGCCAGTGGCACCCGGGCCATTCCGATGTCAGCAAGATAATCCAGTTCGCGGTCGAAAATCATATCAGGGATATAGCCGACCAGCCGAAGCCCCCGCAGATCGTCCAGCGTTTTCACCGGACCGTGCCCGGCCAGATAGCTTTCTCCTGCGGCCAGATGCAGACGGTAATCGGTGATTTTCTGCACGACCAGCCGCCCCGCTCCCGGCGCGCTCACCGCGATGGCCATGTCTGCTTCGCGCCGTGAAAGATTAAAGACGCGTGGCAGAGCAACAATCTGGATATCAAGCTCGGGGTTATCATCGGCAATGGCGGCACAGACCTGAGGCAGCAGATAATTGGCGCAGCCGTCCGGCGCGCCGATGCGGATCTGTCCGTGTAGTTGTTCGCCCTGCGCCGGAAGACCCGCAACTGCCACGCGCATAGCCTGCTCTGCAGCTTCAGAGCGTGCCAGAAGTGCCGCACCCGCGTCGGTCAGCGTGTACCCCTGTGGTGATTTGACGAACAACGCCGCCTGCAGCGCCGTTTCCAGCCGCGCCATACGCCGCCCGACGGTAGCGGGATCCAGCCGCAGGCGTTTGCCGGCCCCTGACAGGCTTTCTTCGCGTGCCACCGCAAGAAAAAGTCGCAGATCGTCCCAGTTGGTCTGCACAGCGTTTCACCCCTCATGCTTTGCAAAAATGCAAAACTGATTTGCTATCTTTCCTCTTTAAGGCTCGTTTTTGCAAGACTATACCCGTAGCTGACCACGAACCAATCCATATCGTTTGCGGGGCCGGAGCCTCGCCAGCGCTGCACCAGGGAGACTGCCATGCAGGAACTTACACACTATATCAATGGCGCACACGTCAAAGGCACGTCCGGGCGGTTTGCCGATGTGATGAACCCCGCGACCGGCGAAGTGCAGGCAAAAGTCCCGCTCGCCTCGACCGAAGAGATGGGCCAGGCGGTGGAATATGCAGCGGCTGCGCAACCGTCATGGGCCGCTACGAACCCGCAGCGCCGCGCGCGCGTTCTGATGAAGTTTGTCGATCTGCTGAACCGCGATATGGACAAACTTGCAGAGGCACTGAGCCGCGAGCATGGCAAAACCCTGCCCGATGCCGCCGGCGACGTGCAGCGCGGGCTTGAGGTGGTGGAATACTGCATCGGTGCGCCGCATCTGCTGAAAGGTGAATATACCGACAGTGCCGGGCGCGGCATCGATATGTATTCAATGCGCCAGGCGCTTGGCGTGACTGCTGGCATCACGCCCTTCAATTTTCCGGCGATGATCCCGATGTGGATGTTTGCGCCGGCGATTGCCTGCGGAAACTCGTTTATCCTCAAGCCCTCCGAGCGCGATCCTTCCGTGCCGCTGATGCTTGCCGAACTGATGGAAGAAGCAGGACTGCCCAAAGGCATCCTGCAGGTGGTGAACGGCGACAAAGAGGCCGTCGACGCGATCCTGCATCACGATGTGATTCAGTCCGTGGGCTTTGTGGGCTCCACACCGATCGCCGAATACATCTATGGCACCGGCTGCGCCAACGGCAAACGGGTGCAGTGTTTCGGCGGTGCAAAAAACCATATGATCATCATGCCCGACGCCGATATGGACCAGGCCGCGGATGCGCTGATAGGTGCAGGCTATGGCGCTGCCGGCGAGCGCTGCATGGCGATCTCGGTTGCCGTGCCGGTGGGCGATGAGACCGCTGACCGCCTGATCGAAAAGCTGGTGCCGCGCATCGAAAAGCTGAAAGTCGGACCCTACACTGCCGGCAACGACGTCGATTACGGCCCCGTCGTGACGGCCGCGGCCAAGGCCAATATCGAACGCCTTGTTCAGACCGGTATCGACCAGGGTGCGACCCTTGTGGTCGACGGTCGCGATTTCAAACTGCAGGGCTATGAGGATGGCTTTTTCGTAGGCCCGCACCTCTTTGACAACGTGACCAAAGACATGGACATCTATAAATACGAGATCTTCGGCCCGGTGCTGTCGACAGTCAGGGCACAGTCCTATGAGGAGGCGCTGGGGCTCGCGATGGACCATGAATATGGCAACGGCACCGCGATCTTTACCCGAGACGGTGACGCCGCGCGTGATTTCGCGAACCGGGTGAATGTGGGCATGATCGGGGTTAACGTGCCGATCCCTGTGCCGCTGGCCTATCACACCTTTGGTGGCTGGAAGAAATCGGTCTTTGGCGATCTCAATCAGCACGGACCTGATGCGTTCAAATTCTACACCCGCACCAAAACCGTGACGGCGCGCTGGCCGTCCGGTATCAAAGAAGGCGGCGAATTCTCGATCCCTGTGATGGAATGACAATTAAGGGTCGCACTTCGGTGCGGCCCTTTTAATATGGGCGGAGGCAGCAGGGGAAATCCGTCACTATGAGCGATATCAGCATCCGTCAGACCGGGCCCGCCGGGCGCATCACGCTGATGCGGCCCGGCGCCCTGAATGCCCTGACCTATGACATGTGCCTTGCCATCGAAGCGGCGCTGGACCGGTGGCGTGATGACGGAAGCATCGCGCATATCGTGATCGATGCAGAAGGTGAACGGGCCTTCTGCGCAGGCGGTGATATCGCGGAGCTCTACGCCAGAGGCATCGCAGGGGATTTTGACTACGGCCGGCGTTTCTGGGCCGATGAATACCGGATGAATGCGAAAATATTCAGCTATCCCAAGCCGGTCATTTCGTTTTTGCAGGGCTTTACCATGGGCGGCGGTGTCGGCATCGGCTGCCACGGCTCTCACCGCATCGTCGGGGAAAGCAGCCGGATTGCGATGCCCGAATGCGGCATCGGGCTCATACCTGATGTGGGCGGCACGCTGATGCTGGCGCTGGCACCGGGGCGTCTGGGCGAATACCTCGGGACGACGGCCACCCGCATGACGGCAGCTGACGCGATCCTCGCAGGGTTCGCCGATCTGATGATTGACGAAGCCGCCTGGCCCGGGCTGATTGAGGCGCTGGAGACAGGCGCGGACACGGCGATCCTTGAGGCTGCAGCCGCCGACCCCGGCGCAGCACCGCTTGAGGCGCACATGGCGCAGATTGACCGGCACTTCGGCGGAGAGACCGTCGGGGATATTCTGACCTCCCTTTCCCATGATGACAGTGATTTCGCCCGCGACACCCTAAAGGCGCTCTCGCGCAACAGCCCGCTGTCGATGGCCTGCACCGTGGAGGTCATTCACCGCCTTCGGGGGCCCTCGCTGAGCATGGCAAAGGCGCTCGATCTTGAATACCGCTTTACCAGCCGGGCGCTGGAGCATGGCGACCTTATGGAAGGTATCCGGGCGGCTATTATCGACAAAGACCGCAAACCTGTCTGGCAGCACGCGGGCCGTTCTGTGCCGTCCGCTGTGATCAGCAAAATGCTGATGCCGGTCAGGGACAATCCCCTGAAGCTGGAGGAGGAGACAACAATGAAAAAGGCAAAGATCGGCTTTATCGGGCTCGGGAATATGGGTGCCCCGATGGCCGCCAATCTCGCACGGGCCGGGCATGAGGTGACAGGGTTTGATACCGCCGGCACCACCGCAGAAGGTGTCAGAGCGGCGCAGACAGCCGCCGCTGTCGCGACAGACGCCGATGTGGTGATCTGCATGTTGCCCAACGGGGCTGTTCTGCGCCACGTCGCGGATGAGGTTCTCCCGGCAATGAAGAAAGGCGCTTTGCTGCTGGATTGCTCGACAGTTGATGTGGAGGCCGCGCGCGCGGTCGCGGCAGCGGCTGAAGATGCCGGTGTGCAGTTTGCCGATGCCCCGGTGTCGGGCGGGATCGGCGGCGCCTCTGCAGGCACACTGACCTTTATGGCAGGCGGCACAGAGGCCGCGTTCCGGGCTGCGACCCCGCTTTTCGATGTAATGGGCCAGAAGGCCGTGCATTGCGGTGAGGCCGGTGCGGGCCAGGCGGCAAAAATCTGCAACAATATGATCCTCGGTGCCACGATGATCGCAACCTGCGAAGCATTCGCGCTGGCGGACAAACTCGGGCTGGACCGCGCGAGAATGTTTGACGTGGTCAGCACCTCATCAGGTTACAGCTGGAGCATGAACGCCTATTGTCCCGCCCCTGGCATCGGGCCGCAAAGCCCTGCCGACAACGGTTATACGCCCGGTTTTGCGTCAGAGCTGATGGTCAAGGACCTGGGGCTCTCTCAGCAGGCCGCTGAGGCCGTGGACGCCGACACGCCGATGGGCGCTCTGGCTCTGGCCCTTTACCGTCAGTTTGTCGAGAATGAAGACGGAAAGGGCAAGGATTTCTCCGCCATGCTACCGCGTTTTGAGGCGCGCGGGCGGTCGTCCTGAGGTCGCATCTGAACGGGCTGCCCCACGTTGCGCGGCGTATCCTGAGAACCGTTGCATCAAGGAGCCCCGCATGCCCCGTCCTTTTCATGAATTCGCCGCCGGTCTGAGATATGACGATCTGCCCGACGATGTGCTGCGCGTGTTGCGGCGCTCTTTTCTGGACACGATGGGGGTGGCTGCGGTGGCTTCGCGGTCTGATATGGCAGGCATCGCGCGGACAGCGGCTCTGGCCCTGTTCGGCCCGGGATCAGCAGGCGCGTCGCGCATCCTGATGTACGGCAACCGGGTGAGCCCTGCGGGTGCGGCCATGGCCGGTGCAATGACGATCGACAGTGTTGACGCTCATGACGGAACATCCCCGTGCAAGGGTCATGCAGGCTCTGCGGTCTTTCCTGCGCTGCTGGCCGTTGCTGACGTCAGGAACGACATGCAGGGATCTGACTTTGCGGTCCTTCTGGCCATTGCCTATGAGGTCAGCTACCGCGCCGGCCTTGCACAACACGCCACCTGCGCCGACTATCATACGTCCGGCGCCTGGACGGCGACCGGTGTGGCCACCGCCTGCGCGCGCGCTCTCGGGGGCACAGCCGGTCAGATCAGGCATGCAGCAGGTATCGGCGAGTATCATGGTCCGCGCAGCCAGATGATGCGCTGCATCGACCACCCTACCATGCTGCGAGACGGCGTAGGCTGGGGGGCGCCCTCCGGCGTCACGGCGGCATGGCTGGCGCTGGCTGGTTTCACCGGGGCCCCGGCTCTGACCTGCGAACAGGCGCCGGCCTTCTGGGACGATCTCGGCACGGCCTGGCGCCTTGTCGAGGACACGCATTACAAACCCTATCCATGTTGCCGCTGGGCCCATCCTGCCATTGACGCGGCCGCGGATATCATGCGCGTGAACGGGCTGCACCACAGGGATGTGGCATCGGTTGAAATCTGCACTTTTCATAACGCGACCCGGCTTGCCGGTCACACCCCGGCCAGCCCGGATGAATTTGCCTATTCAATCGCGTTTCCGGTGGCCACGATGATTGTCCGGGGTGAGATCGGGGTCGCGGAGCTGTCGCCTGAAACACTGATGGATCCGGATATCCTGCGCATCAGCTGCGCCACGAAACTGATTGATGATGAACACTTTACGGCGATCAGCGTGGGTAAACGCTGGGCAGGCGTTTCAATCCGGACCACCGACGGTCGAGAGCTGAGCACATCACCGCGCACCCCGCGTGGTGACACGGACATCCCCCTGAGCGACAGTGAGATTTCCAATAAATTTCATCTCCTTGCCGATCCGGTTATGGGCCGGGCGCGCGCCGATGAGCTGGAAACGCTTTGCGGCAGATTTGATAACCTCAACGCGCCCGA
>NZ_JAHEHZ010000044.1 GCF_024639605.1 Roseobacter sp. | reverse complement strand
ACCCCGCACCACAGCGCGCGCCTCTGGCGCGCTGATCTGCCCCAGACCAAGAGAGCTCAGATCGTCGTGAAAGAGTTCTTTCTCATTCTTCCGGGCGAGGATCATCAGTCTGCGCGGCGTAAGACAGCCGCCAAAACTTTTGCGCAAAAAGTCAAAACCCGCACGGGTCAGCGCACATATGCTTTCAGCACCGCAATATTTCCCGATGAAAGCCGCCGACCGGCCCGGGACGTGATATCCCGTGGTCGCTTCGGCCTCAGACAACGTGACCCGCGCGTTCTCCTGCACCCGCGATGCAGCCCGAGGGTCAGCGATCCTGCCGCCGATCACGAGAGTATCGGTCATTCCTGTTCTTCGAGCCGGTCAGTGGCCGGGGGCGGTGTCGGCGACAGCGCCGAGAGCCGCGCATAAAGTGCGTCATCCATCTCGAAGGTCATGGCATCGAGCGAGGGGGCCAGCTGCTCTGCGCTGCGCGCCGAAATGATCGGTGTCGGCCCCATCGGATGGCGCGCGGCCCAGGCGACGGCTAGTGTTGCAGCCGGGGTGCCGGTCTCCTTTGCGATGGCGCTCAGACCCTTCGCCGCTTCATGCATCCACCCGGGGCCATAGCGCGCCGCATAGCGATCGTCCTCCGTCAGACGGCCCGCATCGCCGGCGGCATATTTCCCGGTCAGCAGCCCGCCGCCCAGCGGTGAATAGGGCGCACAGGCCACGCCCATATCCGCGCACATGGGCAGGATTTCCACCTCGGCCTGGCGCTTCACGAGGTTATACATTGGTTGCAGGATATCGACCGTGATGCCGAATTTGGCGGCCACACAGATGGCTTTCACGACCTGCCATGCGGCGTAGTTCGACACCCCGACGTAGCGTATTTTGCCGGCTTCTCTGAGCTCCGCCAGCGCCTCCATCGTCTCATGCAGATCGGTGTCGGGATCAAACCGGTGCATATAGAGCAGATCGACCGTATCCATGCCCAGCCGCTTGCGCGATATGTCGAAACTCGTGAGGATATTGTCGCGTGTCCCGCCGCCGGTATAAGCCGCTTTGGTCGCAATGATCAGCCCGTCGCGCCGGTCGCCGGGCATGCTGCCCAGCAGCGTCTCAGAGGCGCCATCATTATAGACATAGGCCGTGTCGAAATGGTTCACGCCGGCGGCGACCGCTGCCTCAAACATGGCGCGCGACGCGGTTTCATTCGCGCGTCCGCCGAACTGCATGGTGCCAAAGGCGAGGCGACTTGCGGGGGTGCCGTCCGGGCTGGTCATAACTTTTGTCATGCCCGAAGCCTGGCATGCGCTGTGAAGCCATGCAATGCTCAATAACGCGCCGGACCGACGCGCAAAAAACAGGGACCCCGATCATGATCATCACCGACGCTGCAGAGCTGAAAAACACCAGCCGCGACGCCTCTGGTCCGGGCTGGACCAGCCTGCGCCTGCTGGTGCGCGCGGACGGTATGGGGTTTTCAATGACGGAAACCCGCGTGCTGCCTGGTGCGGTGCTGAACCTGCACTATAAGAACCACATCGAGGCCTGTTACTGCCTGAGCGGGCAGGGCACTGTCACCGAGACTGACAGCGGGCGCAGGCATGAGATCCGCGCAGGTGTACTTTATGCGCCCGACACGCACGAGCGACACGAGGTCCGGGTCACGGGCGATGTGCCGCTGCACCTCATCTGTGTATTCTCGCCGGCGCTGCAGGGTGACGAGGTTCATGGCCCTGACGGCAGCTATGCTGCACCGGACTGATCCGGCACAAAACCTGTCACAAACGTGGCGACCTTCGCGCTGCTCATTTCGCAGGGGCAGAGCCGCGCACCTGCTTTGAGCCGGAAAAAATTGAGGCTGATATAATCATTTCCACCAGCTTCTTCGGCGACCAGTTTAATGGAACGCCCGTTGTTGAAAACTGTCTTGACCGCGCGGTAAAGCCGGCCCTCGTACCGTCCCCTGAGGCTGCCTGCGGGCAAAGCGTCAAGCGCCTGCTCAAAGTCCGCAAAAGCCTCAGGGGTCAGGACTTTTGTCCGATCTTCGGCTCGCTGCCTGCTCGGATCCGCGCGATATTTGCCCGGTGCCGCCAGAAGACAATTGCAGCCATCAGAGCCACGTAAAAGGCCATTTTTCCGCCGTCCAGCACCCAGGCCAGCGGGATGCCTGCCGCCGAGGCAACAAGCGCGCCCATCGACGAGATGCGCGTCGCAAAGGCACCGGCAAGCCAGGCGATGCAGCAGCCGGCACCCACCGGGAAATGCATCGCCAGCACGATGCCAAGAAAGGTCGCCACGCCTTTGCCACCCGCAAAGCGAAGCCACACCGGATAGCAATGCCCGATCATCGCGGCGAGCCCGGCAATGAGGTAGAGATCACCGCTGCCGTAAGACCGGGCCAGCAGCACCGCGACCATGCCTTTGCCGGCATCGAGCAGCAGGGTGAGTGCCGCAGCCGTCTTGTTGCCGGTGCGCAGAACATTCGTGGCACCGATATTGCCCGAGCCGATGTCGCGCAGATTGCCGAGCCCCATGACCCGCGCCACAAGGATGCCGAAGGGAACCGACCCGATCAGATAGCCGACCCCGGCCCACCAGAGCAGCATTGTCATGACGTATCCCTCATAGCTCATCTGTCCCTTTTAAAGACCTGCGTACCGGCCACCCATGTGCCCAGCACACGGCCCTGCATACGTGCTCCGTCGAAGGGTGTATTGCGCGATTTCGAGCGCAGTGTGGCACGGTCCATCAGAAACGGTGCATCCGGATCGAAAAGCACCAGATCCGCCGGTGCGTTTTTGGCCAGACGCCCGCTTTCCAGTCCCATCCGTCGCGCAGGATTAAGTGACATCGCGCGCCAGAGCACGGGTAGATCAATCAGACCCGCGTGATGAAGCCGCATTGCTGCCGGCAACAGCGTCTCAAGCGCCACCGCTCCTGATGCTGCCTCCTCGAACGGCAGGCGTTTGCTTTCCTCATCCTGGGGGGTGTGCATCGAAGAGATCACGTCGATGAGCCCGGAATTCACCGCCCCGGCAATGGCGAGACGGTCCTGCTCATCCCGCAAGGGTGGCTTCAGTTTGAAAAACGTCCGGTAATCCGCCACATCGAGCGCATTGAGCGTGAGGTGATGGATCGAGGTGCCGGCGCTGATATCCAGCCCGTTGTTGCGCGCCCGTTCCAGCGGCGGCAGGGCGCGGGCACAGGTAATCTGATCCGCATGGTACCGGGCACCGGTCATCTCCACGAGTGCAATGTCGCGATCCAGCCCCATGCGCTCGGCCATCACTGAGACCGCCGGCAACCCGCGCAGCGAAGCGAATTTGCCCGATGTCGCAGACGCCCCGCGGCTGAGCCCCGGATCCTGCGGATGTGCAATCACCAGCGCTCCCAGGCTGCGCGCATAGGTCAGCGCCCGCGAAAACACCCGCGTGTCGCTCACCACACGGTCGCAATCGGTAAATGCCACGGCACCGGCGTCCATCAGAAACCCGATTTCAGTCATTTCCCGCCCGTCACGACCTTTGGTCAGCGCGGCCATCGGCAGCACCCGCACCGGGGACGCCTCATTGGCGCGGCGGGTCACAAACTCAAGCGTCTCGGGGCTGTCGATCGCGGGCGTCGTGTCAGGCCGGGTGATCATCGTGGTCACACCGCCCGCAGCGGCAGCGAGCCCCGCGGACCGGTAGCTTTCTTTGTGCCGTTCGCCGGGTTCACAAACCTTCACGCCGATGTCCACAATACCGGGCGCGATATATTTCAGACCGCAGTCTATAACCTGTGCATCGCCAGGTGCGGGCTCCCCGGCAGGCATCAGAGCCCTTATCCGGCCCTCCTCGACCAGCAGGCCGCCCGTGGTGACCTGTGCCCGTTCAGGGTCGACAAGACGCGCATTCAGAAAGGCAATCCGGCTCATCAGCGGAACACGCGCGTGCCGGAAGAGACCGTCATGACCCCACCCAGATCATCAGCCCGACCACTGCAAAAGCGACGATCAGCGCGATCATGGCGATGCGGCCGGACATCTTCGGGTCTTTGGGTTCGTTCATCAGTTCCTCCGCTGGCTTATGTCAGCAGCCACCAGGCCAGCAGGCCCAGCAGCACCAGAACAGCAAAGACGACCATCGCACTGCCGGCACCGCTGCGCGCGGAAGGGGCAGGCACCACACCGGGTACGCCGGTATAGGGCATCGCGCTGTCTGCGGTCAGAGCCGCCGGCACGCCTTCATCCGGCCGGTATTCTTCGTAGGTTCCGATCAGTGTGAGGTCAGGCCCCGGCGACAGCCGGCTCTCAGCGCCGCCAAAGCTGTCAGAAAAAAGCAGCAGCACATACCCGTCGAGCGCATCGAGCTTTGCACGGTCGGCGGCAATAATATCTGCATCAACGGCGTAGCCTTCGGTGAGATAGGCGCCCAGACCGACGCCTGCGAGATCAGACACCGGGAAAACTTCGGTCGAGGCAGTATTCAGATGCGGGTCGCCAAGAAGGTCCCGCGCCACATCGGCCCGCGGTGCCGCATCAAGTGCCGCGCGCATATCGGCCGGCGCGCGGCTCACCGCGAACACCCGGATTTTGCTACCCTCATTGCGTTTAATCGCGATTGTTTCGCTCATACCGCCTCCGTCCGTGTCAGGCGCAGATTGCGTGCCAGCAGATCCATCGCCGCCATGCGCACCGCGACACCCATTTCCACCTGATCCTGGATCACCGAGCGGTTGATGTCATCAGCCAGCGTGCCGTCAATCTCCACTCCACGGTTCATCGGCCCGGGATGCATCACAATGGCATCGGGCTTTGCAAAGGCCAGTTTCTCCTCGTCCAGACCATAACGGTGATAATACTCCCGCTCGGACGGTATGAACCCGCCGTCCATACGCTCTTTCTGCAGTCTGAGCATCATGACCACATCAACGTCCTGCAGGCCCTCTTTCATGTCCTCAAAAACCTCCACGCCAAACTCGGAGATGCCGGCAGGCATCAGGGTGGGGGGGCCGATGAGGCGGATGCGGTTTTCCATCTTGCCGAGCAGCATGATATTGGAGCGCGCCACCCGGCTGTGCGCAATATCGCCGCAGATCGCGACAGACAACCGGTGCAGACGGCCCTTGGCGCGCCGGATTGTCAGCGCATCGAGCAGCGCCTGGGTGGGGTGTTCATGCCGCCCGTCGCCGGCGTTCAGTACCGCACAGTTGACTTTCTGCGCCAGCAGATCCACCGCCCCCGAATGCGGATGCCGCACCACCAGAAGATCGGGGTGCATGGCGTTAAGCGTCAGTGCCGTGTCGATCAGTGTTTCGCCCTTTTTGACCGAACTGGCCTGCATCGCCATGTTCATCACATCCGCGCCGAGGCGTTTGCCGGCGATCTCAAAGCTCGCCTGCGTGCGCGTGGAATTCTCGAAAAACATGTTGATCTGCGTCAGGCCGGCCAGCGCATCGGCGTGTTTGTCAGGCTGCCGGTTCAGGGCGGCATAGGTGTCAGCCAGGTCAAGAAGAACTGTGATCTCTTCAGGGCGCAGAGCCTCGATCCCAAGCAGATGGCGGTGCGGAAACGTCATTAAGATCCTCAGGCAGCTATCAGCCTTATAGGGAGCGGGCCGGGCACGGGCAAGGCGCAGAAATGCCACATAACCGGTGCGCGGCATGTGCACAGGGGCAGTTCAGTTTCCCGGCTGCACCGCCTAGAATGGCGATATGGAATCAGCGGAATTTCACTATGCGCGGGCATTGCTGGAGTGGCAGGCCGAACTCGGAGCGACCGAGGCCATCGGTGACACGCCGGTTAATTGCTATGATCTGCCTGAAACAATGCCCGGAACGGCGCCGAAGCAGGCAGTACCAGCAGCCCCGGGGACCAGAGCAGGCGCTGCTGTGAAGCCGCCGGCAGCGGTGGCCGCGGACCCGGTTGCCGAAGCGGAAAAGGCTGCGATGGCGGCCACAGATCTGGAAAGTCTGCGCGCGGCACTGGCGGGTTTTGAGCACTGTGCGCTCAAAAAGGGCGCGCGCAATCTCGTGTTCAGTGATGGCAGACCCGGTGCCGCTGTTATGATCATCGGCGAGGCACCGGGGCGCGACGAGGACCGCGAGGGCCGCCCCTTTGTCGGGGCCGCGGGACAACTGCTTGACCGGATGCTCGCCGCAATCGGTCTGGGCCGCGGTCCTGATGATACGCCGGTATATATCACTAACGTGCTGCCCTGGCGGCCCCCGCAGAACCGTGATCCTTCGCCCGAAGAAATTGCGATGATGCGGCCGTTCCTGTTGCGCCACATTGAACTGGCACGCCCCCAGATCCTTGTGATCATGGGAAATATCAGTGCACAGGCGCTTCTGGGCAAGCGCGGCATTACCCGTCTGCGGGGGTCCTGGACCGAGGCCTGCGGCTTGCCTGCTATGCCCATGTGCCACCCCGCCTATCTGCTGCGCACGCCGGACGCCAAGCGGGATGCCTGGGCAGACCTTCTGGAAATCGGCGCGCGGCTGACAATTGCCTGATATGCCACCTCAACATCAGACCACCCGGAGACCAGTTTTATGAGCCGCATTGACGAAACGATGGAGTTCATTCCGGTCCGCATTGCGGTGCTGACAGTGTCGGACACGCGCGTGGCCGAAGATGATAAATCAGGCGAGGTGCTCGTATCGCGCCTTCTCGCCGCGGGCCACGAGCTTGCGGATCGTCGCATCCTGCCGGACGAACGCGCAGAAATCGCGGACCAGCTGCGCGCCTGGTGCGAAGATGGTGCCATCGACGTGGTGATCAGCACCGGCGGCACCGGGCTGACCGGGCGGGATGTAACGGTCGAGGCGCACCGCGACGTATATGAAAAGGAAATCGACGCCTTTGGCACGGTTTTCACCATTGTGTCGATGAATAAGATCGGCACGAGCGCCGTACAAAGCCGTGCGACCGGCGGTGTGGCCAACGGGACGTATCTCTTTGCACTGCCCGGCAGCCCGGGGGCCTGTAAGGATGCATGGGACGAAATTCTGGCAAAACAACTCGATTTCCGCCACCGGCCCTGCAATTTTGTGGAAATTATGCCGCGTCTCGATGAACATAAGCGACGGAAATAGCCGGTGATCGCGTAACGCCTTTGTGCCTTGGTATTTTCCGGCAGCGTTCCAGGTTATAAGGAACGGCGCGTTTTGTGCTGAGAAGGGTATCTATGCGGTTTCTGCGGCAAAGTATGATCGGACTTTTCCTTGCGTCGGTGACGCTGGGATTGCTGGTCTGGGCCGCACAGATGATCGCGGGGGCCCTGGACGTGCGGTTCGCGGATGCGCCGTCGGGACCTCCTGCACGCGAACGCGTCTTTGCGGTGAGCCTGATAAAGGCCGAGAGTGAGACGATCACACCCGTTCTGCGGGCGTTTGGCGAAATTTCCGCGCGGCGCACGCTGGAACTGCGCGCCGCGACCGGCGGGCGGATCATTGAACTTTCCGACAGCTTTGAGGATGGCGGCACCGTAAAAGCCGGTGACGTGCTGCTGCGCATTGACCCGGCCGACGCCGAAGCGGAGGTCGCGCGCCTGAGCGCGGATCTGGCCGATGCGCAGGCGGAAACCCGCGAAGCTGCCCGCAGTCTGACCCTGGCTCAGGATGATGAACGCGCGGCCGAAGAGCAGGCAGGCCTGCGCGAAAGAGCCTTTGCCCGCCAGACCGATCTTGCTGAGCGAGGCGTAGGCAGTGCCGCAGCCACCGAGACCGCGGAACTTGCAGCCGCTGCGGCCCGTGCGGTTGTGATCTCGCGCCGCCAGTCTGTTACGCAGGCCGAGGCGCGCGTGGATTTATCGGCCACACGTCTGTCGCGCGCGCAGATCGCGCTGGAAGACGCCCGCCGGAAGCTTGCCGACACGACCGTTACCGCGCCTTTTTCCGGTACGCTCAGTAAGACGGCTGTGGTCGCAGGGGGTCTGGTGAGTGAGGGTGAGCGCCTCGCCGACCTCGTCGATCCGGACGATCTGGAGGTGGCTTTCCGCATCTCCACGGCGCAGTACGCCCGGCTCCTCGGACCCTCGGGTGATCTTTTCCGGGCACCGGTAACTGTTTCGCTGGATGTCACCGGCGTCGATCTGATGGCAACCGGGCGCATTTCGCGGGTCAGTGCAGGGCCGGGCGAGGGGCAGACAGGGCGTGTGCTCTTTGCGCGGCTCGGACGCGCGCCGGGGTTTCGGCCTGGCGATTTCGCGACCGTCGAAATAGCCGAACAGCCACTTGAAGATGTGATCCGCCTGCCAGCTACGGCGCTTGACAGCGCCGGAGAGCTGCTGGTTGTCTCCGAAGATAACCGGCTTGCTGTTTTCCCGGTCGAAGTTCTGCGTCGCCAGGGTGATGACGTGCTGGTGCGTGCGCCGGGGTTGGTCGGACAGGATGTTGTCAGAGGGCGCACACCGCTGCTTGGGCCGGGCGTGTCTGTGCGCAGGCAGCAGATGCAGACCGGGCGCGACGATCAGGCCTCTCTGGGGTCGCCCGCTGGCGGCAGTGTACCGGGATGAACGGGCGAGTGCCGGCGGCGGCGGGCGGTATCCTGTCCTACTTTACCAGGCACCGCACGGTCGCCAATCTCATTCTCGTCGTCATGCTGCTGGCCGGTGCGGTCTCCGTGCCAAACATGCGCACGCAGTTTTTTCCTGATACCACACCCAGTACGATCACCGTCAGCGTGGCCTGGGATGAAGCGGGCGCCGAGGACATTGACCGTGGCATCATCGAACTGCTGCAGCCGGTGGTGCTTGCAGTGGAGGGGGTTGATTACACGTCTGCCACGGCGTCTGAAGGCACTGCCAGGATCCGCATTTCCTTTGAACCCGGCCGCGATCTTGATCAGGCGATGAGCGATGTTGAAAGCGCTGTGGACACTGTGACCGGCCTGCCTGCCGGCGCGGACGACCCTCAGGTCCGTTTCAACACCAGCTGGGACAGGGTAACGAATGTTGTGATCACCGGGCCGGTCGGCAGTGAGCAGCTGGTGCAGTATGCTGATGCCTTCCGGGCGCGGCTGTTTGAGGCCGGGGTGACCCGCACCAGCATCGGCGGTGTGGCGACGCCACAGATCCTGGTCGAAGTACCGTCTGTCCGCCTTATCGGCAATGGTATCTCCATGGATGAGATCGCACGGGCGATCGGTGCGGAAGTCGCCGGTAATCCGGCAGGCAGCGTGGACGGCGCGGGCGCGCGCGTCCGGGCGGGGTCTGAAAAACGCACAGCCGCCGAGATTTCAGAGATCGTGCTGCGCAGCGAACCGGGCGGGCGTCAGCTGCTGGTCGGTGATGTCGCGACTGTGACACGACTTGGCCCGGACCGGCGCCAGAGTTATTTCGTTGGTGATAATCCGGCGGTGATGGTGCAGGTCGACCGCTCTCCCGGTGGCGATGCAATTGGGATTCAGGCAACCGTGGAGCAGGTCGCAGCGCAGTTGCAGGCGACCTTGCCGGCCGGTGTTACGGTTGAGTTGCGCAACACCAGTTCCGAGGCCATCAGTGCAAGGCTGAGCACCCTGATCGACAATGGGCTGACGGGGCTCGCACTTGTTGTGGGACTGCTCTTTCTCTTTCTGAACGCGCGGTCTGCATTCTGGGTGGCCGCAGGTATCCCGGTGGCGATGATGGCTGCCATTTCGATCATGTACCTTGCCGGGTTGTCGCTCAATATGGTTTCGCTTTTCGGGCTGATCATCACGCTTGGAATTGTGGTAGATGACGCCATCGTCGTGGCCGAGCACGCAGATTATCGCGCACGGCATCTGGGCGAGCCGCCTGTGGTCGCGGCAGAAAACGCTGCCCGCCGGATGGCTTTACCAGTCTTTGCCGCGACGCTTACAACGGTCATTGCCTTCTCTGGTCTCACGCTGATCGGTGGCTGGTACGGCACAATTATCCGCGACATTCCCCTGACGGTGATTGCAGTGGTCATCGCCTCACTGGTCGAATGTTTTCTGGTACTGCCAAATCATATGGCCCATGCGCTGGCGGCCAAAGCAAAAGAACGCTGGTATGACTGGCCCAGCCGGCAGGTGAACCGGGGATTCCGCGTGGTGCGCGACCGTGCCTTCCGCCCGCTCATGGCGGGGGTGGTGGCTGCGCGCTACGTCGTGCTTGCCGGGTTGCTCGCCATTCTCGCCTCGCAGGTCGCTGTTTTCATCCGCGGTGATGTCCAGTGGCGGTTTTTCGATTCGCCTGAGCGGGGTACGATTCGTGGAAATTTCATGATGGCGGAAACTGCGTCACGGGATGATGCGCTCCTGATGATGCATGAGATGCAGCGTGCCACGGAAACGCTCCGCGCCAGATATATCGAACGATATGGCCGGGATCCGGTGGACAACGTGACAGCACAGGTGGGCGGCACATTCGGTCGGGGCCTGAGCGGCGCGGAAGACAGGGACAAGGATCTGCAGGGCGGGATATCCATTGAGCTCATAGATGCCGATGCGCGCGACTTTACCAGTTCCGCATTCGTGTCTGATCTTCAGGAACTCGTGGTTCCTCATCCGCTGGCAGAGGTCATTGCGTTTCGCGGCGCGCGTCGAGGCCCTCAGAGCGACGCGATCAGTGTCAGACTTTCCGGGGCCGCGGCCGCCGTGCTGAAAGCCGCCAGCCTGGAGATGCAGTCTGAGCTGTCGGACTTTACCGAAGTTTCAGCGCTGCAGGACAGCCTCGCCTATGATCTCGACGAGCTTTTGCTTGATCTGACCCCGCAGGGTCTTGCCCTTGGGTTCACCACGGATCAGCTTGGTCGTGACCTGCGCAACAGACTGGCCGGTATCGAGGCCGCGACCTTTCCGGATGGCCAGCGCAGCACAGAAATTCGTGTCGAACTGCCCGAAAATGAGCTGACGGCGGATTTTCTGGCCGGCACTCTGATGCGGACACCCGATGGCGGTTACGTACCCCTTGCCGATATCGTGACGGTCGAGCGCCGTGCGGGTTTCCGATCAGTGCGCCGCACCAACGGCGTACGTGAGATCACAGTCACCGGCGACGTTTCTGAGGATGATCCGGCCCGCGCAGCAGAAATCACCCAGTATCTGCGCGATGATCTGATGCCGCGCATCGCCGGGATCCACCAGGTCGATTACGAAATTGCAGGCCTTGCAGAGGACGAAAGCAGATTTCTGTCAGATGCCGGTTCGGGCATGGTGCTGTGTCTGGCCGGCATCTACGCGGCCCTCGCCTGGGTTTTCGGCAGCTGGAGCCGGCCCGTGATTGTGATGGCGATCATCCCCTTTGGCCTTGTCGGCACGATTTACGGGCACGCAGCCTGGGAGGTACCCCTGAGTATGTTCACGGTTGTCGGGCTTCTGGGCATGTCCGGTATCATCATAAACGACTCCATCGTGCTGATCACCACCATTGACGACTATGCCGAAGAGCGCGGCCTGATCCCTTCGATCATCGACGGGGCAACAGACCGCCTGCGTCCGGTAATGCTCACAACGCTCACCACAGTGCTGGGCATGACGCCGCTGCTTTATGAGACCAGCCGCCAGGCCCAGTTCCTCAAGCCCACCGTCATCACTCTGGTCTATGGTCTCGGGTTTGGCATGATCCTTGTCTTGCTGGTTGTGCCCGCTCTGATGGCGGTTCAGCACGACATCAGCCGTCAGATCCGGGCGATGCGTCGCGGTCTTGGTGCGCCGGTCCGCCGCATCCGAATGAGTTTTCTCGCGCTTTGGGGCCTGGTGCTTGCATGGGGGGCCGCAACGCTCGGGTGGACGATTGCAACGGGCAGCATGATGCCCGGTCTGCACGGTCTGGTTCCGGTCAGAACCGGTGAAACTTCCGTTACCGGTGCGCTGATGGTCTTTGTTGCAGGCGCTGCAGTGATAGCGGCTCTGGGCTACGCGGCGGGGACATTGATGTTGCGGGCTTCGGGTGGCGCACGCGCTCAGCCGGGTGTGCAGCCCTGAATGTCCACGCCGTGTGCGCCGCCGAGCACAGTGATGCGGATGGCCGAGCGATCCAGTGCAAATGCACCGTCGCGGGCATGGATCATTTCCGAAACAGCGATGACATCACCGCCCTGACGGCGGATCTGTGCCTCGCTGACCCAGACACCGGGAACACCCGGCTCCAGAACCACAACCTCTGCACCACCGGCCGCCGGCAGGCTCACGCGGGCCTCAACCCGCAGCCCGTCTGAAGTCGGCTCGATCCGGCAGGTGGCCGCCGTGACACCTGCCTCGCCGGCGCTCAGCGGGCGCTGTGCAAGGGCTGCGGCAATCGCCGGTACTGGTTTGCCGCCGGTATCATCGAGCGTTGCCGCCATATCAAGCTGCCAGGGCACGCAGACATCCGAGCAGACACCCAGATCCATGCCGACGCTGAGATCAACGGCCTGACCGGAGGTTGTCGGTGAAACATAAAGCGGGATAACCAGATCGCCGGAATACCCGATCGACCGCATTCCGTTCTGATCGAAAATCTGTGGTGTTGGCCAGGACACGGACACGCCTGAGAGATTGCGCGAGGCCGACCAGTCAAAGCTGGGCGGAATGCCGGCATCACCAGGGGCCCGCCAGTAGGTCTTCCACCCTGGCGCCATCTTCAGATGCAGCGCCGCGACATAGGTCCCGTCCGCGGTGACCCATCCCGGCAGAACCTGTGCTGTCACAGGTGCCGCGGCCCCGTCCCAGGCAGCGGCTGGCAGGGCGCAAAGCGCGGTGAAGGCGGTGGCGAGCGCAAAACGTTTCATATTACCGATATGGCCGCAGTGCTCTGAAATGCCAAGTCACGATCCGGTCAGCCATGTTTCGCCGTGACACCCCGGGGACTTGTGTGCCACATCACTCCGCGCCATTGTATCGGGCATGACGGACAAAGATCAGCATGACGACCAGATGGATCTGACGGGCAAACTGCTGGTTGCAATGCCCGGCATGGGCGATCCGCGGTTTGAGCATTCAGTCGTGCTGCTGTGTGCTTATTCGGACAAGGGGGCCATGGGGCTCATCCTGAACAAACCCAGCCCGGATATCCGCATGAGCGATGTGCTGGACCAGCTGGAGATTTCCCCCGTCGAAGATGCAGCGGCCATGGTCGTGCATTTCGGGGGCCCGGTAGAGACCGGTCGCGGCTTTGTTCTGCATTCGCAGGATTATCAGTCGCATCTGCACACGCTGCTGGTGACCGGTGGCTTTGCGATGACCGCGACCATGGATATTCTCGAAGAGATCGCCCGCGGGCAGGGGCCTGACCGGGCGCTGATGATGCTTGGGTACGCCGGCTGGGGGCCGGGGCAGCTGGAATCGGAAATTGCCCGCAACGGCTGGCTGACCGCAGACGCAAGCCGCGCGCTGGTCTTTGACACACCTGCGCGGGACAAATGGACGGCGGCGCTGGAATCTCTTGGGGTCGATCCGGTTCTGCTCTCTGCGGATGCAGGGCGCGCCTGACGACAACTCAGTGTCAGCGTGGTGCTGCGGCCCGGCGCAACCTGTCGTTAATTGCCTCTCCCAGACCCTGTTCCGGCACCGGTGCCACGGCGATCGGACTCCCCGTGGCATCGAGCGTATGCAGATGATCGAAGAGCGTCGCTGCGGCCTCCTGAAGATCACCTGTTTCAGACAGCGTCAGATCACCCGGGATATCGCCGAAACCCAGCATCACCTCGCCCGGACGCGCCTGCGTCGCATTCAGGCGCACCGGCGCACCCGGCGCGTAATGCGATGCGATCTGCCCGGGACTTGTAATGGTGTCGCCCCCGGGCGATCCGGGCGCTCGTCCCAGGATACCGCTCACCGCTTCCGCTGGCACCCCGCCTGCGCGCAGCAGCAGGGGAGCCGGGTTAAACCCCACGATCGTACTTTCCAGACCGACCGCGCAGGGCCCGTCATCCAGCACCGCGGCAATCCTGCCGTTCAAGCCGGCCAGAACGTGAGAAGCACGCGTCGGGCTTATGCGTCCCGAGGGGTTCGCGGAGGGTGCCGCGACCGGGCCGCCAAAAGCCTTCAGCAGAGCGCGGGCCGCCGGATGCGCCGGCACCCGGATTGCCACCGTGTCGAGCCCTGCGGTGACAAGCGATGCCAGCCCGTGCCCTTTTTTCAGCGGCAGCACCAGCGTCAGCGGACCTGGCCAGAAAGCCTCTGCAAGCGCTGCTGCGGCATCGTTCCAGACCGTCAGCTCCCGCGCAGCGGCGGCATCAGGCACATGCACAATCAACGGGTTGAACGACGGCCGCCCCTTAGCCGCATATACCGCCGCGACTGCCGCGCCGTTGCGGGCATCCGCGCCGAGACCGTAAACGGTTTCGGTCGGGAAGGCGACAAGAGCGCCGGCCTGCAGGAGGGCCGCTGCCTGTTGCAGGCCGGCGGCATCTGCGGCGAGGGTAAGTGTGGGGCCTTTGTGCATAAAATTGTGACGCCGCGTTCTGGTTGCTGTCGAAGTCCCGTCGCTTCATGGTTGCCCCGGGGCCATATAAGCTGTGCCCGCATTTGCCAAGATACCATGCCCGACGTCCGGAGAATACGAAGATGCCTTATCACGCGCCCGTCGACGACTTTGCGTTCATTCTCAAACATATTGTTGATTTTGATCAGCTGCGTGAGACAGACCTTTTCGCCGACAGCACAGAAGACGTAACCCAGGCCATTCTGACCGAAGCCGGCAAGCTTTCCGACGAGATCCTGGCACCGCTGCAGCGCCCCGGTGATCTGCATCCGGCGCGGCTTGAAAACGGTGTTGTGCGCACCTCGCCTGGCTATGCCGGCGGCTGGTCCGCAATTGCCGAAGGCGGATGGATCGGGATTGCCGCTGATCCGGAAAACGGCGGGATGGGGCTGCCGATGACGCTGGCCTCTGCGGTCAATGACATGATGAGCGGCGCGTGCCTGTCGCTGCAGCTTGCACCGCTGATGTCGCAGGGGCAGATCGAAGCGCTCGAACATCACGCATCGGACGCGATTAAAGACCTTTACCTGCCGAAACTGATCGCGGGCGCATGGTCGGGCACCATGAACCTGACCGAACCGCAAGCCGGATCTGATGTAGGCGCACTGAGCACAAAAGCCGAACCGAAAGGTGACGGCACATATGCGGTCAGCGGGCAGAAAATTTATATCAGCTGGGGGGATCACGATGTGGCAGAAAATGTCTGCCACCTGGTGCTGGCCCGGCTGCCGGGTGCGCCAGCCGGCACCAAAGGCATCAGTCTCTTTATCGTGCCTAAATACCTGCCGGATGACGCCGGAAATCCGGGCGTGGCCAACAGCCTGCGGGTGGTCAGCCTTGAGCACAAACTCGGACTGCACGGCTCGCCCACCGCTGTGATGGAATACGACGGCGCCACAGGATGGCTGATCGGCGAGGAGCAGGGCGGCATGGCGGCTATGTTCACCATGATGAATAATGCGCGTCTTGGCGTCGGCATCCAGGGGATCGGTGTGGCCGAAGCGGCGTTTCAGCACGCTTGGGCCTATGCTACAGACCGCAAACAGGGCCGCTCCCGGCGCGAAAATGCCAGCGGCACAATTACCGATCATGCGGACGTGCGTCGGATGCTGAGCACGATGAAAGCTGAGGTCTTTGCCGCCCGCGGGATCGCACTGTGCTGTGCCATGGCAATTGACCTTGCGCGGGCAACCGGGGATGCAGAATGGAAAGCCCGTGCAGCCCTGTTGACCCCGATCAACAAATCCTTTGGCACAGAAACCGGAATCGCGGTGTCGGATATGGGTCTGCAGGTACACGGCGGCATGGGTTTCATTGAGGAAACCGGTGCTGCGCAGTTCTGCCGCGATGTCCGGGTAACGGCAATCTACGAAGGCACTAACGGCATCCAGGCAATGGACCTTGTCGGCCGCAAAATGATGGACGGCGGTGACGCAGCTTTCCGGCTTCTCGATGAGGTCGCTGCCTGTGCATCTGAAGCCCGCGCGATTCTGCCTGATCTTGGTGAAGCCGTATGGCAGGCCTGTGAAACCCAGCGCGAGGCCACCGAATGGCTGGTAGCACAAAGCGACCCCGATGACCGCTTTGCCGGCGCGGTTCCCTTCCAGCGGGCCTTTGCCCGCGTGCTGGGCGGATATGTACACCTGCGCGCGGCTCTGGCCGATCGTGGCGGCGCGCGTGAAAAGCTGGCGCGGTTCTATATAACCCGTCTGTTACCCGAGTATGAGGGGCTTCTGGCCCATGCTCAGGCCGGCGCCAAAGATCTCTACAGTCTGACCGACGACGATCTGGCGGCCTGATGAAGGACCGCCCGACCGAAGGCCTGCGGTACCCGTTTGAAAAGCCCCCGGCAGAAGGGGCCGCCGTTGAACTGGCCGATGGTGTGCTGTGGATGCGCCTGCCGCTGCCGATGAAGCTCGATCACGTCAATGTCTATGCGCTGGATGACGGCGACGGCTGGACGGTGATCGACACGGGCTTTGCCACAAAGCGCAGCCGCGCGATCTGGGAGAGCCTGATGCAGGGACCGCTGAGCGGAAAGCCCGTGCGCCGTGTCGTGGTCACCCACCATCATCCGGACCATATCGGGCTCGCGGGGTGGTTCCAGACCGAACACGGCGCGGAACTCGTCACCACACGCACGGCCTGGCTGACCGGGCGCATGCTGACGCTTGACGCGCAGGACGTGCCGCTGCCCGAAACGCTCGCCTTTTACCGCAGCGCCGGCATGGCCCCGGATGTGCTGGCTAAACGCGAAAGCGAACGTCCGTTCAACTTCGCGGATGTGGTCGCGCCGATGCCACTTGGTTTTACCCGCATCGCGGACGGCGAGAGCATCACCATGGGTGGCCGGACCTGGGATATTTACACCGGTCACGGACATGCGCCCGAGCAGGCGACATTCTGGAGCCGGGACGACGAACTGGTGATCTCCGCCGACCAGATTCTTCCCTCGATCAGCCCCAATATCGGCGTCTATGCCACCGAACCGATGGCTGATCCGATCGGCGAATGGCTGGTAAGCTGCGAGCGGTTTGCAGCTGTGGCCCGCGACGATCACTTCGTTCTGGGCGGGCACAAACTGCCCTTTACCGGTCTGCCGCTCCGCATGTTCCAGCTGATCGACAACCACCACGGCGCTCTCAGGAGGCTTGTGGCTTTTCTGGATACCCCGCAGGCCGCGGGTGACTGCTTTATGCCGCTCTTTCGCCGTACCATCGGTGACGCAGAATATGGTCTGGCGCTGGTCGAAGCGGTTGCGCATCTCAGCCACCTGTACCAGACAGGGCAGATCACACGCGCGCGGCGCGGGGACGATGCATGGGTTTATCAGCGCAAGGACTGAAAATGGGCAAAAAAGCAGGGAAATCTGCAGGTAAACCCAAGCTGCATGAGGTTCACACCGATCCTGCCTCTAAGGGCGCCTCTGACACTTTGCTGCCTGACGTCATGAAAGGCCCGCCGGCGGAAAAGAAATCCCCGGCCAGATGGGCCTATGAGCGCATGATCCTGTATATCCGCAACTTTGAGCAGGACCTCGATAACGATCACGAGGTCGCCATGGGCTTTGCCGGCGGTGACGCGGGGGTGCTGCGCATTGAGGGGATGGGATATTTTGACCCGGACATCGTGACATTTTACGGCACTGACGCCACCGGCGGTCGCACACAGCTTGTCCAGCACGTAAGCCAGCTCAGCGTGATGCTGCGGGCCCTGCCAAAACCGCATGAGCGTGCGGAACCTGCGCGTATCGGCTTCCGGCTGGTGCAGGATCTCGAAGAAGGCGGCACCGGCTGAGTACAGGACCGGCGCCTGCGGGTCACAGGGTCGCTGCGCACAGCTATGAGCGTGACAGCGGTCACAGAATCCATTAGGCCTCTGAACAACGGTTACAGAAAAGGACTGCGGCAATGGCAGAGTACAAGCACGGCGAAATGAACACGGATGTTCAGGAAAAGACATTCGACGGTTTCATGCGGTTTACCGCACGGACGGTAATTGTGATCATTCTCCTGCTGGTCGGCATGGCGATTTTCATTACCTGATCTGCTGAAGTGCGGGAGAAACCCATGCGTATCCCTGCTTTGCTTGCAGTTCTGGTACTGTTGACGGGATGCGCGGTTTCCGCCGCCTTTGAAGCCACAAATGAAGAGATCCGTGATGCGGCCTATCGGGCCGGCGGCCCGCCCGGCCTGACGCTTATCACCGTGATAAACAATTCATCCGGTGCCGGCGGGCACAGCGCGCTGATGGTCAGCGGTTCGCAGCGGGTGATCTTTGATCCGGCAGGATCCTTTTTGCATCCCGACGTACCCGAACGCGGCGATGTCCTCTATGGCATGTCACCTGCCTGGGTGCAGGGCTATAAAAGCGCGCATGCGCGCAACACCCACCACGTTGTTACACAGACTATTGAGGTAACACCGGCGCAGGCTGAGCGTGCCTTGCAGCTTGTGCAGAGCAATGGCGCGGTTGCAGGCTCGTTCTGTGCAAATGCCACGTCGCGCATCATCAGTCAGGTACCCGGGTTCGAAGACATCTCCGTGACATTCTTTCCGACCAATCTGATGGCTCAGATTGCAAAACGGCCCGGTGTGGTCACGGACCGCTATTACGAAGATGACGAGGGCAACGTGCGTGACGGCATCCCGGATGTAGTGGCGGGCCCGGCCTAGCCCAGCAGCCAGAGCAGACCGTAAAGCGTGCCGGCACCACAGACGATTGCCGCAATCACGTTCTTTGTCCACAGACCAACAAGCACAGTAACAGCAGCCGCTGCGATGCGCGGTGCATCCGGCGCACCGCCGGTGGCCTCGGGCCAGACAACCTGAGGCACCGCAAGCGCCGGCAGAACCGCAACGGCGGTATAGCGCAGATGTCGCAGGAGCCAGGGCGGGATCGGACGGTCACCAACCAAACCGAGAAACGCAAAGCGCAGCAGATAGCTGCCCAGTCCGAGGCCGACGATCACAATCCACAGGGTGGATGCATCAATCATGCTGCGGCCTTTCGCACATCTGCCCGGAGTTCAGCGCGTGCGCCTGCCATCATGCCCGAAACGCCCGCGATGATCAGGCCCAGCGAATAGGGCACGCCCGCCGTCAGAAGGCTCACGACCACGGCCACCAAGGCTGCAATTACATGCGCGGGTGTGCGCAGCATCGGAGCGATCATCGCCAGAAAGGTAATCGGCAGGGCAAAATCCAGAGCCCAGCTTTCGGGTATCTGTGTGCCGATAAGAGCCCCCGCGACTGTTGCGCCATACCAAACCGGCACCACCGGGCAGACCGCACCTGCGAAATAGGCGACGCGCGCCGGAATGCTCATGCCGGGCGCTTTTTCAAACTGAACGATGGAACAGGCATAAGACTGATCAAGCACGAAATAAGCGGCAATCGCCCGTTGCCAAAGCGGTGCCGCACCGATCCAGGGCGTCAGCGAAGCGGAGTACATCGCCATGCGCAGGTTCACGGCGAGTGCCGAGGCCAGAACGACGACAGTCGGCGCGTCTTCGGTCATCAGTTGCAAGGCAGTGAACTGTGCAGCGCCCGCAATCACTACGACCGAAAATACCAGAATTTCCAGCACATTCAGCCCGGCCTCAGCCGCCAGAACCCCGAAGAGCACCGCAAAAGGGCCGACAACCAGCACAAAGGGTGTGCCATCCCGGAAGCCTGTCCAGAACGCGCGCCCGGACGTGAGTGTTTTCGCGGTGGTGGAGGGCATGAGATGCTTTATAAAGTTATGCGCGAGGCCTATCTCAGAGCCCGGGGGGATGCAATTGGCAAGGATAGATGACACCAGCGATTACCTGATCGCGCCTGACCCGCAGGCGCCGCGGCTGACCCGGTCTGTGGCGGGAACAGATCAGGATGGTATGGCCGTGACGGCCAGCGTGGTAGAGGAACGGCCGCTGACGATTTTCCTGAATGCGCAGGAGATCGTGACCGCCATGACGATCGGCGATTATCCGGATTATCTGGCGCTGGGGTTTCTGCGCAATCAGGGGATGATCAGTGACGCCGACGAGATCACCGGTGTGGATTATGATGAAGAACTGGAAACGGTGATCGTACGCACCGCGCGCAAGACGAACTACGAGGAGAAAATGCGCAAAAAGACCCGCACCAGTGGCTGTGCTGTGGGGACGGTCTTCGGTGATATGATGGAGGGGCTCGAGGGCGTCAGACTGGCGCCCGCCCTGGTGCGCACAAGCTGGCTTTACAGTCTGAGCGCGCGGATCAACCGCACGCCGTCGCTCTATCTGGAAGCGGGCGCCATCCACGGCACTGTGCTTTGCTCCGGGGACCGCCCGCTGGTCTATATGGAGGACGTGGGCCGGCATAATGCGGTCGATAAAATTGCGGGCTGGATGTTGTCAGAACAGGTCTCTGCGGATGACAAGATCCTGTACACCACCGGGCGTCTGACCTCCGAGATGGTCATCAAAACGGCGATGATGGGCATTCCGGTGCTGGCTTCCAGATCGGGTTTCACAGCCTGGGGTGTTGAGATCGCCCGCGAGGTTGGTCTGACACTCATCGGCCGGATGAAGGGGCGCCGGTTTGTCTGTCTTGCCGGAGAGGAGCGCCTCGTGCGGGACGCAGACCCCTCGGATGTGCCCGATGAGCCGCGTCGCGCCGGCCGCAAGGGGGCCGCGTGAAACAGCCGTGCGGCGTGATCCTTGCCGGCGGTCTTGCAAGCCGCATGGGCGGCGGTGACAAGGGGCTGCTGCCGCTGGGCAGCAAGACACTGCTTGGTCATGTCATCGACAGGCTGGAACCGCAGGTCAAAGACCTCGCGCTGAATGCCAACGGGGATCCTGCGCGGTTTGCGGCGCTCGGCCTGCCCGTCGTTGCAGACAGCATCGAAGGCTATGCAGGCCCGCTGGCCGGCGTGCTTGCCGGTCTCGACTGGGCCGCGGACCAGGGCGCTGAGACGATTGTCACAGCAGCGGCCGACACGCCGTTTTTTCCGGCTGATCTGGTGCCGCGACTGCTGATGGCAGCCGAAGGCATGCAGCATCCTCTGGTGCTCGCCGCGACCCCGGATCCCGAACGCGGCAGGGCGCGCCATCCGACCTTCGGTCTCTGGCCGGTGGCGCTGCGCGATGATCTGCGTGCCGCGTTGCAGGACGGGGTGCGCAAGGTTGTGCTCTGGACGGACCGTCACGGCGGGCGGGAGGCGCTTTTTCCGGTGGCCGGGTTCGACCCGTTCTTTAACGTCAACACACCCGAAGACCTCAAACGTGCAGAAGGGCTCTTATGAAGATTTACGGCGTTGTCGGCTGGAAAAACGCGGGCAAGACGGGGCTTATGGAACGGCTGGTGTCAGAGATATGCGCGCGCGGATTTTCTGTCTCGACGGTTAAACACGCGCACCATGTTTTCGATGTGGATCACCCGGGCAAGGACAGCTATCGCCACCGCACCGCCGGAGCCCGTGAGGTGCTGCTGGCCTCACGCAAGCGCGTGGCCCTGATGCACGAATTGCGCGGCGCGCCCGAGCCTTCTCTGGATGAATTGCTGGCCAGACTTTCGCCTGTCGATCTTGTACTGATCGAGGGGTACAAACGTGACGCGCACCCCAAGATCGAAGCCTTCCGCGCAGAGACGGGCAATCCGCTGATCGCTCCTGAGGATCCGACAATCCGTGCCGTTGCAAGTGACACACCGATGGATCTGGACCGTCCGGTTTTTGATCTCAACGACGCGCCCGCGATTGCAGATTTTATCCTGCAGGAGACAGGTCTTTGAAGGGCTTCGACACATGCATTGTGGTGGACTGGTCCGCGTCATCGAAGCTCAGCCCGAAGAAGCCGTCCAAAGATGCCATCTGGATTGGTCTGGCGCGCGGAGGTCGTGACATCGATGCCGTTTATTGTCGGGGCAGAGTGGAAGCGGAGGACCGTATCCGGAGCCTGATCTCGGCAGAAAAAACGGCCGGTCGACGCGTTCTTGTCGGCTTTGACTTTCCGTTCGGCTATCCGAGCGGCTTTTCAAAACGCGTAACAGGCAGCGATGATCCCTTTGATCTCTGGGACTGGATTGCGGCACAGATTACAGACACGGAGCTCAATGAGAACAATCGTTTTCAGGTTGCCGAGCGGATCAATTCAAAATTTGACAGTTCCGGACCCCTGTGGGGCAAAACACGCGCGGACCGCTGGCCAGGTGTGCCCTATAAAAAACAGGGGATCGTTTTCGATGACCTGTCGGAAAAACGGATTTGCGACCGCCTGGCGAATGCAGCGTCAAGTTGTTTTCAGCTGTGTTTTAACCCGACAGTTGGCAGCCAGATCCTCATGGGATTGCCAATGCTTTCGCGACTGCGCCGACTTGCAGATGTGGCAGTGTGGCCACTGGAAGACTGGCGCAAGGCAACGGTTGTTCTGGCAGAAGTCTGGCCCGGCCTCATTGAACCGGCGGTAAAGCAGATTGAGAGCATGGCGTCCGCAAGGGTGATACGCGATGAAGTGCAGGTCAGGGCTCTGGCGCGTGCGCTGTCAGCGCTGCCGGCGTCAGAATTGGACCGGATGCTGGAGGATCATCCGGTTGAGGCGCGTGAAGAAGCGTGGATTCTCGGGGCCGGCCACGCGGCGCGGCTGTCTGAACTGGCCTCCGCAGACCCCGAAGTGCCCCCCCTGCGCAACGACTGTTTTGCCCTGCCGCCCGGTGTCCACTGGACCCCGGTGGCCGGAGCGCTGGACCATCTGCGGCGCAATCTCACCGCCGTCACCCCGGTGCGCTGCGTGCCGGTGGCCGAGGCTGCCGGGCGCATTGCCGCCGGCGCGGTGCTGGCCGTGCGTGCCAACCCGCCGTTGCCAAATACGGCGGTGGACGGATATGGCTTTGCCGGCGGTCTGCCTGAGGGGTTGCACCGGCTGCCTCTGGCCACAGGTCGTGCCGCTGCGGGAGATGCGCCCGGCGTGCTTGCCCCGGGCCACGCCATGCGCGTGCTGACCGGCGCCGCCCTGCCTGCAGGCGTCGACACGGTGGTCCTGCAGGAAGATGTGCGGATCACGGACGGCCATGTGGTACTGCACGGACCGGTTAAAGCCGGCGCCAACACCCGCAAAGCCGGTGAGGATGTCAAAGCCGGAGCGCAGGTACTGGCCGGCGGGCAGCGGATCGGTCCCGCCGAGGCGGCTCTGCTGGCAGCAACCGGCACGCGCGAGGTGCAGGTGCATGACCCGCTGCGTGTCGCTGTGCTCTCTACCGGCGCAGAACTGGTTGAAGCGGGCGAAACAGCGGCGGAAGGGCAGATTTTTGATGCAAACCGCCCGATGCTGCTGGAGCTGATCCGGCGCTGCGAGCACAAAGGTGTGGATATGGGCCGCGTCCGGGACGACCGCTCAGAGTTGCGGGTGCGGCTTGATGAGGCGTCGCGCAGGGCGGATGTCATCCTCACCAGTGGCGGCGCATCGGCGGGCGATGAAGATCACGTCTCAGCGCTGTTGGAGGAGACCGGTACGATGCAGCTCTGGCGCATTGCCGTGAAGCCGGGTCGACCGCTGGCACTGGGCATGTGGAACGGTGTGCCGGTCTTTGGTCTGCCCGGCAATCCGGTGGCGGCGATGGTTTGTGCGCTGATTTTTGCGCGTCCGGCACTGACGGTGATGGCCGGTGGCCGCTGGTCCGGACCACAGGGATTTATGGTGCCGGCGGCCTTCAGCAAAAAGAAAAAGCCGGGGCGCACGGAATATCTGCGCGCGCGGATCCGCGACGGTGCGGCGGAAGCCTTTGCCTCGGAAGGCTCCGGGCGTATCAGCGGGCTGTCCTGGGCGGAGGGTCTCGTGGAGCTGCCGCCCGGTGCCGCGACGATCACCCCCGGTGTTCAGGTGCGATATCTCCCGTTTTCAGGTTTCGGGCTCTGAACTGACCTGGCAGGGGCCCGTCAGTCGAAGGTACCGGCAACGCGCCCCAGCAGCATAAAGGCCCGCG
>NZ_JAHEHZ010000153.1 GCF_024639605.1 Roseobacter sp. | reverse complement strand
TAGCGGGGATATCCTTCCCGGCGGTTGCCCCGGGATTGACGACGGCAGCAAACTGACCCGGTGATCTTCCTGTCGTTCCGTTCGGGGCGTCAAGGACGCATACTCAACAACCCGGCGAATACGATATCCGGGGCTTTTGCACCGCTCCGGGGGGGGGTAAATCGCTGCAAGAACCCGGTATTCGGCCAATGGCCGGATTATTCTGGCCTGGTTTGTGCGGGCGCACCGATGGTGACGACGACCTCACAGGTGCGGTCCCTGCCCGGGAAGGGAACGAACGTCCCATCGACCGCGCGGTTGTCCACGACAACACCTGCGTCGCCGTGGCCGATGTTACCGGGATCCCGGATCAGGATGTCGATCCGGCCCTGGTCACCTGTGAGTGTGACCTCAGCCTGTCCCCAGCCCTTTGGCAGGCACGGAGCCAGCCGCACGCCGCCGGCTACGGGTTGAATGCCCAGAATACCCATGACGCCCAGTTGCCATGTCCATCCGGCGGCACCGGTGTACCAGGACCACCCGCCCTGACCGGTCCGCGTACCGGCACCTGATACATCACCTGCCAGAACATAGGGCTCCCGGCGATAATGATCCGCTGCCTGCGGGGTGCTGGTTCGCGGGATCGGATTGATGATATCAAATGTACGATGGGCGAGATCACCGTTTCCGGTTGCAGCCCAGGCCATCCCAAACCACGCAGCGGCGTGGGTGTATTGCCCGCCGTTTTCGCGCACGCCGGGCGGATAGGCCTGTATGTACCCCGGATCACGGTCCGTTCTGTCAAAAGGCGGCGCGAGAAGACGAATGAGCCGCGCCGGTGCATCCACCAGTTCCGCTTCCGCCGCTTTCAGTGCGGTACGCGCCCGTTCATCCACCGGCAGTCCCGACAGGACCGACCACGCCTGCGCGATCAGATCAATCCGGCACTCGTCGTTCGTGGCGGACCCCCAGGGCATGCCGTCATCGTCAAAGGCCCGCAGGTACCACCCGCCGTCCCATCCATGGCGGTCAAGAGCGCCGGTCAGATCATTGGCATAGACCTGCCAGCGGTCTGCTGCGGCCCGGTGCCCGGCCTGACGGGCCAGTGGCGCGAACATCCCGGTGGTCGCGATCTGGAACCACGCGAGCCAGACGCTTTCGCCCTGCCCTTGCTCACCGATGCGGTCCATGCCGTCATTCCAGTCGCCGCCGCCCATCAGCGGCAGATCATGCGGCCCGGTCGCCATCATCCTGTCCAGCGCACGCATGCAATGATCCATAAGAGATCCTGTCTCCCCGGTGTCGAACAGGGCGTATCGGTCGTGTTCTTCGCGGCTCAGTTCAAGCGCGCGCAGGAACGGGATATCGACATCAAGAATATCCGTATCTCCCGTGGCCTGCACATAGCGGCCGGTCACATAAGCCAGCCACAGATAGTCATCCGAACATCTGGTGCGCACCCCGCGCCCCGTCGGCGGGTGCCACCAATGCAGCACATCGCCCTGTTCGAACTGATGGCGCGCCGCCCGGAGGATATGCTGGCGCGCGCGGTCAGGATCGGTCAGCAGCAAGGCCAGGACATCCTGCAACTGATCGCGGAAACCGAAGGCACCGCCCGCCTGGTAAAACCCCGCACGCGCCATGATCCGGCACGACAGGTTCTGGTAGGGCAGCCACCTGTTTATCATCAGATCAAAGGCCGGATCAGGGGTCCTGACCTGAACCGCTCCCAGCCGTTTTTCCCAGACCGCCTGTAAGGTCTCAAAGGCAAGCGCCGCTGTTTCTGGATCCCGCCACTTTTCGACCGTCGGGGCCAGATCGGACGGGTGCCCGACCTCACCGAGGACAAAGACAACCTCCGTCTTTTCACCGGCAGGGATATCCAGATGCACCTGATAAGCGGCACAGGCATCGCCACAGTCGGTAAAACGCCATCCCAGATCCCACCGTCGCAAGCCGTCGGGGTCTGACACATCGCCCTCACGGCCCAGAAAGGCGCAGCGGTCGCCGGTGACACTGTGCGGGTCCATCGACGCGGTCAGAAAAGCCACGCGCGACGCGAATTCGGGGTTCCACAGATTGCGCCCGATGATGGCGTTCAGATTTGCATCGAACCGGCTGGTGATATGAGGACGCGAGGTAGTTTCCAATGCCCCAAGCAGCCATTGCGCATAATAAGTAGCAGTGATCCGGCGCGGCTGACCCGACGGATTGGAAAGCCGTAACCGGAAAACCTTGACCGGTTCGTCCACCGGCACAAAACACAAAAGCTCCTGCTCCAGCCCGTGACTGTTCGCTGACCAGCGGGTGAAACCGGCGCCGTGTCGGATCTGACAGGCGGCGGCCTGCCCCATGGGCTGCGGGGTCGTTGTCCAGACCTCGCCGCTGGCTTCGTCACGCAGGTACAGAACTTCACCCGGCACATCAGAAACCGGATCATTTGACCAGGGCGTCAGGCGGTGTTCTCCGCTGTTGGCCGCCCACGTCATGCCCGGTCCCGCTTCGCTGACGAGGCAACCGAAGTCTTCATTTGCCAGAATGTTGCACCAGGGTGCAGGGGTGCGCATACCGGGTTCGAGATGGATAACATAGTCGCCGTTCGCCGGATCGAATCCGCCGTATCCGTTATCAAACAACAGGTTGTCCGGTCGCGTTAAAGCTGAAACCTGCGTATAGGGTACCGGCGGTTCAGGCAGGAAAGCCGGCGGATGGTCCGGTACCGCCAACGCCTTGTCGAGAATTTCGCGAAGGCTCCTGTTCTCGTCGTTCAGTAAAACCCGGGCTGACGCCTCTGCTCCGCGCCGCAAAGCAGCCGGCACCTGGTCACCCGCAAGAAAATGAATGCCGCCCGGCATCCCCAAAATCCCGCTGGCATGTATATCACTGGTAATGGACAGAACTTTTTCGCGCAAAGGTTCCTCATAGCTGCCTGCGGCATCGCGCAAAATGACCAGATCCGTTCTGAAACCGGAAAGGCGCCACAGGCGGTGACCGCGCACCAGAATATCCAGAAGCGATGAGGCTTCCGGATCTGACATCCGGAGCAGCAGGATCGGATAATCGCCGGAAATTCCAAAACGCCACAGGTCCGGCTGGCCGTTCCAACCGTCCGTATCCGTCGGCGGCACGGTGCGGAACATGTCGTGCGGGTATATCAGCAGGGATGCCAGCACCTGCAGTTCCGGCAAGTGTTCGGGAGCAATCCCAAGATTTTGTATCATGCGGTTTTTCTCGGAAACTGCGT
Source organism: Roseobacter sp. (assembly GCF_024639605.1). Taxonomy (GTDB): domain Bacteria; phylum Pseudomonadota; class Alphaproteobacteria; order Rhodobacterales; family Rhodobacteraceae; genus Roseobacter. Next base: position 4,383 of record NZ_JAHEHZ010000153.1, on the reverse strand, counting down.
CCCGGAATGTTTGATCAATCAGCGTTAGTGAGTAACGTTTTGCGGTCTGCAACACCTCGCTGCGCGACGGCGCGGCAACGGTCAGGAAAACAAGCTGCCGTATCTGCATTGGCTTAAGAGAAATCCGTGTCTGAAGCGACATTACCGGATCAAGCGTCCAGCCGGCGTGCCCGCTCAGGCCGTTCAGCAGACCTTCGGGCGCGCGCATCGTCCGGTTACGCCCGATAAACCGGAGCCGGTCAGTTTCCCATGCCGTGACCGCAATGTCCGGGTCCGCAACCAGTCCGTGCATCAGCACGGGAGGTTTCGTTTCCGGGCGACGTGGCCGGCGGCTGAATACCAGCGCCTGCTGTTCAGGAACCCAGGAACTGTGCACAAAAAGTTTGCTGAACGCCGGGTGTCTTTCGTCTTCCTGCGGAGGGGCCAGCGTGACTTCCCCGTATGTTGTGAGATCAAGCGTCCGCACGGTGTCGCATTCGTTTATCAGGGTCACACGGCGGATTTCGACATCATCATAGGGCGCAACAGTCACGTCCATGCGGGCGACGATGCCATCATGGCGGCACATCAGTTCCGCCATGTGCTGGTGAAAAACGCAGGTGGTATCGACATCCGTCCGCTCTGTCGGCGCTGACCCGAGCGACCACAGATCACCGTTTCCGGCATCCCGAAGATACATCCAGATACCGTCAGCAGTACGGGCAGGATCAGGCCGCCAGCGCGTAAGACCCGTTTCATTCAGAGCCAGTCCGCCACCACCACTTTGCGTTATCACGCACGACATGCGTCCGTTGCCCAGCACATGCACCTGAGGCACAACCAGATCCGGCGAGGGCACCCAGGGCGCGGGTCCGGGCGTCGCGCGCGTACCGGAGGGGTGGTCCCAGACCTCATCGGCACGGCCACGCTCCAGCGGAACATGCCAGGGCACCCGTTCCTGCAGCAGCAGATCCATGGCGCAGACCGACCTTTCGCGCAGAAAACGGCGGACCATGATGTCGTCGTGAAGCGCGTTAACGACCGCCGTCTGAACCATGCCCTGATGATGCGACATAAACGTCGTGACAGCGACGAAGCCGCGCGGGCCGGTCCCGCGACCAGGCGTAAAATCCAGCGCTTCGATAAACCCGTAGCGCGTCATCGCACCCAGCCGCGCAAGCTCCGCCAGGTTTTCCGCCGCTGCCTCCGGCCAGCCGCAGAGCGCCAGAGCCGAGCCGTAGGGTGCAACGACGAGGTCATCTGTCAGTCCGCGACGAATTCCAAGGCCCGGAACCCCGAAGGCGCGATACTGAAAGGTGCCGCGCGTATCCGTCGTGGCAAAAGCGGATTCCGATATGCCCCATGGCACGTTGCGGTCGCGGCAATAGGCTCGCTGGAAATCAACGGCCGTCAGTTCACTCTCTCCGAGCAGCGTGTCGCGGTAACTGGGCAGGAACAGCGGTGGCATGAGGTATTCAAACATCGATCCGTTCCAGGACAGGATCGATGGCTTGCCCTGCAGGCGGGTGACCGGACGACCAAAGGCGAACCAGTGTTCTACCGGCACATCATTTTTGGCAATGGCGAAATAGCTGGCCAGGCGCGCCTCTGTCGCCAGCAAATCATAGTGACTGGTGTCCATCTTCCCCAGGCTCTGGTTGTAACCGATCCAGAACAGCCGGGCCGCCGCGTCGTAGAGAAACGTAAAATCCATGCCGAATGCCAGCCGGTCCGCTCTGGCGGCCAGGTCATGCATTGTAGTGCGCATCACTGCCTGCTGCGCGTGACCGTCCTTTACGGACCGGTGCAGCCGGTCCAGCCATTCTTTTGAGGCGGGGGATATTCCGGGATGCCCGGCCAGGTGTTCCTTGGTCAGGGCCGTTATTTCCGCCTGCGAAACCTCTGCGTTGCTCCAGTCCCCGTAGGGATGCAGCCGGCCCGCGATCTCACGGGCCATCTGCGAAACTTCGTCCGGACGCTCCGCGATGACCGCCAGCCAGGGCATGAACCTGTCGATATCGCGCGCGATGGCATGCAGATCATGGTGAAACCGTTCCAGCCATGTCGTGATATCAGTTGCCTCATCCGCCGTCAGATCAGGCGATTTTTCGATTGTTTCCAGAACAAGGACTTCCAGTGCCCGCCAGTGCACACCATCAAGGTCCGCGAGCGCCTCATGCCACTGCAGCGGCGATCCGGCAGCATCAGCAATTGCGCCGCGAATTGCGCGCCCGGTCCGGCGCAAAGTCGTCTCATCAACCGCTGGCACCTCGCGAAGTGCCACGCACAAAAGATCAAGAGTAACCTCAAGACTTCGGATCTGGGCCGGCCCGATCGCCGGGGCCGCGGTCAGATCCAGGCATCCCTGCCGCAGCGTGACCAGCGAAACCGCCAGATTGCCGCTGTCGACAACCGAAACATATCGAGGTTCGAGCGGCTCCAGCGTCCGGGTGTCATACCAGTTCAGGAAATGGCCCCGGTACATGGCCATGCGCCCGAGCGTATCGAGAGTGTTGCCCACCCGCGCGCAGAATTCGCCCGTCGTGATAAACCCCATGTCCCGCGCGGCCAGCGCCGACACAAGATACATGCCTGTATTGGTCGGAGACGTCCGGTGCGCAATCTCTTCATTTGGCCCGTACTGATAATTGTCAGGTGGCAGCCAGCTGTCATCGGGCCCGGCAAACATTTCAAAGAAATACCATGTGCGCCGCGCCACGCCGGTCAGAAACTTTCGTTGCGCGTCGCTCAGGGATTGCGTGCGGAAGTAGCGCGGGCGCGCGCTCCAGACCGATATCTCCGGCGCGACCAGCCAGAGAACAAGAACCGGAACGGCACTCCAGAACCCGCTCAGATCAAAAAGCGCCAGATGACCCGCCATTACCACCGCAAGCGCTGAGGACGGCCACATCAGGGTCCATGACGCCCGGCGGATGCCGCTTTTTTCCGACCTGGTTGACGCATGCGCCGCCGACGTCCATTCCAGACGGTTTCTGCCGCTCACATAAACCCGCCAGAGCGTGCGAAAGATCGCGTCGAGGGCAATCAAAGTATCGCTGACCAGAAAGGCGATAAAGAAAAACCAGCGCCCGGCGGTTGTCCGGATGTTGTGAATGGCACGACCCAGTGCGCCACGCCGGACGCCACTGGTCGCAATCGCAAATGCCTCGCCGATCAGATAACTGCCCGGCGCCGCCAGCGCGAGACCTGTCCAGATCAGGGCGCTGCCCGGCATCAGCAACCAGCCACCAAGAAAAAACAGCAGCAATGCAGGCGACATCAGACTGCGGCGCAGGTTGTCCACCAGCTTCCAGCGATCGAGCCCGGACAGGGTTGTTTTTTCGGTGCCACCAGCCGACACCGGCACCCTGCGTCCAAGCCAGGGGATAAGCTGCCAGTCGCCCCGCATCCATCGATGCTGGCGCAGGGCGAACTCGGGATAAGTCGCGGGCAGGTCTTCGTAGAGCACGAGGTTGCTGACCAGTGCGGCACGCGCCTGCAGACCTTCGAAAAGATCATGACTGAGGATGTGGTTTTCGGGGACACGGCCCGACATGCTCTGATGCAGGGCTGCAATATCATAAATGCCTTTGCCCACATAGATGCCGGTGCCGAACACATCCTGATACACGTCAGACACGGCCCGGCTGTAGATATCGATGGCGGTATCCCCGGAATAAAGATGTGTAAAATGTGTGCCTTTGCCCAGCCTGGGCAGAATTTCGATCCGCGGTTGCAGAATGGCATGTCCGGACACAACCCGCCGGCTGGCGTGATCGATGACCGCCCGGTTCAGCGGATGGGCCATTATGCCGACAAGCCGCGCCGCCGACCCCGGTGGCAGCTGGGTATCCGCGTCAAGCGTGATGGCGTAGCGGATACCGCGCAGGGTTTCGGCGTGACCCGCGACCAGATCGAACGGGTCTTTGACGTCACCCAGCACAAACCTGTTGAACTCCTCGAGTTTGCCGCGTTTTCGCTCCCATGCCATCCAGCATCCTTCGGCCGCGTTGTGTCTGCGACGTCGATGCAGCAAGATAAACGGAGGACCGTTATCCCGGGTGTAGCGCCGGTTGAGACGCTCGATACGCTCCCGCAATGCCGCTTCCACCGCAGTGTCTTCCGGGAGCGTCCTGACCGGGGCGTCAGCAAGATCACTCAGCAGGACAACCCGGAATGCCGGATCAGGATTTGCGATGTGCAGTATCTCTGCCTTCTCGGCAATTGCATCCACTTCGACACCGGACGCTATAATTACCGGGATTACGATGGCGGTCGCGTTGTCTGGCGGAACAGCCTTTGAAAAATCCATCTCGGGCAGAGTTTCCGGGCGGCTGAGACGGGTAATGACCCAGTGGCCAAACCATACGCCCGGGATCGTGGCCGGCAGAACAGAGAGGGCAA
>NZ_JAHEHZ010000043.1 GCF_024639605.1 Roseobacter sp. | reverse complement strand
ACCTGGTATGAGATCGCGCGATACCCTGTGCCGTTTCAGGAGGGCTGCACCGCCACCACCGCCACCTATGGCGCAGTGGATGCTGATACCATTTCCGTCCTGAACCAGTGCCGCGAAGGCCGCCCGGACGGGCCGCTGAAAGAGATCTCCGGCACCGCCGATCTCGCAGGGCCCGGGCAGTTAAAGGTACAGTTCACCTCGGTGCCCTTCATCCGCGCGCCCTACTGGGTGCTCTGGGTTGATGAAACCTATGAAACGGCTGTCGTGGGCGTGCCTAACGGCCGTGCGGGCTGGATCCTGGCGCGGAGCCCCCGGATCTCGGAAGCGCGCCGCAGCAAGGCCGACAGTGTGTTGCGGCAGAATGGCTATGACCCGGCGCAGCTTTTCGAGGTGCCGCACGCGTCACCCTGATCCGGGATGCCCGCCCGGCACATTCGCCTGGCAGATACGAGTTACCATCAAAAGGTACTGAAACACCGGCGTCAGGGTTGGGAACAGATCTGTTGAAATCCTTGCTTACGTAGCGTCATGCAACCACAGTGACAGGCATGATAACCCGTCGGACCCTGATCGCCGCACTTCCACTTGGCTTTGCGGCCTGTACCCTGCCTGATGTCGCGCCCTCTGCCCGCACAACTGTCATAATGGTTCGCCATGCGGACAGGGCCGGTGAAGTGCTGAACTCAAAGGGTGTCGCCCGTGCCGCCGCGATGCCCGCAGTACTGGCGCGCTATGACCTCGATGCGATCTATTCTCCCGACATTCAGCGCAACCTCGAAACGGCGGCGCCGCTGGCCGCAGCCACCGGTCTGCCGGTCACGATTATCGCGAAAGAGCGGGCCGGCGCTCGCATGACGGCTGACTATCCCGACGGCACGGTAATCTGGGTCGGCAACAAGAGTAATCTGCGCACGATCTGGGAGGAGCTCGGCGCGCCCGGGGAGGCCCCGCAGGAATATGGCGAGATCGGTGTGGTTGAACTGCAGGGCAACGGACGCCGCCGCGTGACGCGCCTGACGGTCGGTCCTTAAAAGAGCACCGCGCCCAGCCAAAGACCCAACCCGAAAACTGTATGCGCGATCAGTCCGAGGATCCGTGCCTTTGTCGGGTCAGGGGTTTTCGACGCCGCCATTCCGAGGCCAAGGCCCGGTTGCAGCAAGAACCAGCCAAATCCCAACATCAGGATCGAGAAAATCCACGCTGGCAGAAGCGTTGGCGCCGCGAGCCAGTCCGGTCCCATTATCAGGGCGAGGATTACGCCGTAAGCCACACCAACCGCGTAATGAAAGCCCCAGCCGAGCGTGTGTTCAGATGCAACTGCAGGCGCATCGCGGATACTGTCGTGGAAAACACGGGACGGCAGATGCCCGACCCAGCGGCCAACCATCGCCCAGTCCGGCGCCGGAATACCCGCGACCCGGTTCAGCATCAGGGCCCACAGATCAAGAAGCACGGTAGCCAGCAGCCCCATCAGTATCCCGGTAACAATCATCATTTCCTCCCTGCACCTGCCCGCACCCTGCCAGCACGGCGCGGAGATGACCAGCATGACCGGCTCGGCACGATCCGGTCCTTGAGGATTTCACTGAAAAAAGGCGGACCGGCTCGCGCCGGCCCGCCGAGGGGAGAGAAAGCGCGCAGCGGAAGATATCTGCGCGGCAATCTTCAGAGGTCGTCAGGCCGGTGGCTCACCAAAAACACCGGCCCGGGAAGCAAGAAAACGCCGCCCGTACACGCAGCTAAGCACCGGATGCGGCGGTGGTCTGTGACCCAGGTCACACAAGCCGGTGATTCTGCAGATCCGGTACTGTCCGGCACGCGCAGCCGCCCGAACTCAGGGAGAACGCTGTCAAGTCGCGAAATTAACCTAAGAGCGAATTTTTTTGTCCCCGGAAAAGACGAAAATCAATTAACGGATGCCGCAATTTCGCCGCAATGCTCAGACTTAATTAACCCGAATGCCGTAGTTTATCCGAAGAAAGGGGTTAAAGATGGCTGTCATTTCAACTCTCCTCGGCGGCGTATGCGGCTTTTTAACTTTTGTCACATCGCTGGTTTTCTTTGACGTATCACTGACCGTGGCCTTCGGCTTTTACGTTTTGTCAGGACTTTTCATAACCCTGGGTAGTATCACACTTGTGCTCGCGGCGCGTAGCATACCGGCTCTGCTGCACACGCAAAAAGATATGCACGGGGCAGCTGCACTTTCCGCGACAGCAACCGCACACCGCCGCTGACCTGACCATCAGCGCGCGGAGGAGAACAGTTTCGACCGTTTTTCCGCGCAAACGCAGGGTTGGTCAGCGCCAGACTTGAACGGTGGGAAAGTTTCTGCCATATGACGCAGTGCCAAGTGAATCTTTTTCGACCTGCTCTCCTCTACACGGCGCTCAGTCTTCGATCCAGACCAACCGCGCCAGGCTGTCGCACTCAGCGGACAGCATCAATACAGGAGACACGGACATGGCCACAGGCACCGTGAAATGGTTTAACACTACTAAAGGCTTCGGCTTTATCGCACCCGATGGTGGCAGCAAAGACGTTTTTGTTCATATTTCTGCAGTCGAGCGCGCCGGTCTCACCGGCCTCGCAGACAATCAGAAAGTGACCTTCGACATCGAAGCAGGCCGCGACGGTCGCGAATCCGCGACGAACATCGCGCTGGCCTGATCAGCAAACAGTTATGACGAAAACGGCGCCCCTGAGGCGCCGTTTTTTTGTCTTCGCAGAATTTCGCGCTCAGAGCGCAAACAGTCTCAAAGCAGCACCTGCCAGATCAGCAGGCTGGGCACCAGAAACGCAAAAAGAATGCAAAAGAGCTTCGCGGCATGGCTGATGCGCCCGAATACGCCTTTCCCAAGCGCACCGCTGCCATATCCCATCGCAGACGAAATAACCGCGTGCCCGCTGGCTGAACGTCTGTTGCGTTCCGCAGCGATCGACGCCAGTGCCGCTTCGTTCACCCGCGCCTGACGTTCCTTTTCAGACAATTCCGTTTCCAGATTTTCCATGTTGCTCATCTAAATCCTAATACTCCCGTGGCTGTAGCCTGACATGGTGTCAGGCCCGGCAAAGTCCACCCCGCTGCAGCAAAAAGGCCGGCTTTGACACCGGCCTTTCTCAGATACGCGCCAATACCAGTCAGTTCAGCGCTTTGTCCGTAATATCGTGCGTCCATGCCCCTTCGGGCATTTTCGTGATCATGCCGCCCTCCATTGTGATCTGCGCGGACCGGTCAAAGGCGGCTTCATCCAAAGTCCCGTCTGACCCGGCCGTCAGTTTGGCGATCTCACCCATCATACGCTTTTGATGCTTTTCGGTCTGCGCGCCGGTCTGGTCGTTCTCAAGTACGATCTCCGCAGCCTCATCAGGGTTCTCCTCGGCGTATTTCCAGCCCTTCATGGAAGCTCTCACAAAGCGCACGAGTTTCTCTGCCTCAGCAGGGTCCGCGAGCTTTTCTTCCGTGGTATAAAGACCGTCTTCGAGCGTCGAAATACCTTCGTCCTCGTATTTAAAGACAACCAGATCATCCGGTGTGAGACCGGCATCGATGACCTGCCAGTATTCATTGTAGGTCATGGTTGTCGCGCACTCGACCTGCTTTTGCAGGAGCGGGTCGACGTTGAAATTAATCTTCTGAATGGTCACACCACCCTCCGATCCGTCTGTGGCATAGCCCAGCTTGCCCATCCAGGAATAGAGCGGGATCTCATTGCCGAAGAACCAGGTGCCCAGCGTATGGCCGGGGAAGTCCTCGGGCGAATTGATCTCATGCTCTTTCAGACAGGTCAGCATGAGTCCCGAGGAAGCGAAGGGCTGCGCGATGTTCACAATCGGCGCGCCCTTTTCACGGGCGGCAAGCGCCGAGGGAAGCCAGTCGACCATCACATCTGCACCACCGCCGAGCAGCACCTGAACCGGCGCGATATCGGGGCCGCCGGGCTTGATGGTCACGTCCAGATTTTCTTCCTCGTAAAAGCCTTTATCAAGCGCCACGTAATAGCCCGCGAACTGCGCCTGGGTCACCCACTTCAGCTGCAGTGTGACCTCATCGGCGGCATGGGCGGCAACGCCCCACACACCCAGCGCCGCACCTGCGGCCAGTTTTGTTACTCTTTTCATTGTACTCTCCTTTGTTGGTCGTCTTTTTTGTTATCGTTCTTTTTTCAGCGGCGCTGGGACGGATGCCAGAAGGTCACCGCCCGCTCGATAATCGCAATCGCGCCGTAAAACGCAGAGCCTGTGATCGCCGCGACCACAATTTCTGCCCACACGAGATCAAGCGCAAGTTGTCCGACCGAAGTAGATATCCGAAACCCCATTCCCCGGATCGGTGAGCCGAAAAATTCAGCGACAATCGCACCGATGAGCGCCAGCGTACTCGCAATCTTCAGCCCGTTGAAGATAAATGGCATCGCCGCTGGCAGACGAAGCCTCAGCAGCGTCGTCCAGTAGCCGGCCGCCCATGTCCGCATCAGGTCGCGCTGCATCGACGATGAGGCACTCAGCCCCTGCACAGTATTCACCAGCATCGGGAAAAACACCATAACCACCACGACCGCGGCTTTTGACTGCCAGTCGAACCCGAACCACATCACCAGGATCGGCGCGAGACCGATAACCGGCAGAGCCGCCACAAAGTTTCCGACCGGCAAAAGGCCCCGTCGCAGAAAATCATAGCGGTCAACGAGAATGGCAATGAGAAACGCCGATCCGCAGCCCATCACATACCCGGTAAGTGCGCCCTTGATCACCGTCTGCACAAAATCTTCCCACAGAATTGATGTCGAGGAAGCAAAGCGTGTCGCGATGTCCGACGGGGCAGGCAGCAGCACCGGGCTGATCTCAAACCCGCGCACGACCCCTTCCCACACGGCAATCAGGGTCAGGCCGAAAATCACCGGAATAATCAGCGAGGTGAACCGCGTTACACGCCGCGCCGCAAGTCGGGTATTGAGCCACCAGCCCCCGACCCAGACGAGCAGAGCAAATAAAAGCCAGCCCGTCATGCCATCCCCATCCGGCTCAGGGTAATCCGTTGTATCAGGCCGATCAGCCCCACGAGCGCCGCCGCCAGGGCTGCCGCCATCAAAAGCGCAGACCAGATCTGGATCGTCTGACCGTAATAACTCCCCGCCAGCAACCGTGCCCCCAGACCAGCCACGGCCCCGGTGGGCAATTCTCCGACAATCGCGCCAACAAGAGAGGCCGCCATGCCGATCTTCAGCGAGGTAAAGAGATAAGGCATCGAAGCCGGAAGCCGCAGCCGCCAGAAGGTCTGCGCGCCGGACGCACTCCAGGTGCGCATCTGGTCAAGCTGCATCTGATCCGGGCTGCGCAGTCCTTTGACCATGCCAACCACAACCGGGAAAAATGACAAATACATCGAAATCGTGGCCTTGGGCAGCAAACCCGAAATTCCGGCCGCATTCAGCACCACGATGATCATCGGCGCGATGGCAAGGATCGGAATGGTCTGACTGGCAATAATCCAGGGCATGACACTGCGGTCCATCGTACGATTGTAAATAATCCCCACAGCCAGCGCGATCCCCAGCGCCGTCCCCAGCGCAAAGCCCAGCAAAGTCGCACTCAGCGTTATCCACGAATGATAAATCAGCGACCGTTTCGAGGTGATCTTCTTTTCAACCGTGGTCTTCCAGATCTCGACCGCCACCTGATGCGGCGCCGGCAGCTTGGGTTTCTCCTGGCTCCAGGCATCGGCAATCAGCATCTGTGTACTGAGTTCAACCCCGCTGCGCGCCGCCTTGTCATAGGCCCAGGTCGCATTGAGCCACACAGCCGCCGCATACCAGATCACAAAGATCCCGCACACCACGGTCAGAACAGGCAACACCGACCCTTTCACGCCAACCCCGCCTTCTCTGGCTCATAAATATCCCCCCCGGAGGGCCGGGTTCCACAAACGCTGCCATCAGTCATCGACATGCCCCGCACGCAGCCCTTCCCGCACCCGGTGCGCCACATCCAGAAAAGCCTGTGTATCGCGTATCTCAAGAGGCCGCTCGGCCGGCAGCGGGCTTTCGATCACATCGGTGATGCGCCCCGGCCGCGGTGACATCACAACGATCCTCGTCGACAGATATACCGCCTCAGGGATCGAATGGGTCACAAAGGCGATGGTCTTTTCGGTACGTGCCCAGAGCTTGAGAAGCTGCTCGTTCAGGTGATCGCGCACGATCTCGTCCAGCGCTCCGAAAGGCTCGTCCATCAGCAGAATATCAGCATCAAAGGCGAGTGCCCGCGCAATCGACGCACGCTGCTGCATGCCGCCCGAAAGCTGCCATGGGTATTTTCGCTCAAATCCGTCAAGCTCCACAAGCTCAAGCACCCGTTTAACCCGTGCGTCCTGATCCGAACGTTCATAGCCCATGATCTCCAGCGGCAACCGCACATTCCCGCCGATGGTGCGCCACGGGTACAGCCCCGCCGCCTGGAACACATAGCCATAGGCACGCGCCCGCCGCGCCTCCTCAGCGCTCACGCCGTTCACGGAAATCTCGCCACCGGTAGGATGCTCCAGATCGGCCATACAGCGCAGAAACGTCGTTTTTCCACAGCCCGAGGGCCCGATAAAGCTTACGAACTCACCGCGCTTTATATCGAGACTCACGTCCTTCAGCGCATGTACCGGACCATCACTGGTCCGGAATGTCAGATCCAGTTGCCTGGCGCTGATCACACTTTCCTTACTCACAAACTGCCCTTCCCCCGCCCCGCACGCACAGGCGGGGTTTTCTTTATGACCTCAGATCCCGGCCGGAATATTCATCGGATCGCGCTTGATCATTTTCGGCGCGGTCAGCGCTTTCCACTTGCTCAGTGCCACGGACGCACTGGCGAAAGCAGGCCTCGGAATAAAGCGCCCCCGGCCCGGATTAGGCTGCGAATTCTGCCCCCAGGCCCAGATCACCTCACCGCGGTTCAGCGTATAGCGCGACTGCGCCTTCACCTCGAACCCCTCAAATACGTTGTAATCCAGGACGGAATGATGGTTGGCCGGGCTGATCGTTTTACTGATCTTCGGATCCCAGACCACGATATCGGCATCCGCCCCCTCCACCAGCGCGCCCTTGCGCGGATAGATATTCAAAATCTTGGCCACATTGGTCGAGGTACAGGCGACAAACTCGTTGGGGGTCAGCCGCCCTGTCTCCACCCCTTCGGTCCAGAGTACCGCCAGGCGTTCCTCCAGCCCGTTTGACCCGTTGGGAATGATGCGAAAATCATCCCGTCCCGCCCGCTTCTGCTCGGTGTTGAACGCGGCGTGATCCGTGGCCACCACCTGCAGCGACCCCGACTGCAAGCCCGCCCACAAACTGTCCTGATGGTCCTTGCTGCGGAATGGCGGCGACATCACCCGGCGCGCCGCATGATCCCAATCGGTGTTGAAATATTCGGATTCGTCCAGGGTCAGAAACTGAATGAGCGGCTCGCCATAAACCCGCATGCCCTTCTGGCGCGCCCGCCGGATCGCCTCATGCGCCTGTTCGCAGGAGACATGAACCACATAAAGCGGCGTGCCCGCGGCATCGGCAATCGTGATCGCGCGGTTGGCAGCCTCACCCTCAAACTCAGGCGGGCGGGAATAGGCATGCCCCTCGGGTCCGGTGATCCCCTGGTCAAAATACTTCTGCTGCATCTCAGCCACCAGATCGCCGTTCTCCGCATGCACCATCGGCAGCGCACCAAGCTCGGCACACCGCTTGAAAGAGGCGAACATCTCATCGTCCTCAATCATCAGCGCGCCCTTATAGGCCATGAAATGCTTGAAAGAATTCACGCCCATCTCCACGGCGTCTTTCATCTCATTGAAGACGTTCTCATCCCAGCCGGTGATTGCCATGTGATAGCCAACGTCCGAACAGATCTGCGGCGCGGATTTTCGATGCCACTCGTTGATCGCGTTTTTGATCGAGCCATCCTCGCCCGGCAGACAGAAATCGACGACCATCGTGGTCCCGCCCGCGGCCGCGGCCCAGGTGCCACTCTCAAAGGTTTCCGCCGCCGTGGTCCCCATGAACGGCATCTCCAGATGCGTATGCGGATCAATGCCGCCAGGGATCACATAGGCACCTTCGGCATCGATATATTCGTCACCCTTCAGATCCTCGCCGATCTGTTTGATCGTTTCGCCCTCAATCAGCACATCCGCTTTCCACGTCCGGTCCGCGGTGCAGACCATGCCGCCTTTTATCACTTTGCTCATAATGCATCTCCCATCTCAGCGGCCGCTTTTCTTGCGACCCTTATTTCTTAAGCGTCTGGCGGCAACGCGCCACCCGGGCTCACACAGACCCGAAACACCCCAGCGCGGACCCGTGAACACCAATGTCCAGGGGCCCGAAATCACTCTCGGCGCAGAGCGAAAAATAACCGGCGAGCGGCATGTAAAACACCCGGTAATCTCCGTCGCCCCGCGTCACACTCCAGCATGTCTGCACCAGCCCGCCGGAAAAATTCACCGTCACTTCACGCGGTGGTCGCAGTACCTGGCGCAGGGCGGCTGAAAGCCGCTGCTGCTCCATATTACCGCCTGCGTCAGCCTCCGACATTTCCGCCTCAATCAGTGCCGAGATCCGATCCGGCACTGACAGATCCGGTGCAATCATGCCACGATCTCCGCCGTCTCCACCACAGCATGCATCAGAACATCAGTGCCCGCCATGGCCCATTCTCTGGAGATTTCTTCCGCCTCATTGTGGCTCAGACCATCAACACAGGGGCACATCACCATCGCCGTCGGCGCCACCCGGTTGATCCAGCAGGCATCATGCCCGGCACCGGAGATCAGATTCATATGGCTGTAACCCAGACGCTCGGCGGCATTGCGCACCGCCGTCACACAACCCTCGTCAAAGGCCACCGGGTCAAAGCCACCGACCTTCTCAAAGCTGATCTCCAGCCCCATATCTTCACAGATTTTCTGCGCCTCGACCTTCAGCCGCGCTTCCATATCCTCAATAACACTCAGATCGGGCGAGCGGAAATCAACCGTAAAAACCACCTTTCCAGGGATCACATTGCGCGAGTTCGGATATACATCGATATGCCCCGCCGCGCCCACCGCGTGGGGCTTGTGCGACCAGGCGATCTCATCAACCTTTTCAAGCACCCGCGCCATGCCGAGCCCTGCGTTTTTGCGCATCGGCATCGGGGTTGAACCGGTGTGGCTGTCCTTGCCGGTGATCGTCACTTCAGTCCAGCTCAGCCCCTGACCGTGGGTGACGACACCGATGTCTTTGCTTTCTGCCTCCAGAATGGGGCCCTGCTCAATGTGCAGTTCGAAAAACGCATGCATTTTCCGCGCACCGACCTCCTCATCCCCCTGCCAGCCGATGCGTTTGAGCTCATCGCCGAACTTTTTGCCCTCTGCGTCGACCCGGTCATAGGCCCAGTCCTGCGTGTGGATGCCCGCGAAAACGCCCGACGACAGCATCGCCGGGGCATAGCGTGTGCCCTCTTCATTGGTGAAATTCGTCACCACAATCGGATGCTTTGTTTTGATATTGAGGTCATTCAGCGTGCGGATAATCTCAAGCCCGCCCAGCACCCCCAGCACGCCGTCGTATTTGCCGCCTGTTGGCTGCGTATCGAGGTGACTGCCCACATAAACGGGCAATGCATCCGGATCAGCCCCCTCACGGCGCGCAAACATGTTGCCCATCTGATCGAGCCCCATGGTGCAGCCCGCAGCCTCGCACCAGCTCTGGAAAAGCGCGCGGCCCTCACCGTCCTCATCGGTCACCGTCTGGCGGTTATTGCCACCCGCGACCCCGGGTCCGATTTTGGCCATTTCCATCAGCGTGTCCCACAGACGGTCCGGATTGATCTTGAGATTCTGCCCGGGCGCTGTCATGTCCGTTCCTTCCTCGATGGCCCGCGCATTATGCTTGCGCCGGCATAAATTTTACCATTTGGTAAAGCCACGATTGCGGCTCGCATGGCGCAAGTCAAGACTTCCTTTCGCACCCCGGGGCGGCAAAGATCAGACCATTTCCGCGCCTGCCCGATTTCAGTGCAGCGCCAGCAGCACGGAGCATCAGGTGCCGGACGACGCAGACAAAAAGCCCAGCAGGATCCAGCGCCGCAACCGCTCGCGAATTCTCGAGGCAGCACTGGACGTATTTTCCCAGCATGGGTACCGCGGGGCCACGCTGGATCAGATCGCCGAGGCCGCAGGCCTGAGTAAACCAAACATCCTGTACTATTTTGACGGCAAGGAAGAAATCCACGTCACGCTGCTTAATCAGCTTATGGAGACCTGGCTTGATCCGCTGGTCACACTGGATGCGGGTGGCGATCCGCTGACCGAAATCCTGAACTATGTGGAACGTAAGCTTGATATGGCGCATGAACTGCCCCGCGAGAGCAGGCTTTTTGCCGGCGAAATCCTGCAGGGGGCCCCACGCATGGCACCGCATCTTCAGGCCGGTCTGCAGCCGCTTTTTGAGGAGAAATGCGCTGTGATACAGGGCTGGATGGACGCGGGCGCGCTCACTCCGGTGGATCCGCGACATCTGATCTTCTCGATCTGGGCCACAACTCAGCACTACGCCGATTTCGCAGCCCAGGTCCGCGTTCTGATGCGCGACGACCCCGCCGGGCAGGCGGGTGCCGCGGCCTTTCTGCGCACGCTCTTCACCCGGCTGCTGCGCCCTTAATCTGCGTTAACCACGCCACCGGATTCCCGGTCGCGTTAACGCAGCGGTAATGTTTACGATGCATTTATATTTACGGGTGAGGGCTTCGACCAGCGATGGAAACGGAGCACATTATGTCAGCAGTTTCTTTAATTAACCCCTATGCACCGCAGCCTGCGCCGGCGCCTTCCGGCGAGGGCGGTCTGTCTGTGGCCGCGCTTCAGCCGGTGGCTTCTGCGGCACAGGGCCGCGAGACCGGCACCGCCTCGGACCAGTCTGGCTTTGGTGCGGGCAACGGAACGGGTACCGGTGGTGCCTATCTCGAAGGCCTCATCAACCGCCGCCGGGAAGGCATGGGCCCTCCCGATGCCACCCCGAAGTCTGTCGTTGAGGCGCAATCCAGAACCGAAGCCGCCAGCGAATTTCTGCAACGCCAGGAGCGCCAGCGTGTCGAGGCGCGTGCCGCCGAAGAGGCCCGCGCGGCACTGGTGGCACAGGCCCGGGCGGACGCCGCTCAGGCAGAGGCCGCCGAGGCCGCGGCCCCGCCCTATGTTATGCCCAACCCGCTGCCCACGGCACCCATTCTGGAGCGTGACGAGAGCTGAGCCTTCACTCGGCGGCTTTGGCCGCCGGGTTATTCGGATGCGTCGTCCAGTTGGCGTACTCTGGCTCCACGACCTTGCCCGTGCGCGGATCGGTCGTGCCCGGCGCCATTTGCTCCATGGTGATACAATCCTCCACCGGGCAGACGTTGACGCAGAGGTTGCATGCCACACATTCGTCGTCGATCACGGTAAAGGTGCGATCGTCCGACATAGCAATCGCCTGATGCGAGGTGTCTTCGCAGGCTGCGAAGCACCGCCCGCAGGAGATGCACAGATCCTGGTTGATCGTTGCTTTGGCGACGTAATTCAGGTTGAGCTGGTTCCAGTCGGTCACATTTGGCACCGCCCGCCCAACGATCTCATCAACGGATGTCATGCCCTTGCTGTCCATATAATCGCTGAGGCCCGAGATCATTTCCTGAACGATTTTAAACCCATAGGTCATCGCCGCCGTGCAGACCTGAACGTTCCCGGCACCGAGTGCCATAAACTCGGCTGCATCCCGCCAGGTGGTAATGCCGCCGATGCCCGACACCGGCAACCCTTGCAGATCAGGCGAGCGCGCAATCTCAGCCACCATATTCAGCGCGATTGGTTTCACCGCCGGCCCGCAATAGCCGCCATGCGCGCCCTTACCATCGATGGTAGGTTCGGGTGCGAAAAGATCCAGATCCACGCTGGTGATCGAGTTGATCGTATTAATCAGCGATACCGCATCAGCCCCCCCGCGCATCGCGGCCCCGGCAGGCTGCCGGATATCAGTGATATTAGGCGTAAGCTTCACGATCACCGGCATGCGCGTGTTGGCCTTGACCCAGCGCGTCACCATTTCGATGTATTCGGGCACCTGCCCCACCGCCGAGCCCATGCCGCGCTCGCTCATCCCGTGCGGGCAGCCAAAGTTGAGCTCCACGCCGTCAGCCCCGGTGTCTTCCACCAGCGGCAGGATGTATTTCCAGGGCTCCTCCTCGCAGGGCACCATCAACGACACAACCATCGCCCGGTCCGGATAGTCACGTTTCACCACCTTGATCTCGTCCAGGTTGGTCTGCAACGGCCGGTCGGTGATCAGCTCGATGTTATTGAGACCGAGGAGCCTCCGGTCCGCGCCGTAAACCGCGCCATATCGCGGCCCGTTCACATTCACCACATGCGGATCAAGACCCAGCGTTTTCCACACCACACCGCCCCAGCCTGCGTCAAAAGCGCGACGGACATTATATTCCTTATCCGTCGGCGGCGCCGATGCGAGCCAGAAAGGGTTCGGGCTTTTAATGCCCACAAAATCACTCTTGAGATCTGCCATTTTCCGTCTCTCCCTCAGCCTGCCGTCAGGCTTGCATGGATATCCATCGCCGCATCGCGGCCTTCTGCCACCGCCGTCACAGTCAGATCGTCCCCGCCCGAGGCACAGTCGCCCCCGGCCCAGACGCCGTCAACAGAGGTCCGTCCGACCGCGTCAACAGCGATCTTTCCACCGTCCAGCGCTGGCAGACCCTCGCCTTCCAGTGTCTGACCGATCGCCTTCAGCACCTGATCAGCAGCCAGACGCAGCGTCTCGCCCGTGGGCTTCATATCCGCATCGACATAGCTGAATTCGATCTCGCGCACCGCCCCGTTGCCGGTCACGCCCACCGGCATTGCACTGGTCACGATCCGCACACCTCTGGACGCCGCCAGATCCTGCTCATAAACGCTCGCATTCATCCGGTCCCGGCCCCGGCGATACACCAGCGTTACATTCAGAGCGCCCAGCAGTTTTGACTGAACGGCCGCATCGATGGCCGTCATCCCGCCTCCGATCACGACCACGTCCCGCCCCACGGGCAGGGTGGCCACATCGCCGGCCTGGCGCAGGTCGGCAATGAAATCCACCGCGTCGAGGATACCGTCTTTGTCCTCCCCCTCCACACGCAAAGCATTCACGCCGCCCAGACCCATGCCGAGGAAAACCGCATCGTACTGATCGCGCAGCCCCGCGAGCGTCTCTTCGCGGCCCAGGGCTACACCGGTGCGGATCTCAATCCCGCCGATCTGCAGCAACCAGTCCACTTCCGCCGCGGCGAACCCCTCCACGGTCTTGTAACTCGCAATGCCGTATTCATTGAGGCCGCCGGGCCGGGGGCGCGCATCAAAGACCACCACATCGTGCCCGTGCATCGCCAGCCGGTGCGCACAGGAAAGCCCGGCTGGCCCCGCCCCGACCACCGCAATCTTTCTGCCGGTTGACGCCGCGCGCACAAACGGATGAATCCCCTGCTCCTGCAGGTGATCCGTGGCATAGCGCTGCAACTGCCCGATAAGTACTGGTTTGCCTTCAGCCTTTTCGCGCACACAGGCTTCCTCACAAAGCTGCTCTGTCGGGCAGACCCGCGCGCACATCCCCCCCATGATGTTCTGGCTCAGGATCGTTTTCGCGGCCGCATCCGGCGTACCCGTGGCAATCTGCCGGATGAAGAGCGGGATATCGATATCCGTGGGGCAGGCCGTGATACAGGGCGCATCATGACAGAAATAACACCGGTCCGCGGCCACAAGGGCCGCATGATCATCCAGCCGCGGATGCAGATCCGAAAAATGGCTGTCGTACTCGCCCGGCTCCAGCCGTCCCGGAACGATCCCCGGGGTAAACACATCCTGCGCCATGGTGGCTCCCTGCTGTTAACCTTGATCTTTCAAAACGCTCTCATGGTTTTATTTTTTTATCAACTGGTAAAATTTATCTCGCCGGTCACTTTTGGAGGTATCGCTGAAATTCCGGGCAGACCCCTTTTGAATGAAAACACCGGCGAAAACCGGCTGTCGCAAAGCTGCAGTACAACTGTCACATGAATTTCGCTTGCAATTGCACCTGCTCCCTTCAATATCTAAGTGCGACGCGACGAACTATCGACCACTGCTCCCAACGGCTCAGTACTTCGATCTGCTTTCGACCGGGCCGGCCTGCCGCATTCCGCGGGCAGGAACTGAACAGGAGACAGGTGACATGGCCTCTGGCACCGTAAAATGGTTCAACACGACAAAAGGTTACGGCTTCATTGCCCCCGACGGCGGCGGCAAAGATATATTTGTGCATATTTCTGCCGTCGAACGCGCCGGGCTGACCGGCCTTGCTGACGACCAGAAGGTAACTTTCGATATCGAAGCGGGACGCGATGGCCGCGAAAGCGCCAGCAATATCGCTCTGGCCTGACGGCGCAAGATACAAACGGCTCCTGCGGGCGCTATTCGCGCCCGTATCACACAGGTGACCTACTCGGCGCGCCCTTCGGCCAGCGCCAGAACCGCGGGCCCCATGGCCGCAACAATCCTTGCCACACCTGCGGCGTTTGGATGGATGCCGTCAGGCTGCATAAATCCGCTGACCGACGACAGATCATTTTCTTCTGCCGCCAGCCCGTCGAAAAAGCCCGGCACCAGACTGGCGCCGTACGCTGCGGCCAGGTCCGGATAAATCGCGTCAAAGCGCTCTTTATACGCCGGGCCATAGTTCCCCGGCGCCTGCATGCCGACCAGCAGCACGTCAACGTCGCGCGTCTCTGCCACCTGCATGATGCCTTCAAGGCTGGCACGACTCGCATCCGGATCAATCCCGCGCAAAAGATCGTTCCCGCCAAGCGCCACGATCATTGCGTCCACCTCCGGCGTCAGCGTCCAGTCCACACGGGCAAACCCGCCTGCGGTGGTATCTCCCGAAACGCCGGCGTTGATGAGCCGCACGTCTGCGCCCTGCGCGTCGAGCCAGGCCTGCATCTGTGGCACAAATCCCTGCTCCTGTGGCAGACCATAGCCCTGCGTGAGGCTGTCGCCCAGGGCCGCAATCACCACCTCCTCGGCCGCCGCACCCGACCCGCAGCACATCGCAATTGCCAAAATCGCCTTGCGCATCCTGATCCGATCTCCATATCCCGGACGTATACCCTTCAAAGGTGCCCGCAATGCTGAACCCCGATGAATGATACCGTCTACACGCTCAAAGATGCGGCTTTGTCGCTCGATGGCAATGCCGGCCGGGTCGATATTCTGCAGGGCATCAGCTTTGACGTTCACAAGGGCGAGAGCCTCGGGCTCATCGGGCCGTCCGGCTCGGGCAAGTCATCGCTGCTGATGCTGATGGGCGGACTCGAACGCGCCACAGGCGGCAGCGTCATGGCGCTCGGGCATGACCTCACGGCGATGTCCGAAGATGCGCTGGCCCGGTTCCGGCGCAATCACATGGGCGTCGTCTTTCAGTCGTTTCACCTGATCCCCACGATGACTGCGCTGGAAAATGTGGCAACACCGCTGGAGCTTGCCGGCGATACGGAAGCCTTCGACAAGGCACAGGCGGAGCTGGAACAGGTGGGTCTCGGCCACCGCGCCGGCCACTACCCTGCGCAGATGTCAGGCGGAGAGCAGCAAAGGGTCGCACTTGCCCGCGCCGCAGCCCCGCGGCCCGATATCCTGCTGGCGGATGAGCCCACCGGCAATCTTGACGGTGTAAACGGTGCAGCCATCGTCGACATGCTCTTTGGTCTGCGCGACCGCCACGGTGCAACGCTGGTGCTGGTCACCCATTCGCGCAGCCTCGCCGCCCGCTGCAGCCGCGTCATCCGCCTCGCCGACGGCCGCATCGCACCCGAAGAACGGGCCGCCGAATGAGCCTTGCCATGGCCGCTCGTTTCGCCCGGCGCGAGTTGCGCGGCGGTTTGCAGGGGTTTCGAATTCTGCTGGCATGCCTTGCCCTTGGGGTTGCCGCCATCGCCGCGGTCGGCACTGTGCGCGCCAGCATCGAAGCAGGCCTGGCCCGCGAAGGGGCGGCCCTTCTCGGCGGGGATGCTGAGCTTGATTTCACCTATCGTTTTGCGAATGAAGACGAGCGTACCTGGATGGCGGAAGTCGCCTCTGAGGTGTCCGAAATCGTCGATTTCCGGTCAATGGCCGTGGTCGGTGAAGAGCGCGGCCTGACCCAGATCAAGGCCGTTGATGATCTTTACCCGCTGGTGGGCGCGGTCACGCTGGCACCCGATATGCCTCTGGATGAAGCTCTCGGGACCATCAAAGGCAGACCGGGTGCCGTCATGGAGCAGGTGCTGGCTGACCGTCTCGGCCTCAGTCCCGGAGACACCTTCGCCCTCGGCACAAAGGAATTGACCCTTTCCGCCATCCTGAAACGCGAACCGGACAGTGCCGCCGGCGGCTTCGCCCTTGGTCCCCGCACGATCCTGCGCACGACAAGCCTCGAAGGCTCTTCGCTGCTTGAACCCGGCACGCTTTTCTCAACTAAATACCGTCTCACGCTGCCGCCCGGCACTGATCTTGCCACCCTCGAGGCTGACGCCCGGTCCCGGTTTGAAAACAGCGGTATGCGCTGGACAGACGCCCGCAACGGCGCCCCGGGCGTGTCAGAGTTTGTGGACCGGCTCGGCGCCTTTCTGGTTCTGGTGGGGCTGTCAGGGCTTGCCGTGGGTGGTGTCGGAGTCGCCTCTGCGGTGCGTGCCTACATCACCGGCAAAACCAGCGTCATCGCCACCCTGCGCACCCTGGGCGCTGAACGCAGAACCATTTTCCAGACGTATTTCCTTCAAGTCGGCGTATTGTCACTGCTCGGCGTCGTGATCGGCGTGGCGATCGGGGCGCTGGCGCCCTTGCTGCTGGCACCGCTCATCGAGGCACGTCTGCCGGTACCCGCGGCCTTTCGGGTCTATCCGGAGCCTCTGGCCGAAGCGGCGATCTACGGACTGCTCACCGCCTTCGTTTTTACACTCTGGCCGCTCGCGCGCACCGAAGATATCCGCGCCGCTACTCTGTTTCGCGACGAAATAAGCGCGGGGGCCGCACTCCCCGCCCCGAAGTATCTGGCCATGACCATCGCCGGCCTGGCCTTGCTGCTGACCCTCGCTGGCTGGTTCTCCGGTACGTGGTGGCTGACCCTCTGGACCGCCGGCGGGATCATGGGCGCGCTGATTTTGCTGGCCGGTGCAGCCGTTCTGATCCGGGTTCTCTCACGCAATGGCAGCCGTATCAGCCGCGGTCGCCCGATCCTCCGCTGGGCCCTCGCAGCCATATCCGGTCCGCGCGAAGGGGCCACATCCGTGGTGCTGGCGCTTGGCCTCGGTCTTTCGGTTCTGGCCGCCGTGGGTCAGATCGACGGAAATCTGCGCAACGCAATTACCGGCAACCTGCCCGATGTGGCCCCAAGTTATTTCTTTGTCGACATCCAGAAGGACCAGATTGCCGGCTATACCGAACGACTTAAAAGCGACCCGTCCGTGTCCCGCATCCAGTCGGCACCGATGCTCCGCGGGATCATTACCAAAATCAATGATATCCCGGCGCGCGAAGTCGCCGGCGATCACTGGGTGCTGCAGGGGGACCGGGGTGTCACCTTTTCCGGCCCGATGCCCGATGGTACGCGTATCACCGAAGGCGCATGGTGGGCTACCGATTACACCGGACCGCCACTGATAAGCTTTGCCGCAGAAGAAGCTGAAGAGATGGGTCTGGCGATAGGAGATACGCTCACAGTTAACATCCTCGGCCGCGACATCACCGGAACAATCTCAAGTTTCCGCGAAGTGGGATTCTCGACGGCCGGGATCGGATTTATCCTCGCGCTGAACTCCGGTGCGCTGACAGGAGCACCACACAGCTTTATCTCGACAGTCTACGCTGAGGAAGACGCCGAAGCACAAATTCTGCGTGATCTCGCAAGCCGTTATCCGAACATTACCGCAATCCGTGTGCGCGATGCGATAGACCGGGTCGCTGATGTATTGGGCGGTCTTGCTGCGGCAACGTCCTATGGCGCGGCCACAACCCTGCTGACCGGGTTTATGGTTCTCATTGGCGCGGCAGCATCAGGAAACGGGGCACGTGTCTTTGAGGCCGCCGTATTGCGCACCCTGGGCGCTGACCGTCGCACCATCCTGCTCAGTTTCGCACTCCGGTCAATCATCCTCGGATTTGCCGCAGGCGTCGTCGCCCTGGCCGCCGGTATCGCGGGCGGCTGGGCGGTGAGCCGCTACATCATGGATACAGATTATTATGTGATCTGGGGTTCGGCATTGTGGATTATATCGGGCGGGATAACCGCAACGCTACTTGCCAGCCTCCTCTTCGCAGCCAGGCCCGTAAACACCAGACCGTCCCAGGTACTGCGCGCTCGGGATTAAGAGTTCTGATGCCTCCGGCGGGGATATTTCAGAACCAGAGAAAAGAAGAGCCGCACGCGGCGGCCCTTCATGGAAAGTGCGGTGCACTTCTCCGGCTGCGGTCATCGGCGTCCCCGCCTGTACCGCGCCTGCTATATAGCGCAAAGAAGTTAATGAACCGTGTTTTCTCTGGCGTAAAAATATCCCGGGGGAGGCCTCACTGAGGCCGGGGGCAGCGCCCCGACTATTCCGCAGCGTCAGCATATTCCTCCATCGGCGGGCAGGTGCAGACCAGATGTCTGTCACCGTAAACGTTATCAACGCGATTCACCGGTGGCCAGTATTTATCGACCCGAAAGGCACCTGGCGGGAAACATCCCTGATTACGGCTGTAGGGTCTGGCCCAGTCGCTGACCAGATCCTCCACCGTGTGAGGCGCATTCTTCAGCGGGTTATTGTCCGCGTCCATATCACCCTTTTCGATCTCGGCGATCTCCGATCTGATCGCCAGCATCGCGTCACAGAACCGGTCAAGTTCGGCCAGCGTCTCGCTTTCAGTCGGCTCTACCATCAGCGTACCTGCCACGGGCCAGCTCATGGTCGGCGCGTGAAAACCGCAGTCAATTAAGCGCTTGGCGACATCCTCTACCGTCACCCCAGCGCTCTTCTCATAGGGGCGTACATCGATGATGCATTCATGCGCCACCCGCCCGGTTGGCCCCTTATAGAGCACGTCAAAGGCTCCCTCGAGACGCCGTGCGATGTAGTTGGCATTGAGGATCGCGACCCGTGTGGCCTGCGTCAGACCCTCACCGCCCATCATCAGGCAATAGGCCCAGCTGATCGGCAGCAATGATGGCGAACCGTAAGGCGCCGCTGAAACCGCGCCTTCGCCACCGCCGGTTACCTCATGTCCTGGCAGATACGGTATCAGGTGCTCCTTGACGCCGATCGGGCCCATGCCCGGGCCGCCGCCACCGTGCGGGATACAGAATGTTTTGTGCAGGTTCAGGTGGCTGACATCTCCACCGAGGTCACCGGGCCGGCTCAGACCGACCATCGCGTTCATGTTCGCCCCGTCGATATAGACCTGACCACCGTGGCCGTGAATAATTCTGGTAACCTCGGTCACGGTTTCCTCAAACACACCGTGGGTGGATGGATAGGTGATCATCGTCGCGGCAAGGTTCTCCGCGTGTTTCTCAGCCTTGGCGCGGAAATCCTCCAGATCGATGTCACCGTTCTCCGCTGACTGCACCGGCACTACTTTCCAGCCGACCATCTGCGCGGAAGCAGGGTTGGTGCCATGCGCGCTCATCGGAATAAGACAGATGTTGCGATGCTCCTCTCCGCGCGCCCGGTAAAAGGCCGCGATGGTCAGCAAGCCGGCGTATTCCCCCTGGGCGCCCGAATTGGGCTGCATCGAAATCGCGTCATAGCCGGTGATGTCGCACAGCTTGTCGCTCAGATCATCGATGAGCTCGCGATACCCCAGCG
The DNA here is from genome assembly GCF_024639605.1 of Roseobacter sp. Lineage (GTDB taxonomy): Bacteria > Pseudomonadota > Alphaproteobacteria > Rhodobacterales > Rhodobacteraceae > Roseobacter. Next base: position 4,717 of record NZ_JAHEHZ010000043.1, on the reverse strand, counting down.
CCTGATCCGCCGGTGCAAAGGGATGCAGCAATGAAAACTCGCGCCAGCTCACCGGCATCATTTCGGCCGCGGAGTTGAGCTTCATCGTGCAGGACCCCAGCGGAATCATCGCGCGATCCAGCGCCAGATCCCGGTCTGCCAGCCGGCGCATATAGCGCATCATCTCGGTTTCCGCCCGGTTCATGTGGAAAATCGGATGGGTCAGATATTCCGAGCGGCGCAGCATCTTCTCGGGAAAGCGGTAATCGGGCTTGAAATCCCTGTCCTGCCGGACGATGCCAAAAGCACGCCAGACGGCTTCGATGGTATCCGGCCGGCAGCGCTCGTGCATGCTGATACCGACGCGGGTTTCGCCCACCCGGCGCAGGTTGATGCCCTCATCCACCGCCGATTTCATCACGGCTGCCTGCAGGGGGCCCACGTCCACAGTGATTGTGTCGAAGAACGCCTTAGGATCAACCTTAAAGCCGGCCTCTTCCAGCCCGCGGGCAAGGCGCGCGGTTTTGCGGTGAATGCGCTGCGCGATGGCCCGCAGGCCCTCCGGCCCGTGAAAAACTGCATACATCGACGCCATAACCGCCAGCAGCGCCTGCGCCGTGCAGACATTCGACGTGGCTTTTTCACGTCGGATATGCTGCTCGCGGGTTTGCAGGGACAGGCGGTAGGCGCGATGGCCGTGACTGTCCACGGAAACGCCGACAATGCGTCCGGGCATCGCGCGTTTCAGGGCATCCCGGCAGGCCATATAGGCCGCATGCGGCCCGCCATACCCCTCCGGCACACCGAACCGCTGGGTCGAGCCTACGGCGATATCAGCGCCCATCGCGCCCGGCTCTTTGAGCAGCGTCAGCGCGAGCGGGTCGGCGGACATGATGCCGATGCCGTTGTGATCATGCAGTGCTGCCAGAAGATCCGTGAAATCGTGTACATGGCCATAGGTGCCGGGGTACTGAAAGATCGCACCGAAAACTGCCGAGGCATCCATTTTCGCGGGGTTGCCGACAATCACCTCGATCCCAAGAGGTGCTGCGCGGGTTTTCATCACGGCGATGTTCTGCGGGTGGCAGTCGCGGTCCACAAAAAACGCCGTTGCTTTGGATTTTGACACCCGCTGCGCCATGGTCATCGCCTCGGCACAGGCCGTCGCCTCATCGAGCAGTGAGGCATTGGCAATCTCAAGGCCGGTCAGATCACTCACCATGGTCTGAAAGTTCAGCAAAGCCTCCAGCCGTCCCTGGCTGATCTCGGGCTGGTAGGGTGTGTAGGCGGTGTACCAGGCGGGATTTTCGAGAATATTGCGCTGAATGGCGGGCGGGGTGACCGTGCCGTGATACCCCTGACCGATGAGCGAAGTCAGAACACGGTTTTTATCCGCCGTGCGCCGCATATGCTCCAGCACTTCGCGCTCCGACATAGGCTTGCCGAAATCCAGCGGCTCTTTCTGGCGGATGCCCGCCGGCAGCGTGTCGTCGATCAGGGCCTCCAGATCCGGCGCGCCGACCACTTCCAGCATTTTTGCCATCTCCCCGGGCGAAGGTCCGATATGGCGGCGATTGGCAAAATCATAGGGCAGATATTCGGTGGGCTTATACACCATGGCTCTTTTCCTTCTGCGCGGCAGTAAGTCGTCCTGCTGAAATTACGCCCGGCGGAGGCTCCCCCGACCAGGCCTTCCGATCAGGCGATGAATTTCTGATATCCGGCCTCATCCATGAATTCCTCAAGCTGGGACGGGTCGCTCACGGTCATTTTAAAAAACCAGGCTTCGCCCTGCGGGTCGTCGTTGACCATCCCCGGGTTATCCGCCAGTGCCGCGTTCACTTCAGTGATCTCGCCATCGACGGGAGCCAGAATATCGCTCGCGGCCTTGACCGATTCGATCACCACAACTTCATCGTCCTTGCTTACCATGGTGCCTTCCTCAGGCAGTTCGACAAAGACCACATCGCCCAGCTGTGCCGCGGCGTGGATTGTGATGCCCACGACCATTTCGCCGCCTTCTTCGCGCAGCCATTCGTGCTCTTCTGTGAATTTCATGATGTCTTTCTCCTGTTGCTCATCTTTTGAAGTTTGCCGGAACAAAGGGCAGTGCGGCAACCGTCACCGGCAGACGTTTGCCGCGCACCTCACCCCAGAGTCCGGTGCCGGCTTCGCTCAGCGCATGCGGCACATATCCCATCGCCACGGGCGCGCCCACGGTCGGACCGAAGCCGCCCGAGGTCACATGGCCCAGCGGATCGCCGCCCTGTGCACTGTCGAAAATCTGCACACCCTCGCGCATCGGCGCGCGCCCCTCCGGCCGCAGCCCCACGCGCCGCAGACCAGCCTCCTGCTCCATGCGTTCAAAGATCACATCCGCGCCGGGAAATCCGCCCGCCCTGTCGCCGCCCGGGCGCCTGACTTTCTGGATGGCCCATGTCAGCGCTGCCGAGACCGGATCCGTGGTGGCATCGATGTCATGGCCGTACAGGCACAGACCGGCCTCCAGCCTCAGTGAATCGCGGGCGCCGAGGCCCACGGGCAGGACGTCTTCATGCGCCAGCAGCAGACGCGCGAGACGTTCCGCCTCTGGTGCCGGCACCGAAATTTCATAGCCATCCTCGCCGGTATAGCCCGAGCGCGACGCCACGACAGCAATGCCGCCGGGTTCAAGCTCTGCCACATCCATAAACCGCATCTGCGCCGCCCGGGCATCAAGCCCGGCCATCACAGCCTGCGCGCGCGGTCCCTGTAACGCGACCAGCGCCCGGTCCGACAGCTCTTCAACAGATATCTTCCCGGGCAGGCTCGCCCGCATATGAGCGATATCCGCGGCCTTGCAGGCGGCATTCACGACAACCATCAGATCGTCGCCTGCGCGGGCGAACATCAGATCATCTTCGATCCCACCTGCGTCATTGGTAAAAAACCCGTAGCGCTGCCGACCGTCTGCAAGACCTCTGACATCCATCGGCACCAGCGTTTCAAACGCACCCGCAACCATCTCCCAGGACGGACCGCTGAGGCGCACCTGGCCCATGTGGCTTACATCGAAAAGCCCGACTGCGGCGCGGGTATGCAGATGCTCCTGCATTACGCCGGCCCTGTATTGCACCGGCATGTCATAACCTGCGAAAGCGATCATTTTCGCGCCGAGTTCCAGATGCAGCCCGTGCAGCGGTGTTGTATCAGTTCCGGTCACTGGTTTCCCCCCGTTTCAAGCCGACGGGTATTTATGTCCCGCACCGGCACCCCCGGACGCGCGTAAAAAGACCCGCGTCCTGAATGCCCCCTCTGTCGCATTGCCTGAGATCGTTATCCCTTCGGCGGGTACTGCGCGCACCACTCTCCAGAGTCCGTTATCCGCATGGTCCTTCTGGCCTGAGAGTTTCCGGGGCGGTTGCTCCTTCGGCACCGGATCACGCCCGGTTCTCCCATACGAATACGCAGACCGTATGACGGTCCGCACCACACGGTCAACTGCCCTTGTGATCCGGCCTGCATAATGGTCTTGTAACCGGGACCTGACACGGAAGTGCCCGATGAGCGACCCCTATTTCTTTGGTTATGGCAGCCTCGTTAATACGAGAACGCACAGCTATCCCGACCCGCAACCGGCCACTCTGAAAGGCTGGCGCCGCGCCTGGGTCGCTACCCCGCGTTTTGGCGTTGTGCTGCTGACCGGGGTGCCGGCGCCTGACCACAAAATCGACGGGCTGATCGCCCAGGTGCCGGATGCCGACTGGGGCGCGCTCGACGCCCGTGAGGCAGGCTATGACCGTCTGGCCGCGCATAAAGACATCACCCACAATCACAGTGCCGAGCCTGAAATCGCGGTCTACGCTGTCAGCCCCGACAATTTTCTGGAACGGGAGAGCCATATCATTCTGCTGAGCTATCTGGACGTAGTGATCCAGGGGTTTAACGAGGTCTATGGCGAGGACGGCGTACGCCGGTTTTTTGACACGACGGACGGCTGGGACACGCCGATCCTCAACGATCGCGAAGATCCGTTATATCCGCGCCACCAGACCCTGTCAGAAGACGAAAGAGGGCTTGTCGATGAAAACCTCGAGCGGCTATCGGCGCAGGTGCAGGAGCGCCATGAGGCGTCCCTGCCGCCCGATTTCTGAGTATTCGGAGGCCGTGCCGCCCGGCACCTCATGGGGTGTCTGCATGACCCGACGGGCCAGCCCCCAGGCCAGCAGACCGAATATCACACCGGCCAGGGCCTGACCGATCAGCACACCGGAAGCGCCCAGCGTGGCCGACCCCAGCCAGACCAGCGGGATCATTCCGACAGTATTGCGCCCCCAGTTGAGAAAAGTGGACCAGAACGGATGCCCGAGGTTGTTGAACCCTGCATTTGCCACGAAAAGCACACCATTGAAGAAAAACAGAAGCGAAAGCGGCCCGCAGAACAGGTAGACGAGCTCGCGCGTGATCCCCTGTGCCGCGAACAGCCCGGCGATCGGTGCGCGCAGCACAAAAAGCAGTGCTGAGACCGTGACCACCACGATCCCGGAAAAGAGTACCGCAGCGCGGAAACCGGCCCGCACCCTTTCGAAATCGCGCGCTCCGTAATTTTGTCCCAAAATCGGGCCGACAGCCCCCGAAAGCGCAAAGATAACCGCAAACGACAGCATACTCAGGCGTCCCGTGATCGCCATGCCGGCGACCGCCGCCTCGCCATAAACAGCCATGGCGCGGGTCACGATCGCCTGCCCGACAGGCGTGG
>NZ_JAHEHZ010000152.1 GCF_024639605.1 Roseobacter sp. | reverse complement strand
CGTCGAGCGTCTGTTCAACACCCGCCGCATAGGAAAAATCTGTGCCGGTGATCCCCTGGAAGTTCAGAAAGGCCCGCCGGAAGGCATCGTCCGAGAACATGCCGTGCAGATAGCTGCCGGCAACGCGCCCGTCTGCGCAAACAGCCCCCTCCGGGGTGCCGCCCACACGGGCGAAAGGGCGCGCGCGATCCGGCCCCTGAGAGCGTCCGATATGGATCTCATACCCTGAAAACTCCGTGCCCGTTCCTTCATGTGTGGCCCGCACTGCGGTGAGGCTTTTGTCACCGGTCATCACCGTTTCAATGTCCAGCAACCCAAGGCCCGGGGTGCTGCCAGCGGCGCCTTCGATGCCCTCGGGGTCCGAGATCACACGGCCAAGCATCTGATACCCTCCGCAGATCCCGAGTATCCGCCCGCCCCGGCGGTAATGCGCAAAGATATCCGTGTCCCAGCCCTGGGCCCGCAGAAAGGCAAGATCTCCGCGCGTGGATTTGCTGCCGGGGATGATCACCAGATCCGTATCAGCCGGCAGCGCCTCTCCCGGGCTGAGCATGCTGACCCGCAGTGCCGGATCCTGTTGCAGCGGGTCCAGATCGTCGAAATTGGCGATCCGCGACAAGCGCAGGCAAACGATATGCGCCCCCGCACCCGAGGGGGCGCGGACGATGTCGAGTGCATCTTCGGCAGGCAGTCGCCAGGCTCCGGCAAACCACGGCAGCACGCCGAACCCGGGCCAGCCTGTGTGGTTTTCGATCAGCCGGTAGCCTTCATCAAAGAGTGCAGGATCGCCGCGGAACTTATTGATTATAAATCCCTTAATCAAACTCTCGTCGTCAGGGCTGATTACGGCCTGCGTTCCGGCGATCTGCGCAATTACACCGCCCCGGTCGATATCTCCGCAGAGCACAACCGGCACGCCGGCAGCTTCGGCAAAGCCCATATTGGCGATGTCGCCGGCACGCAGGTTCACCTCTGCGGGACTTCCTGCACCTTCAACCAGCACCAGATCATAGCGCGCGCGCAACCGGTTAAAGCTTTCCAGCACCGGGGCCATCAGATCAGGTTTCAGGGCGGCGTATTCGCGGGCTTTCACGGTCGTCAGGCGCTTGCCCTGCACAACCACCTGCGAGCCCGTGTCGGTTTCCGGTTTCAGCAGGACAGGATTCATATCCGTATGCGGTGCAAGCCCGCAGGCCAGCGCCTGCAGCGCCTGAGCGCGCCCGATTTCACCCCCGTCCGTGGTCACCGCGGCGTTGTTTGACATGTTCTGTGGCTTAAAAGGCGCCACCGACAGACCGCGCCGTCGCGCCGCACGGCACAGCCCCGCCACCAGCATGGACTTTCCGACATTCGAGCCGGTGCCCTGGAGCATCAGGACAGGGCTCAGAGTTCGACGCCCTTTTGCGCTTTGACGCCGTCCCGGAAGGGGTGTTTTATCAGCGTCATTTCGGTCACCAGATCGGCCGCTTCGATAAGTTCGGGCTTTGCGTTGCGCCCGGTCAGACAGACATGTGTCATGCGTGGCTTATCATGCAGCAGGAAATCGACCACTTCGTCGATGTCAAGGTAATCATAGCGCAGGGCGATGTTGATCTCATCAAGCATGACGAACTGAATCTCCGGATCAAGGATCTGTTCTTTGGCGATGGTCCAGCCGTTCTGCGCGGCCGCTATATCCCGCTCGCGGTCCTGTGTCTCCCAGGTAAACCCTTCGCCTGATACGAAAAAGCGGCACTCATCCGCGTGGCGCTCGCGCAGAAAGGTTTTCTCGCCAGTTTCCCAGTTGCCCTTGATAAACTGCACCACCGCGCAGGGCATCCCGTGGGCGATGCAGCGCATGATCATCCCGAAGCCCGAGGAGGATTTGCCCTTGCCCGGACCGGTGTGCACCATGATCAGACCTTTTTCCTCGGTCCTGGTCTGCATCATCTTATCGCGCGCCGCTTTGATTTTGCGCATTTTATCTGCGTGGCGGGCGTTTACGTCTTCGCTCATGGGACGCGTCCTTTGCTTGACAAGGTTCGGGGATTCGGCGCAACTGCCGAAACGCTGGTGCCTGTGTAAACAGGTGAAAAGGGAATGTGCAGCCGTCTTTTTGCCGGTTAATCACAGCCGCCCCCGCGACCGTAAACGGAAAGGTGTTCAGCGCCACTGGCCCCAGGGCCGGGAAGGGTGACCACCGAAGGTGCCACAGGTACCGTGATCCGCCAGCCGGGAGACCTGCCCGCGTAAAGACGACTTGACCGGACGGGGTGTTCCGGTGTCGGGGTGTGCTCTGCCAAAGGGTCTTCCTCGCCACCCGTGTTCCGTTCCCTGACTGCGAGGGGCAGAGGAATGAACGAGATGACCGAAATGCTGGTCTGCATCAAATGCAGGCGCGGGCGCGAGGTGCCGGAGACGGAAACGCGCCCCGGCCAGTACCTTTTTGACCGGCTGAGCACCATGGATGCGCCCGAAGGTGTGCGCATTCGCCCGGTCGAATGTCTGCAGAACTGCGATTTTGGCTGCACAGTGGCTCTGCGGGGCGGAAACCGCTGGACCTATGTGTTCGCAAACGTCGATGAGATGTCGCACCCGGAGATGATCCTCGATGGTGCGGCCCGCTATCATGCCACGGCCGACGGGCTGATCCCGTGGCGTGAGCGTCCTGAACACTTCAAACGAAACTGCGTGGCGCGTATCCCGCCAATGGAGACTGAATAATGGCTGATCTGGCAAAACTCCCCGTGACCGTGATCACAGGCTTTCTGGGCTCGGGTAAAACCACTCTGATCCGGCAGCTTATGCAGAACCCCGGCGGCAAACGCCTGGCCATCGTTGTAAATGAGTTTGGTGACGTCGGTGTGGATGGCGAAATCCTCAAAAGTTGCGCAATCCCCGACTGCCCGGCGGAAAACATCATGGAGCTGGCCAATGGCTGTATCTGCTGCACCGTGGCAGATGATTTCATCCCGACCATCGAGGCGCTGATGGCGCTGGACCCACGCCCGGATCACATTCTGATCGAAACATCCGGCCTGGCGCTGCCAAAACCATTGCTCAAGGCGTTCGACTGGCCGGATATCCGCTCAAAGATCACGGTGGACGGTGTCGTTGCTCTGGCTGATGCAGAAGCCGTGGCAGCAGGCCGGTTTGCCCCGAATGTGGCCGCTGTCGACGCGCAGCGCCTGGCCGATGAGAGCATCGATCATGAGACCCCGCTTTCGGAAGTGTTTGAGGACCAGATCTCTTGTGCGGATATCATCCTGCTGACGAAGCCAGATCTGGCCGGACCGGAAGGTGTCGCAAAAGCGCGTGCGGTGATCGCCGCCGAAGCACCGCGTCCGCTGCCCGTGGTCGAAGTTGCCGAAGGCATGGTCGATCCGCGCATCATTCTCGGGCTGGAAGCCGCAGCGGAAGACGACATGGACGCGCGGCCTTCGCATCACGACGGCCCGCATGACCATGATCACGAGGATTTTGAGTCAATTGTCGTGGATATTCCGGAGATCGCCGACCCTGCCGATCTTGTCCAGGCAATTGAGAAACTCGCCCGTGAAAACAACATCCTGCGCATCAAAGGGTATGCGGCGGTTGCGGGTAAACCGATGCGGCTGCTGGTGCAGGCCGTGGGCGCGCGGGTGCGGCACCAGTATGACCGTCCCTGGGCGCCGGATGAGGAGCGCGCGGGCCGTCTGGTTGTCATCGCAGAGCATGACGATATCAACTCGGATGTGATCCGCGCCGCACTTGATGTGCGCCGGACGGAGGCCGCTGAGTAACCTGCTATGCATGTCGTTTTCCGCGAAAGCCACGGGCTGGAAGAGACCGAGACGCCGATGGATCCGGGGCAGGACCCTGCCGATCTGGTAGTGCTGTCGCTCTCTGATTCCGACCTTGGCGCTTTCGCGGAGGCCTGGCACACCGGCGGCGGTCCGGAGGGGCGTCTTCCCACGCTGCGTCTTGCCAGCATCGTGGCACTGAAGCACCCGCTGTCGGTCGATACCTATGTCGAAAAGACGCTGTCGGGCGCAAAGGGTATTCTCATCCGGCTCATTGGCGGCGTGCCCTACTGGCCTTACGGGTTGCAGCAGATCCGGGCGCTGGCCGAGCGAAACGGCATTGCCCTGGCGGTGATCCCAGGCGATGGCCGGCCCGACGAACGTCTTGATGCCTTCTCGACCCTGCCGGTGTCGACGCTGCGCCGGCTGGAACATCTGTGCAGTACCGGCGGGTCGGTTGCGGCACAGGCCGCTCTGGCACAGCTGGCTTTGGCTGCCGGGCTTTATGCGGGCCCGGTAAAGGGACGCAAAGGCCTGCCACCGGTCGGTGCCTGGACGCCTGAGGCCGGAGCCTGTTGCCCGGTTCTCGCGATGTCGGAACCCACGGCACTCGCCGGAAAACCGCGCGTGCTTGTGGTGTTCTACCGCTCCTACCTCGTGGCTGCTGATCTGGCGCCTCTGCATGCTCTTTTTGCGGTTTTCCGGGCGCGGGGCTGCGATGTGACAGCGCTTTTTGCGCCGACGCTGAAGGCGCCGGAGATTGCAGGCTGGCTGCGCCGGCAGACAGCTTATCTGCGCCCGGCAGCTATCGTTAACGCGACAGCCTTTTCCGGCAAAGGCAACGATGGTACCTCGCCGCTCGACGCCGCCGGCGTGCCGGTCTTTCAGGTGGCGCTGGCCACGAATACAGAAAAGATGTGGCGCGAGGCAGAACGCGGCCTCTCACCCGCTGATCTGGCCATGCATGTGGTGCTGCCGGAGGTGGACGGGCGCATTTTCGCAGGGGTCGCCTCCTTCAAACAACCCGGCCAGCGTGACCCGGACCTGCAGTATTCCCGCTTTGCTCATAAGGCCTTGCGCGACCGCGTTGAAGCCGCTGCAGACCGCGTAACCGGATGGATGCGCCTTGCTGCGATGCCCGAAGCCGCCCGCCGCCTTGCCGTCGTGCTCTCGACCTATCCCGGCAAGGACTGGAACATGGGTCATGCCGTGGGCCTTGATGCGCCGGCCTCTGCTCTGGCTATTCTCGATGACCTGCACCGCGCGGGCTATGATACGCCGTGTCCGGACGAGCCCCTGAACGAAGCGCTGCTGGACCGCGCCACCCGCTGGCCTCTTGATGACTACAAAGAGGCCCTCGCGCGCCTGCCTGAGACACTGCGCGACGATCTGGCGACGGCCTGGGGCGCACCGGAAGAGGACCCGGACTGCGACGGCGCGGCATTTCACTTTGCGGCCCTCGCGCGCGGCAATGTCACGATCGCGCTGCAGCCGGAACGTGGCACGCCGGAGGCACGCAACGATACCTACCACGATCTGGCCCGGACGCCGCGCCACGCCTATGTCGCCTTTTATCTCTGGCTTCAGTCGCGGGCGGATGCGCTGGTGCATGTGGGCGCCCACGGCACGCTGGAATGGCTCCCCGGTAAATCCGTCGCCCTCTCTGCGGCCTGCTGGCCCGAGGCTCTGACCGGTGCCATGCCCGTTATCTACCCCTTCATCGTCAACGATCCCGGTGAGGCCGCCCAGGCCAAGCGGCGCATCGGGGCGGTCACACTGGGGCATATTCCGCCGCCTCTGCGGGACAGCGGCACGCCTGAGCGCCTCGCACGTCTGGAGGCGCTGCTCGATGAGTTCTCCAATGCTGACGGGCTCGACCCGCGGCGCCGCGACCGGCTTCAGGGTGATATCCGCGACGAAGCGCAGGTGCAGGGCGTGGAGCAGGATCTCGGGCTGGACCGGGCCACCTGCAGTGCCGAGGCAATCACCCGCATTGACCGATTTGTCTGCGATATCAAGGAAAGCCAGTTCGGCGAGGGGCTGCACATCTGGGGCCGTGCGCCCCGGGGTGAAGCGCCGGCAGAAACCGCGGGCTCGCCAGCCGCCGAACGGCAATCATTGCTTGATGCTCTGGCAGGCCGGAGGATACCTCCGGGGCCGTCCGGCTCACCGTACCGCGGTCGTCGCGATGTGCTGCCCACCGGGCGCAATCTCTTTACGACCGATCCCCGCGCTGTACCTACGCGCGCGGCATATGCCCAGGGCGTGCGGCTCGCCGACGAGCTGATCCGCCGTCACCTGCAGGAAGAAGGCGACTGGCCGCAGGGCCTGATCGTCGATCTCTGGGGCTCGGCCACCATGCGCACAGCGGGCGAAGAGTTTGCCATGGCGCTGCACCTTCTGGGCTGCAGGCCGGTCTGGGATGCCGGTTCGGAGCGCGTGTCAGGTATCGAAGTTCTGCCTGTCACCGAGCTTGAACGTCCGCGGGTAGACGTCACGCTACGTGTCTCAGGGCTGTTCCGCGATGTGTTTCCAACCTTGTCGGCGCTCTTCGGGCAGGCCGTGCGGGCGCTGGCGGCGCGCGATGAAGCACCTGACTGGAACCCCTATGCGGGCCGCGCAGATCTCGCGCGGGTCTACGGCCCGGCGCCGGGCCAGTTCGGGCTGGGCATGGGAGACGCGGTCGGTCAGTACACCGAAACCGCCCGGCAACGTGCCGGAGAGGCCTGGCTGCGCGCCAGCTCCTGGGCGCTGGATGGTGACGTCGCGCGGGAAGACAACGAGGGTATCCGCGCCCGTGTCGGGGCCGCCGACAGCTTTGTGCACCTGCAGGATCTGCCGGAGACCGACCTGCTGCTGGCGGGCGATTACGCGACCCATGAGGCGGGATTTGCTGCAGCGCAGAGCGTTGCCGGCGGGCAGGCCACCCTTTATCATCTGGACAATACCGACCCTGCGCGCCCCCGGGCCCGGGGCCTTACCGAGGAAATCGCCCGCGTGGTCCAGGCCCGCGCAACCCATCCGGCATGGATCGCCGGCATGAAAAACCACGGCTTCCGCGGGGCTGCAGAAATCGCCTCCACCCTCGATCATATGGCCTCTTTTGCGCATCTGGCCGCTGCCGTTCCGGCGCATCTCTTTGACCTTTACCACGACGCCACTCTGGGCGATCCGGCCACCGATGCCTTTCTGCGCGATGCGAACCCGGGAGCCCATGCGGCCATGCAGGCGCGGTTTGCGGCTTTGCTGGAGGCCGGCTTGTGGCAGACCCGGCGAAACTCGGTGCTGGCCGAAACGGGAGCGGCAGAATGACCGCTGCCCCCCGAATTAAAGGCTGGTGTCCCGGCGCGTGGCAGCCCATGGCCTCGGGCGACGGGCTGGTTGTGCGCGTACGCCCCGTTCTCGCCGAGCTTTCCACAGCCCAGGTGCTGGGGTTGTGCGATCTTGCTGACCGCTATGGCAACGGTTTTATCGATCTTACAAACCGGGCGAACCTGCAAATCCGCGGCGTGTCCCGGGAGGGCCATGAGGATCTGCTTCGGGATCTGCACGATATCGGGCTGCTGGATGCCGACCCTGCATCTGAACGCAGGCGCAACCTGCTTGTGAGCCCGTTCTGGCAGGAGGAGGATGCGACCGGTCAGCTGGCCCGGGCGGTCCTGTCGCGACTGAGTGACCTGCCTTACCTGCCGGCTAAGGTGGGGATCGCTGTGGATGCGGGTGCAGCACCTGTTCTGACAAAGTACCCGGCCGATTTCCGCTTTGAGACAGGCGGCGACGGGCTCATCCTGCGCGCGGACGGCATGGACCGCGGCCTTCGGGTGACACCGGAAAACGCCGTAGATGCGCTGATCGGGATGGCGCGGTGGTTCTGTGCGCATCAGACACCGGATCTGCGCCGGATGGCCCCTCTTTGCGCCGCGCATGAAATGCCCGACGCCTGGTGTGAGGTTCCGGCAACGCCGCCAGCAGTGCCTGCACAGGTCGGCACCGTCGCGCAGGGCACTCTTGCCGGCGTCGCCTTCGGACAGATCCGCGCGCGCGATCTCAGAGACAACCTGACCGCCTGTGGCATCAGCACTGTGCGCG
>NZ_JAHEHZ010000151.1 GCF_024639605.1 Roseobacter sp. | reverse complement strand
GCAGACACAAGAAAGCCCACTCCCCGAAGGACACCAGAAAAACCTGTGAAACATCCGGCGGGCTCACCTGCCCCCGGCTGCACCTTCGACAGCGGCTGCGGCACCGGCCGCTTCACCGGCTTCACCCTCAACGTCGATCTGGACTTCGCCGCGACAGGCACTGCCGTTATCTTCAGGCACACCAACAACGACGACATGAGCACCAACGTTGCGTACCTGTCCGGCATTGCTGGCCGGAGAGGTTTTCGTTGTTGGCGTCTGAGCCGGTACAGTCGCGGTTGTGCGGTCAGCCATTTCGTTTTTCCACGGGAAATAAAGGCCGGTATGCAAAGATACCTGCCAGGGGAACAGCTCCGCAGCGAGACACCAGTTGAAACCTCGCCAAACCCACACGCCCGTGCCATGATGCAGGCAACCGGTCCGCGCAAGGTACCGAAAAAGGAGATGACATGAGCAAGGAAATGATGGCCGTTCTGGCCTTTGGGCTGATCGCCGCTGTTGCCGTTTACATGCTTGTGAAAGAGCGGCGTGGGATTGCTGAGCGCAAGGAGGCCCGCGGAGGGCGCGAGGTCGACGTGAGCGACCTGATCGCTTTTGGCTCTGCGGCAGGAGAAGGCAAAAAAACGAACGGACCCGACTAACCGGGCAAGGCCGCTGCACTGTTTGTCAGCTCCGGCTGCCTGATCGCGTCTGGGCCCCGCGCCCCCCGGCAATGCACGACCCGCAAGGAAAACTGCAAATCCACGCGAGGAGATGGCGCTGCGGTGCCTGGTGATGCACGGAATGGAGATTGCGGATGCTGCCATCAGTGCGCCACACCCGCAGCCACGCTTTCGTCAATGAACCGACCTTCGCGGAACCGCTCCAGTCCGAAAGCATCGGACAGCGGCCCGTGACCTTTTGCGATCAGTTCCGCCATCGCCCAGCCCGATCCGGGTGTGGCCTTGAACCCGCCGGTGCCCCAGCCGCAGTTGATAAACACATTCTCCACCGGCGTCTTGCTCAGGATCGGCGAGCGGTCACCCGTGACATCCACGATCCCGCCCCACTGGCGAAGCATCTTCAGACGGCTCAGCATCGGGAAGGTCTCGATCAGGGCCCGCACCGTCTCCTCGATGTGATGGAAGGAACCGCGTTGCGTATAATTGTTGTACCCGTCGGTGCCGCCACCAATGACCATCTCTCCCTTGTCGGACTGTGACAGATAGCCGTGCACCGTGTTGGCCATGACGACTACATCCATACAGGGCTTGATCGGCTCTGAGACCAGCGCCTGCAGCGCCACACTTTCAATGGGCAGCCGGAAACCCGCGAGCCCCGCCACATGGCCCGAATTGCCCGCCACCACGATGCCGAGCTTGTCGCAGTCAATCGCACCCTTTGTGGTGTCCACGCCGACGACTTTGCCGCCATCGCGGCGCACAGCGGTCACTTCGCACTGCTGGATCACGTCCATGCCCATGTCAGAGCAGGCGCGCGCATAACCCCATGCCACCGCGTCATGGCGCGCCGTGCCGCCCCGCGCCTGCCAGAGCCCGCCCAGTACCGGATAGCGCGGCCCGGCGATATTCATGATCGGCACAAGCTCTTTGACCCGCGTGGGGCTGATCCATTCGGTTTTCACGCCCTGCAGCGCGTTGGCATGGGCCGTGCGCTGATAGCCGCGCACCTCATGATGGGTCTGCGCCAGCATGATCACGCCACGCGGGCTGAACATGACATTGTAATTCAGATCCTGGCTCATCGTCTCATAGAGACTGCGTGATTTCTCATAAAGCGCCGCCGACGGATCCTGCAGGTAATTGCTGCGGATGATCGTGGTGTTGCGCCCCGTGTTGCCGCCGCCCAGCCAGCCTTTCTCAAGGATTGCCACGTTTTTGATCCCGAAACGCTTACCCAGATGGTAAGCTGTCGCCAGCCCGTGCCCGCCGCCGCCGATGATGACGACATCATACTTTTTCTTCGGCTCAGCCTTACGCCATGCGCGTTCCCAGCCGGCATGATACCGTGCAGCCTCGCGCGCAACAGCAAAGACGGAATAACGTTTCATCTTTCAGACCCCCGACCGGGAAAACACATGCCGGATTCGCGCCGGCGCGCCAGTTCTCTACCCTTGTGCGCGAAACGGCGCAGAATTGAAGACCCGGCACGTCACATCCTGACATGTTTACGACACGTGGCGCAATTGCAGCAACGTGTCACATCATCGTGGCCATTTGCCCCTTTTGGTCCGGCGCCGGGACGGCTACATCTGCAGCCATGACAGAGGGGGTGGCATGATATTCTGGATCGTCGCAGGCGGGCTTGCAACCGTGGTCGCGGTGCTGATCACGCTGGCGATGCGCGCGCCGCGCAGAGCGGGTACCGAACCCGCAGCGGCCTATGATCTGCGCGTTTATCGCGACCAGCTGCGCGAGGTCGACAAGGATCTCGCCCGCGGCGTGGTCAGCGAGGCAGATGCCGAAAGGGTGCGTGCCGAGGTTTCGCGCCGCATCCTTGCTGCCGATGCGGCGATTCAGGCGGAACAGGCCGGCGATCATGACAAAAAAGGCGCGCCGCAGATTGTTGCAGTCGTTGCGGCTGTTCTGCTGATCGGTGGCAGTGTCGCGATTTATACGCAGCTCGGCGCACCGGGCTACGGCGATCTGGCGCTTTCTGACCGCATCGCCATGGCCGACGAACGCCGCGCCAGCCGCCCCGCTCAGGAAGCCGCAGAGGCCAGTCTGCCGCGACCGCAGACGCCCGCCAATGCCAGCCCCGACTACATCGCACTCGTGGAACAGTTGCGCGCGACCGTCGCAAACCGGCCCGGCGATGTGCAGGGACAGATATTGCTGGCCCAAAACGAGGCCAACCTCAACAACTTCTCAGCAGCAGCCGACGCACAGCGCGAGGTGATCCGCCTGAAGGGCGATGCCGCAGGTGCCACGGATTACGCGGGGCTGGCCGATATGCTGGTGCTTTCGGCGGGCGGCTATGTCTCGCCCGAAGCCGAGGCCGCGCTGCAGACTGCTCTCAGCCTTGATCCGGGCAACGGTACAGCGCGCTATTATATGGGCCTGATGATGTCGCAGGTCGGACGACCCGATACGGCCTTCCGGATCTGGGACGGACTGCTGCGCGAGGGGCCGGAAGACGCGCCCTGGATCCCGCCGGTGCTGGCACAGATCGAGGAAATGGCGTTTCGCGCCGGGGTGAACTATCAGCTGCCTGAAATCGGCGGCGGCAGAGGGCCGACAGCGGGCGACATCGAAGCCGCAGGCGACATGACACCGGCAGAACGTATGGAGATGATCGGCAATATGGTCTCCGGCCTGTCTGACCGGCTGGCAACCGAAGGCGGACCGGTCGAAGACTGGGCACAGCTGATCACGGCACTCGGCGTGCTGGGACAGACATCCCAGGCTGCTGCCGTCTATGAAAACGCGACGAACGTTTTTGCAGGCGACACCCGCGCGCTTGATCTTCTGCTGCGCGCAGGACAACGCGCGCAGGTGGCGGAATGATCTTCGACGACACCGAAGCCTTTCTGGCCGCCCTGCCCCCGCAGCAGGCGATCGCCGGTCTTGATCTGGGTACGGTGACGATCGGCGTTGCGGTTTCCGATACGTTTTTGTCTGTCGCCACGCCGCTCGAAACCATCCGCCGCCGCAAGTTCACCGAAGACGCCGCCGCATTGCGTATGGTGCTCGACAACCGACGCATCGGCGGACTTGTCCTGGGCCTGCCCCGCAATATGGACGGCTCCGAAGGACCGCGCTGCCAGTCGACACGCGCTTTTGCACGCAACATCGAACGCTTCGACGGGTTTGACATGCCGCTGACGTTCTGGGACGAGCGGCTTTCGACGGTGGCTGCTGAACGGGCATTGCTTGAGGCGGATACGTCGCGCAAACGTCGCGCCGAGGTGATTGATCACGTGGCGGCCGCGTATATTCTGCAGGGAGCGCTGGACCGGATGGCCGTGCTGCGCCGCAACAAGGACAGAGCATGAGCGACGACATCTGGAAACGTGACGAGATCGAAAGCCCCTGCATCAGGATCTGCGTGGTGCACCCCGAGGCACGGCTCTGCACCGGCTGTCTGCGCAGCATCGACGAGATTACGCAATGGTCACGTCTGAGTGTCGAAGCGCGTCGGACAATCATCGCTGAACTGCCCGGGCGCGCCGGTCGGATCACCCGCCGGCGCGGCGGGCGGGCGGCGCGTCTCGCACGCTGACCATTTCCCGGGACTGCAGGTCTGAACGCCGGTTACCGGGCGCCTTTGCGGGCGCCGGAGCCGTCACAGTTTGGTCAACTTCCGGCGATTCGCGACAAATTGTGGCCTTAATACTCCGTTAACCATTTGTGCAAACCAGCTTATCGCGCCCGGAATACGTCTGCGCAAAAGGACTGAATATGTTGAGATACCTGAGGATCGGCACTTCTGCCATCGCCCTGTCTGCCCTTGTTGCAGCACCGGCGGTGGTATTTGTGACTGCCGGTCCCGTCGAGGCTCAGCAGAACAACGGCAATGGAAACGGCAATGCAGGCGGTGCCGGCAACGGCACCAATGGCAACGGAAATGCCTTTGGCCAGGGCGGCAACAGTGCTAACGGCGGTTTCAGTCACGGCGATAACGCCCAGAGTAACAATGGAAATCAGGGAACCGGTAATAACGGCAACGGCAACGGCAACTATGGCAATAACGGTAACAACGGCAACGGAAATGCCTATGGCCACGACAAGGACAGATCATCGCCTTCGACCGGCGGCGGAATCAGGGACGCAGGTGGTGGTAATAATGATGGCGGCGAAGCAGATGCAGGCTTTTCAGCGCCCGATACCGGTTCCGATGACACAGTAAGTGTCTTGCCACGGACCACTGCCCTCGCGCGGGTGCTGGAAACACTTTTCGGCGCGCCCGCACCAGGACCGTACGCGGCAAAAGCAAGCACCACTGCTGAAAACGATACCGGATCGGCACCGCGCACACGCACAGCCCGCATCAGCACCACCCGCGCACCGGCAATCGAGGCAAGCATCAAGCCTGCCGTGCGTCCGACAGTCAAAGGAGCGATGCACCCGGCCAATCTCGGCACAGTGACCGGCGTGATCAATGCCAGCACCAAAGCAAAACTTGACCGGATCGCAACCGGCAATTTCAGCGGACCTGCCGGTCTTGCCGCGGCCCTCGCCATCGCGGACTATACCATGCAGGCTTTGCAGGAAGACCTTGATGTTGCGAAAGAAACACTGGCCCTCGCCGCGGCTTACGATCTGGTCAGGAACGCTCCGTCGGCAACCGAAATCGCCAATGCTCAGGCCTTGCTGGATAATGGCATTGACGACCGCCTTCTGGATGATCAGGCGCGCTCAACCCTCGGGTATCCCGACCTCGGCCCGGCAAATCAGGTGATCAGCAGCGCCCGCGCCAACGGCACCGACCAGCCCGGAACCGCCGAACTGACCCGTGCCGCCGTGGTGGTTAATCAGCTTGTGGATGCACGCACCGCCATTACCCACGCGGAGGAAAAAATCCTGAGCGCCTATTCCGGCGCGCTTGATGCCTCACCTGAGACCGCTGAAAAGGTTATCGAGGCCGTACGGCTTGCAAACCCCAGCCGCGAGCAGATCGAAGAATCCCTGCCCGCTCCTGAAAGCCTGACCGCCGGTAATGAACCGGCACGGCTTTCCCCGGCCGAACGGCGTCTGATCAACAGTCTTGCAGGCCGCTTCGGCAACAGCTGAGCCGCGTTACCGGACTTAGCGGGCCTGCAGTTTGCGCGCCTCTTCACCAGCGAGCCGCAACAGCTGCTGCATATACGCTTTATCCATATCATCCTGTCGGACCGCCGCATACAGCCTGCGGGTAATACCTTTTGCCGTCAGCGGGCGCGTGACGTAATCGGAAGAATACTTCACCTCGCGCACCACCCAGTCCGGCAGAACCGCGACGCCCCGGTTTGAGGCCACCAGCAGCAATATTACCGCAGTGAGCTCAACCTGACGGATCGCTGCCGGCTCGACCTTGGCGGGGATCAGCAGCTGACTGAACACATCCAATCGCGAGCGTTCCACCGGGTAGGTGATCAGCGTTTCACCGCGAAAATCCGCCGCTTCAACGAAAGGCTTCTGAGCCAGAGGATGCTGGCTGGAAGCCACAAAAACCGGTGCATAATCAAAGAGCTCCACAAACTCGACCCCGGGCAGATCTTCAGGGTCGGAAGAGACCACAAGATCGACCTCCTCCTTGAGCAGCGCCGGCAGGGCGTCAAAAGCGAGACCGGGGCGGATATCGACGTCCACATCCGCCCAGGACCGCCGGAATTTCTCCAGAACGGGGAAGAGCCATTCAAAGCAGGCGTGACACTCGATGGCAATGTGCATGCGCCCGGTGCTGCCCGCGCGCAATCCGGTGAACTCATCCTGCAGCGCCTGGACCTGGGGCAACACCTGCTCGGCGAGCCTGAGCAATCGCTGCCCTGCGGGCGACAGCTTCAGCGGTTTGGAGCGGCGTACGAACAGTTCGACCCCGGCCTGATCCTCCAGCCCTTTGATCTGATGACTTAACGCGGATTGCGTGATGTGCAGCAGATCAGCAGCGCGCGCGAGCCCGCCGGCCTCGTGAATGGCCTGAATGGTGCGCAGGTGTCTGAACTCAATATGCATGCCGAACTCATATTAAAGATGAAAGTTATGAATTTGTTTCATCTTTCCGTTCATGGCACAAGATACGAAATCATAAGGATCTGTTCCGATGTCCACACCCGCTGTTTCATTCGAAGTCTTTCCGCCCCGCTCAATCGATGCATCCTTTCGTCTGTGGGAAACGGCGCAGGCGCTGGCCCCGCTGGCCCCGAGGTTTTTCTCAGTGACCTATGGCGCGGGTGGTACAACGCGCGATCTCACACATGACGCCGCCTATACACTGCGCAAATCGTCTGGCCTGCCGGTCGCGGCGCATCTGACCTGCGTGGGCGCCACGCGCGACGAAACCATGGCCACCGCGCGCCGGTTTGCCAAAGCCGGTGTAACCGATCTTGTGGCCCTGCGCGGCGACCCGCCGGAGGGCAGCGACGGCTTTACCGCCCACCCCGACGGCTTTGCAAATTCCGTGGATCTGATCGAAGCGCTTGCTGCCACAAACCTGTTCACGCTGCGCGTCGGCGCCTATCCGGAGAAACATCCCGAAGCTGCAAGCCAGGCAGCCAGCATTGACTGGCTCAAAGCCAAGATCGACGCAGGTGCCGACGAGGCCATCACACAGTTTTTCTTTGAAGCAGAGACCTTTCTGCGCTTTCGCGATGACTGTGCAAAGGCCGGCATTAACGCCCCTGTCACACCCGGCATCCTGCCGGTTACAAACTGGGTCAGCGCCCGCAAATTTGCCGCGCGCTGCGGGACAAGTGTGCCTCTCTGGCTCGATCAGGCCTTTGAGACTGCGATCCGTGATGACCGCCACGACCTGCTGGCCCGCGCGGTCTGCACCGAGATGTGCTCGACCCTCGTGGATGAGGGTGTCGAAAACCTGCATTTCTATACGCTGAACCGGCCGGAGCTGACGCGCGAGGTCTGCCATGCTCTTGGCGTCACCCAGGCGGAGACAGGTGTGCGCGACGTCGCATAGCCCCTTGAGGCTTTGAGAGCCGCGTTCTAACTGTTGGCGGCAACCAACTGCGGAGCGCGCCCCGATGACCTATGCCGCCAGAACGCCTGAAGATCTGACGCCACCTGAGAAAATCCTGACCATGTCAGGGCTGGAGTTTATGCAGAGTGTTCTGGATGACAAAATTGCCGGCGCACCGATCGCGGAAACACTCAACCTGGATCTTCTGGAGGTAGAAGAGGGTCTCGTCGTCTTCTCCGGCACCCCCGGCTTTAACGCGCTGAACCC
>NZ_JAHEHZ010000042.1 GCF_024639605.1 Roseobacter sp. | reverse complement strand
TTGGTATTCTGGCCCTCACAACGCTTGGTGCATCGTCGGGCGGGTCCGGCGGCACGCAAGGCGTGATCGGCAAAATCATGGCCTCGCCGGGCGGTGTCTGGGCGATCGGGATCGCTGGTGGTCTTACCATGTGCGCCGCCGTTTATTACGTGCACAAGGCGGTCACCGAAGGATACCGCGACGACCTGGCTGCCAATCATTTCACCCGCAACTGGAACGAAGTTCTCAAGGTCGGCGTGCTGGGGCAGGGGGTCGTTGTCGGCATCCTGGGATTGTTGCTGGTTTATGCCGCTCTGCAAACCGATCCCGGCCAGGCCGGTGGTATGGGTGCCGCGTTCGAATGGCTGCGCGAGCAGGCATATGGCACTGTTCTTGTGACGATCCTGTGTACCGGGCTTCTGGCCTTTGCGGTCTTTTGCATGGTGAATGCGCTCTACCGGATTGTGCCGAAGGCGGCTGACGGCGAGACGAAGAACCTGGCGGCGGCGCTGAAATCTGACGACGAGGACGGCCGCTGATCAGCGGTCGGCCTCGCGCCATACCCCCACAGTAATGAGCGTAAACCACGCGGTCGCGGCGACGCCGAGGCCGCGTTCCCACGCGCCGTCCCAGCCCGTGGGCATGAAGAAAAAGACCGGGGCCGCGACCCACCAGACGATACCGAAAACCACCGAGATCCTGGCATAGCTCTCTCCCCAGTGTCGCACCCCGTCGCGCAGCGCGAAGGGCGCAATCCCGATCAGAAGGGCCAGGCCGTAGACGAGGTAAATGTGGATCACCACACCGTCGCTGTCGTTGTCGCCGTATTCATTGCGCGCGCCGATTACGATGGTCAGGGCGGCGACGATGGCGACGGCGAAGAGACCGGTCGTCCAGCGCATCCCGCCGGGATGCAGGTTAGCAAGCGCCATGCTGAGCGCCATAAGGCCCGCAGCGTACCCGTAAAACCCCAGATCCTGGATGATTTCATAGCGCCCCGCGCCCAGATCGCTGATCGTGTCGGCCATCGGATCGTGGCCGGGAACTATGATGCTGCCGGCGATATTGGCGAGGATGATGGCAGCATATCCGGTGAAGGCAAGCACCGCACAGCAGCGCAGGAAAAAGCGGTCATAAGGAGGGTAGGGGGATGTCATAATGGTCTCTGTATATGGAGTTAGAGAAGAAAAACCCGGCGCCCTGCAGGGCAGGGGCCGGGTCACCCGGTCAGGTCGGACGCCGCATGCTCAGGCAGTTTCGGCTTCGCCGAGGTTGTCGGCTTTGACCGCGTCGCGCTCGCCCATCGGCAGGTCTTTACCGACTGTGGTGTCATGGCGGGTCTGCGCTTCGGTTTCGGCATTGAGCTCGGCGCCCAGCAGCACGATGAAAGCGGAAATCCAGAACCACATAAGCAGGATCACCACGCCACCCAGCGTGCCGAAGGTTTCGTTATAAGACGCGAAATTGCCGACGTAAAAGGCAAACCCCGCGGAGGCCACAACCCACATCACACAGGCGAGAAGAGCCCCCGGAGAAACCCACGCGAATTCCGGATTATCGCGCGACGGACCATAACGGTAAATCACCGCAAGCCCGACGGTCGCCATCGCAAACAGCAGCAGATAGGCAACGATTGAGCCCAGGGTTTCGACGACGATGCCGGCATTCAGCGCGCCCGTGACGGCAGGCACCGCCATGGTCACGGCGAGACCGGTGCAGATGCCCAGAATGATGAAGAGCGTCAGGCCCAGGCGGGTGATCAGCTTTTTGAAAAAGCCGCGGGTTTCTTCCTCGTCATAAGCAGCATTGAGACCCTGTATAAGGCTCGATGTGCCCTTGGAGGCGGACCAGAGTGCTATGCCGACACCGATCAGGGCGGCAATGCCCAGCCCGCCTTCGCGCGAGCCTGCAACCTCGGTCGCCTGGTCGGTAATGATGGTGGTCACCTCCTGTGGGATCAGACCTGCAAGCTGGCCGACCTGGTTGGTGATCTGAACGGGTTCTGCGATGAGGCCGGCGATAGCGATAACGGCAGTGATGGCCGGGAACAGCGCGAGCAGCCCGTAAAACGCGATGCCGGCGGCAATCAGGCCAACGCGGTCCTGAGCGACCTCATCCTTGAGGCGGAAGGCGATGTCCTTCCATCCTTTAGGGGGAATTTCGGTGGGATCGGACGCGGTGCGGCCACGGGCCATGACATATCTCCTTTGTCGGAACGGGGTGGTCGCGAAGGACCGGTGTCATGACTGGAACGCGCATTCTGTTTGTCTGGTTCCGCGCAAAGAGCCTGCGGTCAGATCAGCGGACGCTCACGCACGTCACCCAGGTCCATGCCGGCAATATCGGCGAGTTTCTCCAGATCGTGAATTTTGAGCACACCGTTGGACCAGTTTACCAGCTGCCGGTCGCGCAGACGCTTGATCGTCTTGTTCGTATGCACCAGCGACAGCCCGAGCGCGTCCGCCAGATCCTGCTGGGCAAAGGGCATGGGCATGCGGTTGTTGGTCACGAGATCCAGCGCCTTGCCGCGCTGAAACACTTTCACGAATGCCCAGGCCACGGATTCCACCGCATTGCGCTGTCCCAGCGTGGTCAGCGTCTCGCCCATGAAATGCTCTTCGCTCGCCGCAAGCCATGTGATGTCATAGGCGCGGCGGACCGAGGATTTGAAGAAATCAAAGAAGTTTTTGCGGTTAAAGGCGCAGAGCGTCATCGATGTCGAGGATTTGACCGAGTGACCCAGCTCGCCCAGCATGGGCGCCTGCAGACCGATCAGATCTCCGGGAAAAATGAAATTGAGGACCTGGCGGCGTCCGTCCGGGGTCAGCTTGTAGCGCAGGCCCATGCCCCGCAGCACAGTAAAAATCTGCGGCGTATCGGAGGCCTCCATCAGGATTTCAGTATTGCGGTCGACGGTCAGTTCACCGGATTTGAAGTTGTTTGTTTTGCGCACTTCTTCTGCGGTCATATCCTCAAAAATCTGCAGACGGCGCAGATGGCAGTTATGGCAGTCTGTAACCAATTTTCCGGCCTCCACGATGTCGTTTTCGTCACTACAGGCCCGTGTCACCATTTGCAGGCGGGCACGCGCCGGTCCGTAAGCATACCCTTTGCCAACCGCGCGACAGGCATCTGTGTTCCATAAAAAACGCGCCGGGATCGCAGGTTTGCCGATGTGGGCCAACCGGGGCAGGGCAGGGGGCGCATCTGTGCGGTTCTGTTTATGAATTTCGGAACCGGCGGGCCGCGAGATCGTTATTTCACTGAGCCGCACGGCAATGGGCCGTCGGAAAACCAACACGTATTATCACGGAGACCATCATGAAAACCGTATCACAGACCGTAAGCTATCCTGATCTCAAAGGCTCAGAGCAGCATCTGCCGCTGAAGAACCAGCCGGGCGAAAAAGGCGATAAGGACCACGCCGAAAGCGACGCTAAGATGTCTGACGAGACCGAAAAGACAGTCGACGAAAGCGGATCGGAGACACAGATCGCAGATGCGTTCCGTGACCTTAAAAAGGACGACTGACACCGCAAAATAAAGCGCCGGCACCGGCAGGGAGAGCACCATGACACGCAGTATTTCGAGAACAGACCGTCAGAACAGACTGGACCGGCTTGACCGGATTGCATCGCGCCTTGATACGCGGTTCCGCATTCCGGTGATCGGCGTGCGGTTCGGGTGGGACAGCGTGATTGGTCTTATCCCGGGCCTGGGTGATCTGGTGACCGCTGTGCCGGGCATCTTTATGATCTATGAAGGCGCGCAGATCGGTGTTCGGCGTCGTGTGCTGCCCCGCATGGGGCTCAACACCGCGCTTGATTTTTTCATCGGCGGTGTCCCGGTGGTCGGTGATGTGTTTGACCTCTTTTTCAAATCGCACAAGCTCAATATGGCGCTGATCCGGGCAGAGGTCGCACGACCCGGTGGCCCGGGACGGCGGCCGCACAATCCGGCGGGTTTTCCCGGCAGTCGCGGCGCGGTGCATCGCAGTTAAACGAATATCAGGGAGACGGATATGTCCACTTCAGGGCTGAAACAGGGTACATGGGTTATCATCGCAGACGGGGAAAAGGTGCTTTATCTTGTGAACCGCGGCGATGAAGAGGACATGCATCTTGTCGTGCGCGAAAAGGAAACCCAGGAAAATCCGCAGGCACAGGAATGGGCCGCGAACCGGCCCGGCCGGTTTAATGACGGCCCGGGCATTCACCGCTCCGCCGTGCAGGATACCGACTGGCACGTGCTGGCAAAAGAACGCTTTGCCGATGAGATCGCGGACAGTCTCTATCAGGATGCCCATGCGGGCGCTTTCGAGCATCTGGTCATTGCGGCGAGCCGTCCGGTGCTGAGCGAGTTGCGCGACACTCTGCACCAGGTCGTCACCGACAAACTGGTGATGGATATCCCGAAAGTTCTGACCAACCACCCGCTCGATGAGATCGAGAAAATCATTGCAAAGGAGCTGAGCGACGCGGCCTGACCCGCTGTGCCCGTTCAGGTTTCAAAGCGCTCTGCTGACCGGCAGGGCGCTTTTATTATGCGCTGTGCGGGGGAGGGGAGGCCGATGGCGCTGATCCGCTCGCAGTGCTCAGGGTCGGGGTTTGTCGCCCTCTGAGGCCTGACGGTGTCTGAGAGGCGGCAGCAGCCGGCGCTGAGCCCCCGGAACGGCGCGCGATGAGGACGAATTTAAAAAAACGTGGACGTTTCGCGGGAACCTTCCGGGGCAGACCGGGTTATACCTGCAACAACACATACAGAAGAGGAAAAGACAATGGAATATGGTATTTTCGGCCTTATCGTACTGGTCCTGAACATCTACGCACTGGTGAAAACATGGACCAGCGGCGTATCGACAGGCGCTAAACTTCTCTGGACCCTGCTGATCCTTGTGCTGCCGGTCATCGGCTTCATCATCTGGTTCTTTGCAGGCCCCAAAGGCTCTTCAACCGCAACCGTGTAAACTGACGGTCTGATTTCTAAGACCGGCCCCCTGAGCGGGGCCGGTTTTTTTCTGCCGGGTCCCCGGCAAAAGGAGATTTTATCGTGTCAGACTCACTGATCCGGCCCGATTACAAAACGGTTCTTGTGATCCGTGCAGCCCAGATTTGTCTGGGCGCGGCGGCTCTTGTGTGGTTGCTGCAAACCGGCCAGCAGGTTTTTCTGCCGCTCATTCTCGCCTTTGTCGCAGGCATCGTTTTCGCCCCGCTTGCTGACACAATAGACAGGCTTGGCGCCCCTCGTGCGATCGGCGCGCTGGCCGTTCTGATGCTGGTGCTGTTCGTTTTTCTGGCACTTATTTTACTGTTTTATCCGGTTCTGGCCGGATTTATGACCCGCATCCCCATTTACTGGTTTGAGATCCGCGAAGCGCTCAGCGGCGTTCAGTCGCTGATGCAGAACCTGGCCGACGTTCAGGAACGCATGGCCGGCGTTCTGAACCCCGAAGGTGAGAGGACCGATGCCGAGAACGCGGCCGAAGTTGTGCCGGGGGCTGCCGAGCTGCTGTCATATCTGCCCTCGGTGGCAGGGCAGATGATGGTATTTGCCGGTGTGCTCTATTTCTTTTTGCTCACGCGAACGGATATGTATGAGCTGATCGACCGTAAATCCTCCCTGCTGAACCGCGAAATGCTGTGCCGTGCGGAGGCCGATGTGTCTCGCTATTTTCTCGCCATCACTTCCGTCAATGCAGCCTTTGGCGCGCTTGTTGTGCTGGTGTTGTCGGCGCTCGGGATGCCCAATGCGATCTATTGGGGTATCGGTGCTTTTCTGGTGAATTTCGTGCTGTATCTCGGCCCCACCGCTTTTGCGCTGATGCTGCTGATTGCCGGCATGGTGGTGTTTGACGGGCTGATGAGTTTCGCGCCGGCGGCGATTTATCTGACCATGAATATGATCGAGGCACAGTTTGTGACGCCAAGCGTTGTGGGCCGCCATGTTTCGGTGAACCCGCTGCTGGTTTTTGTATCGCTGGTGTTCTGGATCTGGCTCTGGGGTCCGCTCGGCGGTCTGGTGGCGATCCCGTTCATTGTCTGGATGCGTCAGCTGGGCAAGGCCGTGAATGACGTGCAGGCGCGCGAGACGGCGCGCCGCGACGACAAACAGGCCTTCGGTGCCGCAGGTACCGGCGAACCGGCGGAGATCTGACATGAGCCGGGCGTGCGACACCGAAGTGCTGGTCACGGCGGAAGAGGCATTTCCGGCGTTCGAACGGGCGGTTCTGGCGGCGCGCGACCGGATTGACGCGGGGTTTCGGGTGTTCGATCCACGGACACCGCTGATCTCGGACGAGGCCCGGGCAACAGGTGACACCTGGGCCGATCTGCTGATGCGTAAACTCGACGAGGGTGTCGCCATCCGCTTTGTAATATCGGATTTCGATCCGGTGGTGCGCCCGGATCTGCACCGTGACAGCTGGAAATCCGCCAAGGTTTTCGCCGGCATCAGAGAGCTTACCCGTAACCCCGGCAAGCTGACCGTCCGCATTTCAGCGCATCCCGCGCGGGTGGGCTGGGGGCCGAGACTGGTTCTCTGGCCCAAAGTGCAGGCGCGTCTTGCGCAGACCTGCAGCGACCTTTCCGGGCTGCCGGACGGGGTGCGCACCGAGGCGCTGCGCTGTATGCCAGGACTGAAGGGATATGTGGTGGGCGACAGCGGGTCGGTGCGCCCGCTGCGTCACCGGTTTCCGCCGATGATGCCGGTCACCCATCACCAGAAAGTCGCCGTGATCGATGATGCTGTGCTGTACATCGGCGGGCTCGATCTCGACCGGCGCCGAAATGATACCAAACGCCACGAGACCGGGGCGGCGGACACCTGGCATGACGTGCAGCTTATGACCCGCGACGCGGAACTGGCACGTGCGGCCCGTCAGCATCTCGACCGCTTTCTGGACGAATGCGAAGACCCGCGCCGGGTGGAAGCGGCCTCAGGTCTGCTGCGGACCCTGTCGGTCAGGCGCAGAGGACCCGCAAAATATCTGTCGCCCCGGATCACCGAGACCGGGTTGTTAAACCACCATCTGGACTGCATTTCCCGGGCTGAGAAGTTCATCTATCTGGAAAATCAGTTTCTGCGCGATCCGCAGATCACCGGTGCTCTTGTCAGGCGGGCAGGCGAGGTACCCGGGCTGGGGCTGCTGGTACTTTTACCTGCGGCGCCGATGGAAGTGGCCTTTGACAACGAGACCAGCCTTGATCACCGCTATGGCGAATATCTGCAAAGCCGCTGTATCAACCGCCTTGGCAAGGCATTCGGCGACCGTCTGATGATCGTATCCCCGGCTCAGAAGCGGCGCGCGGAAGCGTCAGACCGCAGCACGCTCGCAGGCGCGCCGATCATCTTCGTACATTCCAAAGTCTCGGTTTTTGACGACCGGGCGGCCATAGTGAGCTCGGCCAATCTCAACGGGCGCAGCATGCGCTGGGATACGGAACTGGGCATGGCGCTGGAGACCCCCGGGACCGTGCGCGCCCTGCGGCACAAAGTGATGCGCGCCTGGCTGCCGGAGACGGCGGGCGATGAATACCTGGCGGCAGAACCGGGCACGGTGGAGGTCTGGCGGCAGCTGGCGGAGCGTAATCGTGCCAGTGACCCGGAGAACCGTGAAGGGTTTATCCTGCCCTTTGACGCGGAACCCGCGCATGACTTCGGCACGCCGCTGCCAGGTGTGCCGGTCGAAATGGTCTGAGCGCCGGCACCGGTCGCGGTGCTGCAGCTGCAAAACAATCCTGACCCGCTGAATCTTTGGAACCAAACGGGGCTGAGCACGTTTGTCCGGCAACAGATACACCGGAGGAAACAATGACTGATTTTCCTGAAGAGACAAAAAAGAGCGAATTCCGCGATCGCATCGATCAGGCAACTGATGATGCAGCGCAGAAAGTTCGTGATGAAGCCGAAGCGGCCACCGATGCGGTGACCGCACGCGCGGAATATGAAGCCGCGACCGCCGCCAATGCCGCCGACGCTGCATCGCGTCAGTTTGAGCCGGGCAGCCTGCAGGCGCAGGCCGCGGACCACGTGGCCAACAGCCTGCAACAGGTAGCCGGCGCACTGCGCGACACTGACCTGAATGAGGCAGCGGGCAAGGTATCGCATTTTGCACGCGAGAACCCTGTGCTGTTTCTGGGCGGTGCTGCTCTGCTTGGATTTGCTGCCGCGCGCTTTCTCAAGGCGTCCGATCCGGCAACGCCGGCGCGTCGTGCAGATGACGCCGACCCCTGGACCGGTCACGTGACCGGCATTCAGCGTGCGGCCACTGTGCCCGCGAGCCCGGCAGGTCCGACCGCGACGGCCTATACCAACGGAAGGTCCACAGCATGACAGATCACCCCGAACACCCGCACGTGCGACCCGATCCGACTGACGCCCCTGCGCTGGTCAGTGATCTGATCCGCCACGGTACGCGCCTCATCGGCGACGAAATCCGCCTGGCGAAAAAAGAAGTCTCTATGAAGCTCAAAAGTGCCGTGGCGGGTATCGCCATGATCATTCTTGCAGGCTTTCTGGTGCTGTCGGTTCTGGACGTGTTGTCGGCAGCTGCTGTTGCCGCGCTTGCAGAGCTTGGCCTGCCGGTTTCCGTCTCATCACTGATTGTCGCCGGTGTCGCGATCGTCGCCGCAATCATTCTGTTTATGGCCGGCAAATCGCGTTTGAGTTCCGAGAGCCTGACACCGGATAAATCCATTAAAAATGTCCGCCGGGACATCGAGACCATCAAGGAGAACGCTCATGTCTGACAACATTCACGAGCTCGAACGCAACATTGAACAGAACCGCAGTCTGCTGGACCGCACACTGAGCCAGCTGACAGCAGCGATCTCGCCGGAGCAGATCTCCAACACCGTGGCCCGCGAAGTACAGGCCCGTGGAGGGGCTGCTGGTTCTGCCGCCATCGATATGGCGCGCGCCAATCCGGCCGCTGCCATACTGGTGGGGGTTGGCCTTGCCGCACTTCTCGCCGGACCAAAGCGTCCGACGCCCGAGGTGCCTTATGACCGGCGCGACCGCGAGGTGGTGCAGGGTCAAAGACCGGGTGATGTGCTGACGGGTGAGTTTGACCGTCGTGTGGCCGCAGCCGAAGCGGCGAAGAATTCCGAGCCCTTCGCCCCGAAAATGCGGGCGGCAATCAACAACGGTCTGGCCGAACTGCCGGAGCCCGCGCGTCGCCGTGTGCTGCAGGCACGCCGTGCCGCCATTGACGTGCAGGAGAAGCTTGACCGTCAGGCAGCGATCGCAGCGCGCAAAGCGCGCAGCTATCATTACCGCCAGCCGCTTTCAACCGGCGCACTGGCTATGGGCCTGGGAGCCTTCGTTGCTGCCATGCTGCCGCGCACGCGGCTGGAAGACGACATGCTTGGTGCAAAGCGCGACGAGCTTTTGCAACAGGCGGAATTCACCCTGAAGGACGAATTCTCACGCGCCACACAGACCGGCGAAGCGGCTCTGCGCGAAAGCGTGCGGGCCGGGTATGACCGGTTGCAGCAGCACTGACGCCTGCCGGATTCAACCCTTTGACCGAAACGAAAACCTGAAATCAGGAGAGATAAAATGAGTACGACAATTCACAGCGCCGACCCCGACACACTTGCAAATGCCGGCAAGCTTGACGAAGACAAGACAGCCCGCGACAAGGCGGCTGATACTGCCGATGCGGCCCGTGCCAAAGTAGCCGAGACCGCCGATGCCGCCCGACGCAAGGCATCTGAAGCCTCGACGCAGGTCGCTGAGAAGGCAAATGAAGTTGCGGAAAAAGCCCAGGACGTGGCCGCTGATATGCGCGACAGCCTGAATGAAGTTGGCGCCTCTGCACGTGAGATGGCGAAAGAACAGCCGTTGATGTTCGCAGCCGGCGCGCTGTTTGTCGGTGTGGCGATTGGTCTGGCGATCAACAAAAACCGCTACTGATACGCGGCTACAACAGAACTGAAAGGCACGTTCCCGCGGGGGCGTGCCTTTTTTCGTGGCTGCGGATATGAGTGAAAACGTCTCCTAAAACACTGATAAAAAGTGATATTCCGGGAACTCACCGCCCCTGTCAGGTGTTACATCAGGACAAGGAGGCCCTATGCGACGTTTCATCACCAGCACTGTTTTCATGGTTTTTGCCGCAGCGCCGGCATGGGCAGAAGACACGCCCGTCTGTATGCCGGCGGTTGAGCTCGAAGCCACACTGAAAGACTGGTACGGCGAAACGCCCGTGACCGCCGCGCAGTACAACCAGGTGCTCTGGGCCTCAGAGCGCAATGACACCTGGACGCTTGTGCAATACCGCAGCTATGATGATGCCCGTGTGGCCTGTACCCTTGCGAGCGGCGAAGACAGGATCCCCGCGTCCGTCGATCAGGCGATCCTCGCTCTGCCGGCAGAGACAGCAGAGCGCCGGATTGCACAGATTTCAGAGGATTTCTGAAGCAACTTCGGCGGGGTCCGGAAAGCGGGGCCCGTGAAACACCACCACGCCGTTTCTGCGCATCTCCGCCATCGGCCCGGTATCGGCATCGTCTGAACCGTCGTCGGTTTCGCGCAGCACGACGGCGCTGACCCGCCCCGGATAGTCATGCACGACACCGGCATAGATTTCGCTGTCCTTCTGACCGGTATCGCCCAGCAGAACGGTAGTCAGCCCCGGGTGCGCTTCCAGCAGCTGGCGGATGCTGCCGCCTTTATGGCTGCCATGTCCTTCGGTGATCAGCTTGGTGTCGCTCAGGCCCAGATCGCGCAAAAACATCGGCCCGCGCGTCAACCCGGTACGCTCGAATATCATGTCCAGAAAAGCATGCATATTCCAGGGGGATGAGCTGACATAATAAACAGGGTTGCGCCCGTTGCCGGACAACCCGGCGATGAGACTGCGCGCGTCTTCGTGGATCTCGCGCGAGAGTACGCTGCCGGTGAGCGACGTCCACAGATTGCGCACCAGCGACCAGGCGTTGGTTTTCAGCACGGTGTCATCAATATCTGATATGATCATCAGCTCGGCGCTGGCATCGGGCACAAATGCATGGTTGACGGCAGAAACACCGTAATCGGGCAGATTCACCGTGACCTGTGTCCAGCCCGTGGTTTCAGGACGCGGCAGGGTCAGGGTGTAATATCCTTCTTCGTCGGTGACCGTGGTGACGCCACCGGACTCTGCCGTGACGCCCGCGACCTCATCCGTCATGAACAAAGACAGCATGTCACGGAAATTCGATACCGGCCCGGTGTCGGGCCGCGCCGCGCGCTGCCGTGACTCCGTCAGAACCCGACCGCGCAGGATCAGGTGCTCGTGGGTGCTGTAACCCATATAAGGGTCGATGACGCGCGTCCCCGCGGGATCCGGTTTCAGCCGGTCTGTCAGGCGTTCGCCTTTCAGGGCAAGTCTGTGAAAGATTTCTCTGGCAGTTCCGCGCACGGGCACAGGCTCCTTATCCGGGACACCGGCACCCGCCAGCGCAGTTCACTCGTTGGCAAACGCACAGACCGCGCGCAGAGTTCCGGATCTCACGGTCGGAATTGAATATAACATAACATGTCTTACAGGCATACGCCTGTCAGTATCCGTGGGGTCGCATCAAGGGCACAGGTTTTCGAGTCCGACGGACTGTTGGCAGGGAAGACTGACACCGGACGCGTTCGTTTTCTACCGGGCTCTCAGCTCACTCCGTTTTCATCGCTTCCGTCTCGATGTTAATCTGCAGCTCATCCCCGACGAGACCGTTGGCGACACCATAATCCATTCCGAAATCGCTGCGCTTTATGGATGTTGTCATCGACAGGCCGAGTACTTCGCGCTTGTGCCCGAAAGGGTATGGCGCAACCTTGTTGAGGGTGACGTTCAGGGTCACCGGGTTGCTTTGCCCCAGCACCGTGAGATCTCCGGTGACGGTTCCGGTTGTCTCGCTGTCGGCAGTGCCGCCGCTGGCTGTAAAGGTGATTTCCGGATGTTGCGGGACATTGAGGAAATCGCGATTGCGCACATGGCCGTCTCTTGCCTCGTTGAAGGTATTCACCGAGCCTGCATCGATTGTGACGCTGACCTCTCCGAGCTCCTGTGTCTGAGCATCATAGAAAAAACCCCCTTCAACCTGAAGGAAAATCCCGAGGACCTTAGAATACCCGATGTGATCTACGGTGAAATATACGGCAGTATGTTCGGGATCGAGTTCGTAACGGGCCATATCTGCGTGAGCCCCGGCCGCGAGCACGCTCAGGATTGCGGCTGAAATAATGGTGCGCATGATGTCTCCTCGCATGTGCTTTGCGGATGACGACGGTCCGGGAATGACGATCACGGTCCGTTTGTATCCGCGTATTAACCTGGATAACGGATAACATAGAGCGTGATGTCGCCGGGCGGTAATAAAATGATGAAGGTTCAGAAAATCCGGTGCGCGACGTGGAATATCCACCGCGCAAAGGGCACGGATGGCACCGTGGATGCCGCGCGCGTCCTGAGCGGGATCGAAAGCCACCTCGCGCCGCTTGATCTCGATGTCCTGGCCCTTCAGGAGGCCGATGAAGAAACACGCCCGCACGCGCGGATCATCGATGTTGAGCGTATTACGACGCTGACGGGGCTCGACTATGTGCATAAGGCCCCGGCGCTGAGGTGGGGGCCCGACAGTGACGGGTTTCTGGGCACCGTCCTGTTTCTTGGCCCGCGGCTGCGCCGGACGCATGAGGACGTGATCGACCTGCCGGGTCATTGTCACCGCGGGGCGGTATCGGTCGAAACGGTGTGTGACCGGCGCCCGCTGCGCATCATGTCGACGCATCTGTCGCTGTCACAGCCTTTGCGGATCGTCCAGATGCGGACGCTCGGGCAGTATCTGCGGCGGCGCCCGCGCATGCAGACCATCTTTCTTGGTGATTTCAACGAGTGGCGGCCCTGGGGCGGGTGGATGTTCCATCCCCGTCTGGTCGGCACGGCCCTGCGCGGCCCGGCAAGGCGTACCTTTCCCAGTACGCGGCCATTGTTGCCGCTTGACCGTATCCTGACCGATGCGCCCGGCATTGTGGAATTCGCAGAAGCAGTCAGCGCGCCCGACCTGGTGCGGGCATCCGATCATCTGCCGTTGCACGGTGTTGTCATGATCACGTGAATGTGTGGACGGCGCACAGTGGTATATGCGTCAGGATCCTGTCGCCAGGCCGGATCCGTGCTCTACTTGTTTATGACCACGCTCGGGAAACCCAATGTTCAGAAGTGATTCACAAACTGCGGTAAAGACACTGACAGGCCAGCCGCCACTTGGCAGCCTGACAGTGGCAGCCGGTAGTCTGGCGGCAGGTCTGACCGTGCTTTGCCTGGCCGCCGGCACCCCGGTCCTTGTGACACTCTTCATCTTCGCGGCTGTCCTCGTTTTGATTGTCCAGGGTCTTGTGCATCATTATCCGCACCGGGATCTCGGATTGTGCAATGTGATCACTCTGGCGCGGGTGGCGATGGTCGCTTTTCTCGCGGGGGCGGTTTCTGATCAGGACGTGTCGGTCTGGATTGTTTTCAGCGTGGCAACTGTTGCCTTTGCGCTTGACGGCCTTGATGGAGTTCTGGCGCGACGATCGGGTCTCGTCTCGGATTTCGGCGCGCGTTTCGACATGGAAACGGATGCGGCCCTGGGGGCTGTGCTGGCGCTCCGTCTGCTTCTGACCGACAGTGCCGGGCCGGAGATTCTTATACTCGGCTTCATGCGCTATGGCTTTGTGCTGGCCGGACTGATGATGCCGGCACTGCGGGCGGAATTACCGCAGTCGCTGCGGCGCAAAACCATCTGCGTCGTTCAGATTTCCGCGCTGATCTTCCTGCTCTTTCCCGCATCACGCGCCGGTCTGATGCTGCCCGTCTCCGTTGGTGCAGCGTTACTGCTGACCTGGTCTTTTGCCGTTGACGTGGTCTGGCTGCTGAGGCGCGCGCCATGAGACGTGTTCTTTTGCCCGCGCTTGCGGCAGTGCTGATTTTTGGCGTGCTGGTCCTGCCTAACCATCCTGGCACAATGACCCTCAGCGCACTGAACCGCTGGCCGCTTGAGCTGCCTGTGCTGCTGATGCTTATGGTTGCGGTCGGGCGCTACCGGGGCGTGACCTGGGGTGTGGCACTGGTGCTGCTGGTGACGGTGTTCATCAAACTGGCGGATTATGCGATGTTCAGTGCCTACAACCGGACATTCAATCCGATCCTCGATA
Organism: Roseobacter sp.; assembly: GCF_024639605.1. Classification (GTDB taxonomy): domain Bacteria; phylum Pseudomonadota; class Alphaproteobacteria; order Rhodobacterales; family Rhodobacteraceae; genus Roseobacter. The sequence continues at coordinate 11,130 of NZ_JAHEHZ010000042.1, read as the reverse complement.
CCTTCCTGATCAGGTCGGGGCTTTCGCTGCTGCGCGACAGTATCGGTACGACGATGACGGGTGCGGCAGTGATCCTGACCGTGGTGCTCATGGGCGTGCTCTTTATCGCTCTGCAGCGCAGCCTTGGCATCTGGGCGCATCTGAATTTCCCCAAAGCTTACCGGGTGACGGCGTTGGTTGCGGCAATCGGGTTCGGGGGCTGGGCCACAGCCGATGCGGGCCACCATCTGAACTACTGGACGCTGGATCGCAGCCCGCCGGGAACCGCCTTTACGTCGCGGCTGACAGTCAGGCGCGGCGCGGAGCTGCAGGAGACGGCGACCGATCTGGTCCGGTTTCGTGAAGCGGCAAAATCTGACGCATATGCCGGGGCGACCGGGCTTCTGGACCGGCTTGATGGCCGCGATGTCATCCTGATCTGGATCGAGAGCTACGGACGCGCGAGCTTTGACAACCCGCTTTACGCCCCGACGCATCTGGCCACGCTGCGCGCCGCGCAGGAGGACATTGCGCGCTCGGGTCAGGCCATGAAAAGCGGCTGGCTCACCTCGCCCACCGCCGGGGGGCAGAGCTGGCTGGCCCACGGTGCCCTTGCCAGCGGTCTGTGGACCTCGGACAACGGGCGCTACAATGCGCTTATTGCCAGCGGCAACAAATGGCTTTTCCATTTCGCGCAGGAAGCCGGGTATCGCACCTCCGCTTTCATGCCCGCGATCACCCTGGGTTGGCCGGAAAGCAGTGCGATGGGGTTTGAGCAGATCTTTGCGGCGGCGGACATACCCTATAAAGGCGACCGGTTTCGCTGGGTGACCATGCCCGATCAGTTCACGCTGGCGACCTATCCCACGCTCCTTGAGCCCGATCCCCGGCCGGACTTCATTCAGATTGCGCTCATTTCATCGCACGCCCCCTGGAGTCCGATCGCCGACATGGTGCTCTGGGAGGCCGTGGGGGACGGCACGGTGTTCAATCCCATGGCAGCACGCGGGCCAGAGCCAAAGGCGCTCTGGAAAGATCGCGATGCGGTGCGCGACGCTTACCGCCGCTCGGTTGATTATGCTCTGACAGCAACGTTTTCCCATGTTGCGCGGCTTGGTGATGCAGCACCTCTGGTCATTGTCGCAGGCGACCATCAGGCAGCGGGATTTGTGGCAGGCAGCGAAAACCGGGACGTCGCCGTCCATATGATCGGTCCGGATGAGGTGCTGAAAGCGATCGGCCACTGGAACTGGGCTGACGGCCTGATCCCTGCGACGGACGGGCCGGTAAGACGGATGGACAGCTTCCGGAATGACTTTATTGACGCATTTACCGGCCCCGTCAGATCGGTGATGGTGTCGCAATGATCTCGCCTGCACTCAGGTTTGCCGTCTCTGTGATCTGCCTTGGCATCTTGCTGTGGTGGACAGATGCGGCCGGCGTCCGGGCGCGTCTGCAGGGTGCAGACCATGTATGGACCGGACTTGCGCTGCTCGCCGTGACGGCGGCCACATGGTCGATGGCGCGGCGCTGGCAGATGTCGGCGCGGGCACTCGGGATCGAGATAAGCTTTGCAGGTGCGCTGCGCGAATATTACCTGGGGCAACTGGTCAACAGCACACTGCCGGGCGGCGTTGCGGGCGATATGGCGCGTGCGCTGCGTCTGCGACATGATGCCGATCTTACGCGCGCGGCGCAGTCGGTGATGGCTGAACGGCTGCTCGGCCAGATGGCCATGTTCGCGATCGCTTTTGCAGGATTTACCGCGGCACTGGCCCTGCCGGGCGGACCTGACTGGCCTGGCGCATTCCGGGCCGTGCCCGCCGGTATCGGAGTGTGTGCTGTGCTGGCTGTGATCCTGTCCCGGACCTCCGGTCCGGCCGGCCGGTTCACGCGGCTGATCATACGCTGTCAGCGTCAGCCGGAGATGCTTCTTCACGCCCTTGTCACACCGGTCTGCCTGATCTTTGGCTTTTACGCCTGCGCGCGTGCCACCGGCACGCTGATCCCCGCCGCCGGCTGGGCGACGCTGATCCCGCTCATTCTGAGTGCCATGCTGATCCCGTTATCTGTTGGCGGCTGGGGCTGGCGCGAAGGTGCGGCCGCGGCCCTGTTTCCGCTGATCGGCGCATCGGCCACCGCTGGTGTTGCTGCTGGCGTGGCCTACGGTGCGGTTGTTCTGATCGCGACATTCCCGGCGCTGCCTGTCCTGTTCCGGCGGCACGTCCCGAAGACTCTTCCAACCAAACGGAGTTCACACCCGACATGACATATCCAACTCACCTTAACCGTCGTTTCTTTCTGCAAACCAGTGCGGCCGGCGCCGTTGCCGCAGCAACCGGGCTGCCCGCACAGGCTGCCGGTCTGCGGGCCGTGAATTTTCAGCTGTCCTGGCTGCATTCGGTGCAGTTCGGCGGCAGTTATATCGCTGCCAGCAAGGGTTACTGGTCCGATCTCGGGCTTGATGTTTCACTGGCGCAGGGCGGGCCAAACGCCCCGGTTGAGCCGCCGGTGGTCTCCGGCAATGCGCTGGTCGGCATTTCAGCGGCAGACTATACCGCTGCTGCCGTGTCCGAGGGTGCTCCCTTCAGGATCATCGCCGTCGCCATGCAGAAAAACCCCTTCGCGATTGCCTCGCTTGCCGGAAACCCGGTGAACACGCCTTCCGATCTTGTCGGCAAAAAGATCGGTATGGCCGTTGCCAACACGCCGGTGCTGCAGGCGCTCTGCACCCTTAATGACATCGACATCAATGCGATTGAGATTGTGCCTACGCAATATGACCCCGCCCCGCTGGTGAGCGGTCAGGTCGACTGCCTGCTGTGCTGGGAGACGGATCTGCCCGTGGCGATGAGCGTGCAGGGGATCGACAATACCACCATGCTCATGGCCGATCACGGCTATGCTGTGCATTCCCAGACCTATATCGCGACCGAGGACGCGCTGGCCACCCGCCGTGATGATCTTGTCGCCCTGCTTAAGGGAGAGGTGATGGGCTGGAATGATTATCTTGCCGATACCGATGCTGCCGCTGAACTGACGATGGAAATGTTTCCTGACGCCGGTCTCGATCTGTCGGCGCAAAAGCTGCAGGCCGCCCGTCAGGTGCCGCTGATGTTCTCTGATCTGACTGCGGAGTACGGCTTTGGCTGGTTCACGGACGAAACGGTTGCGGCCAATATCGAAACGCTGGCCTTGCTGGGCCGCGAGGTCTCCGCTGACCTCTGGGACCGCTCCCTGCTTGAGGAGGTGCATGGCTGAGGGAAGGGCATCATGGCCTCTGCAAGCATCTGCTGTGACGCGGTAAGCAAAAGGTTCGGCCGGACAGAGGCGGTCGCGCCCTTCTCTGCCACCCTCGCGGCCGGTCAGACCACAGCGCTTGTCGGGCCGTCGGGGTGCGGCAAGTCGACAATTCTGCGCATGATCGCAGGGCTTGAGGCGCCGGATACCGGTACCATCCGGCTGGGCGGGGAAAGCCCGAAAGACCTTGCCCGGCGCGGCGCCCTTGCCATGGCGTTCCAGGACCCGTCTTTGCTCCCCTGGCGCACAGTCAGATCAAACATCGCGCTCGGGGCCTGGCTGGCGCGCCGGCCCGCCGGCAATCTTGATGCGCTGATCTCCATGGTCGGGCTTGACGGTTTCGCAGACCACCGGCCGGCTGAACTCTCAGGTGGCATGCGCCAGCGGGCGGCAATTGCGCGCGCTCTTATCTCAGATCCTGAGGTTTTGTTGCTGGATGAACCTTTCGGCGCGGTCGATATGATTACCCGCAGCCGGTTGAACGCAGAGCTGCCGCCGCTCTGGCGCGCACGCAACGCCACGTCGGTGCTTGTCACCCATTCGGTTCAGGAGGCGGTTCTGATTGCAGACCGGATCATTGTGCTGTCGCCACGCCCGGCGCGGATCGTCGCCGACCTCCCGGTGGACCCCGCTTGCAGGGACGCAGGCCAGGACCCCGGCACCCCCGTCTTTCACGACATGACCGGGAAAGTTCTCGCAGCACTCGAAGGCAGCATGTGAATGACGCGTCTGCGACGGCTTGCCGGGGTCCTGGCCGGGCTGATCATCTGGGAAGCGGTTGCGCGCGGGCTTCCCGGGAGCGTTCTGATCAGCGGGCCGGTTCCGATGGCCTTACACTTTTATGAGCACGCCGGCCTGATCACACGCGCCGCACTGGAAACCACGTCAAATGCGGTTCCGGGCTTTTTCTGGGGCAACCTCGTGGCGGTTGCGCTGGCGGCGCTGGTCGTCGTGGTGCCGCGGACTGAACGCGTTGTGGCGGCTCTGGCACTTCTGGTCTTCTGTATCCCGCTTATCGCCAGCGGCCCCATCCTGCGGGTCCTTTATGGCCCCGGAGACGGCCCGCAGATCGCCCTGGCCGCTCTGGCTGTATATTACACCACCTTCCTTGCCATGCTGGTCGGTCTGCGCGCAGTCCCGCAAAGCTGGACGGATCTTATGGCGGTTTACGGACGCGGGAGGTTTGACACGCTGATCAGAGTGCGCGCGCGCGCCAGTCTGCCATATCTCTTTGTCGGATTGCAGATTGCCGCGCCTGCTGCCTTTCTGGGCGCCATGATCGGAGAGTTTACCGGGGCGGAGCGCGGCCTCGGCGTTCTGACGCTGCGCGCGATGCGGGGCCTGCAGATCGACGCGACCTGGACGCTTGCGACCCTGACGGCGGTGATCGCCATGATCGCGTACCGGTTTTTCGGCTGGCTCGGACAAAAGCTGGTCGGCTACAGGCCGGTCATCCTGCTGTCAGCGCCGGGCGCAAAGACCGCCCGGTCGCTCCCGGCGCGCGCGGCAGAGCTCGTCGGAATTACACTGCTGGTTCTGATCCTGTGGCAGGTGTTGATGGACGGGTTCGGCCTCAATGCCTTTTTTGCCAAGCGACCGGCGGATGTTGCCTTATTCCTGGCCGATGCGGCAAACCGCGAAGTACTGCTGTCTGCGCTGGGGGAGACATTGTCGTTCACCTTGCCGGGCTATCTGGCGGGGCTTTTGCTCGGGGCCGGGCTGGCGGTTCTGCTGGTCCTGTCACCGCCGCTGTCCCGCGCGGCCATGCCCGTCGCAATCGCCCTTCGGGCCGTGCCGATCATCACCACCGCACCACTCCTCGTTCTGGCCTTCGGACGGGGCGCGGCGGGTACCGTTATCATCGTTGCCGTGATGATCTTCTTTCCGACCCTCGTGGCCTGCCTGCAGGGGCTGCGTCAGACCCCCGGTCAGATCTTTGATGTGTTCAACAGCTACGGCGCGGGCCGCTTCCGTCTGCTCAGCGCGGCACAGATCCCCGCGATGCTGCCGGCTTTCTTTGCATCGGCGCGCATGGCGGTGCCATCTGCTCTGCTGGCTGTCACGACCACCGAATGGCTGGCGACCGGACGGGGCATTGGCGTTCTCATGGCCCTGACGTCGAGCACATCAAACTATAATATGCTCTGGTCCTGTGTGGTGGCCCTGTCCGTGGTGGCGGTCATTTTCTACGCCCTGGTGGCCATGTGTGAGCGCGCGGTGCTCCGCGTCTATGCCAGCGAGCAGGTGGCATGACCAGAGCTGTCTTCGCAATCCCGGGTGACAAGAACCGGCGCACCGGCGGGTTCATATACGAAGCAACGGTTCTGCGTGTTCTGAACGAAATCGGGTGTACAACGGCCCATCTTCAGCTGCCGGACAGCTTCCCGGACCCGACAGCAGCCGATATGGACCAAACACTGAACCTGCTCAGAGCCGTTCCGCCGGATCAGCCGGTTATACTTGACGGCCTTGTCTTTGGCGCCATCGACCCCCGGGGACTTGCCACAGTGCGCGCGCCGGTGATCGCGATGATCCATCACCCGCTCGGCCTTGAGAACGGTCTTGCCGCGGATCGTGCCGCGTTCCTGATGCGTAATGAGGCCGCCGCGTTGCGCCACGCCGCCCGTGTCATCGTTCCAAGCGCGGAGACGGCACGCATCCTCTGCAGTCAGTTCGGCGCTTCGGCAGACCGCATCACGATCGCGCCACCGGGGTTTGATCGTCCGGCAGTTGATCCGCAGCCAGCCGATCCGCCTCTGATCCTGTCTGTCGGGTTGCTGGCCCCGCGCAAGGGTCACGATGTGTTGCTCAACGCGCTGGCGGGTATTGCCGATCTGCCCTGGCGTGCGGAAATCGTGGGCAGGGCCCATGATCAGGCAACTGCCGATGCGCTTTACGCTCAGGCCCGCGCACTCAGGCTTGAACCCCGCGTGCGCTTTGCCGGCGAAGTTGGTCCGAAGGCACTCAGATCACTCTACAACGAGGCATCGGTTTTCACGCTGGCCACGCGGTATGAAGGCTACGGAATGGTCCTGAGCGAGGCGATGATGTACGGACTTCCTGTGGTCTCATGCGCCACGGGAGCAGTACCCGATACGGTCGGGGACGCCGGCATCCTCGTACCCCCGGACGATGCGGAGGCATTCGCAACCGCGCTGCGCCACATTCTCACAGATCCGCACGAAAAACGGCGGTTGGCCGACCTGTCAGCCCGGCGATCAGCGACCCTGCCCCGCTGGCGCGACACCGCTGAGATTTTTTCCGCAGTCATCTCGGGTGTCAAAGGTGCCTGAAACGCTGTCTTTCTGGCGCGTTTTGCTCGTGCAGATTTACGGGCCGGATAATCCAGGGCATCTCTGATCTCTGCCCGGTATCACGTCAGACTCCGGCGTCGTCAGGGCGGCCTTGTCGCGCTGTTCAGAGCTTCCCGCAGCCCGGCTCAGGACCTCAGGCGGCCAGGCAGTCTGCCGCCTGGCGGGCACCCGCCCGCCCCCTGCTGTCGGAACTTTTCATAAAGCGCCTGCGTTTCAGTGGCAAAGAAGTGCCGCACAATCCGACGGCGCAATGGAGTTTGTACAATGACCAAGGCTTTTCGTTCCTCAACCGCAATTTCGCTCTGCCTCGTTTTGCTGGTGCCCCAGCACGGCATCGCCCAGAGCGCTGAGGGCTCGTTCCCCTGCGTAGCACCCGGCGGCGAAGAAGTGACCGACGCCACGGCACTCTCTCAGGCGCTGACCGAATACATGACTGCCGACAAGGAAAAGGGTGGCAAGGATAAGGATCTGACCTGTGACAACGCCGCGCTGACCGCGGCCATCGCCGCTGGCGGCGCGCCGCTGGCCACGGTGATTGCAGAAGCTCCCGCCAACCGGCAGGCCGCTCTGAAAAACGCGATGAAGGATGCGCCCGCCCAGGCGTCAGAAGCTGCACCTGTGGCAGAAGCAGTACCCGAAGCTGCGACAGAAACCCCGGCGGAGGCCACAGCCTCGGATGAGACTGCACCCGCAGCCGAAACACCGCCCGTCGCTGAAGCCCCCGCCGCCGCTGAGCAAGCCCCCGCTGCAGAAGCTGAGGCTGTCGCTGTGGCCCCTGCTGAAGAAGCACCGGCCGAGAATGCGGAACAGCCTGCAGAGAGTGAGGTTGCGGCAGAAGAGGCCCCCGCGCCGGCAGAGACCATAACCGAAGCTGCTCCGGCAGAGGAGCCTGTAAAACAGTCACCTGCTGAGACGGCTGAGGCAGCGCCGGAAACACCGGCTGAGACACCGCAGACCGCTGAGGCGGCAACCCCTGCCCCGGCAGCCGTGGAAGAAACGCCCGCAGAGGCACCGGTCGAGGTTGGCGAAGCGGGCGGCGAGCAGCTGTCCGATGAAGAGCGCCAGGCACGGGCTCAGGCGCGCGCCGATGAGGCCGCCCCGGCCGCCGCTGCCGCTGCCGCCGCCACCGACGACAGCGAGGTCATGGCAGAAGCTGAAACCGAGACCGTGACAGAAGCGGATGTGCGCACCAGCGACGAAGATTTTGACACGACTGTTTCAGGATCGGCTGCGGCATCTGCTGCTGCTGCGCCTGCCGCAACCGCACCTGCTGCTGACAAAGACGACGGCCTGTCCAAGTTCGAGAAAGCGCTCGTTCTGGGCCTCGGAGCGGCGGTGGTCGGATCGCTGCTGAACAACGGTGACCAGGTCGTTTCAAATTCCGGCGACCGCGTTGTCGTTGAACGCGACGGCGAGCTCAAAGTGCTGAAAAACGACAATGAACTGCTGCGCCGTCCGGGTGCCGAAGTGCAGACCCAGACCTTTCAGGACGGCTCTGCCCGCACGGTTGTCAATTACGAAGATGGCAGCCAGATCATTACCGTTCAGGCGGCTGACGGGTCGGTTCTGCGCCGCAGTCTGATCCGGGCTGAGGACGGGCGGGAGGTTGTGTTGTTTGATGACACGGCCAGCGTGCAGCCGGTGAACTTCTCCGAGCTTCCGACGCTTGAGCAGGTGCAGCCACAGCAGACCAACGTGGCCCTGACCGACCGGCTGGCGCTGGAAGAAGCACTGCGCCGGTCGCTGACAACGGATGTGAACCGCACGTTCTCGCTGCAACAGGTGCGCGAATACAAGCGCGTGCGCGCTCTGGCGCCTCAGATCGAGCTCAGCAACGTTACCTTCCGCACAGGATCCGCGGCCATCGATGCCAGTCAGGCCGAAGCGCTGGCAGATCTGGGCATCGCCATCCGGTCGATCGTGCGCGAAGACCCGTCCGCGGTATTTCTGATCGAGGGCCACACCGACGCGGTGGGCAGCGCGAGCAGCAATCTCGCCCTGTCGGACCGGCGCGCGGAAACCGTGGCGCTGGCGCTGACTGAATATTTTGGTGTGCCGCCACAGAACCTGATCACGCAGGGCTACGGTGAAACGGATCTCAAAATCCGCGTCCTGAGTGATGAGCGGGCGAACCGCCGCGCTGCTGTGCGCAACATCACCGGTCTGCTGAACTGACCTCGACACGCGACGCTGCCGGGCACAGAAGTGTGTCCGGCAGTCTCCAACCATCTGTTATCGCAGATCAAAACCACCCCGAAAACTGCAATGACGGAACTTCCTTCGGCGCTGCGCGTTGGTGGTCTATGTTTAAGATCATACTGACCGCCTTCATTGCCTTTCTGGCATTTTCCGCACCGGGTGCCGCACAGACCACAGATGACAGCTGCGATCTCACGCGCTGGTTCTGTACCGACACCCTAAACGAAGGCATGACGACGGAACCCCGTTTCGCCGAACGCGACACCCCCCGCGCGACAGTTGAGAGCCTGCTCTTTTTCGCCCGCAACCAGAGCTGGGACGAGGCGGGTCACCTTTTTGATCTCTCAGAAATCGCGCCGGAGCAGCGCGGCATCATCGGTGCTGAACTTGGCCGCAAGTTCGAGACGGTGGTCTCACGCAAAGCGATCATTAACTGGGAAACTCTGGTAGACCGGCCCGACGGGCTCGACGCTCAGGCCAATTCCAAGGAGCCGATGTCGGGACAGCCGCGCAAGTCACTGCTGCTCTGGACAATCGATCTGGACGGCAAACCGGTCACCATTCGCCTCAACCGCATCAAGGCAGACGGCGAGGCTCCGGTCTGGGTCTTTTCCAAACAGACCGTGAGCAGCATTGATGCACTTTATGAACGCTACGGTCCTAGCAAATACGAAGACATGCTCCCCGCCGGGCTGCGCGAGAATGCGTTCTTCGGACTGATGTGGTGGGAAGTTCTGGCGTTACCGTTGCTGATCTGTGCGGCGGCCTTTGCCGGGCGCATGACGTGGCTTTTCTTCGGCTTTTTGTCCCGGCGCATTTCTTCGGAGGTTGTAAGCGACGTGTTCACCGCCGTCCGCGGCCCGGCGTCCACGGGCGCTGCCACCGGCATGGCGCTGGCCTTTGCGTCAAATGTGTTTGTCTTCTCGGGACAGATCACAACGGTGCTGACCCCTGTGGGCTGGCTCGGACTGATGGCATCGGTGCTGTGGCTCGGCGTGAATGCGGTGGAAGTCGTGCTCGACCGGCTCACGGAGTTTGACGAGACCGATCTGACCCAGCGCCAGGAGGCGCATACCCGCACCATGGCCACCCGCGTCGCTGCCGCGCGCCGCGCGTTTGTGGTGATCGTGGCTCTTGTGGGCGGCGGGTTCTTTCTGTCGCAGACAAATATTTTCCAGAACCTCGGCCTGACCCTGCTGGGCACGGCTGGTGCTCTGACACTGGTCCTGGGCTTTGCCGCCCGCCGGGTGCTGGGCAATATCATGTCCTCGCTGCAGATCGCGCTCAACCAGTCGGCGCGCATCGGCGACCGGATCGTCTATAAAGACTATCTGTGTCACGTGGAGCGCATTAATTTTACCTATGTGCAGCTGCGCGACTGGGACGGCACACGCCTCGTGGTGCCGGTCGAAGAGTTCGTCTCCACACCTTTTGAGAACTGGACGATGAAAGAGCCCGAGATGCTGCGCATCATCAAGATCAAATGTTCGCATGCCGCCGATGTCGACGAACTGCGCGAGGCTTTTCACGAGATCATCACAGAGCTTGACGACGAGGAACTGGGCGATCTGGACAACGTCAAAGTGCGTGTGGCGGGGCACGATGTCTTTGGCAAAGATGTCTGGTTCGCGCTGCCCTGTGCAGATCCGAATACATCCTGGGACATGGCCTGCAAAGCGCGCGAAAAAATCCTTGCGTTCGGCACGCGGCTTGAACAGGAAAACGATGTCGTTATTTTCCCCAATGCACAGGCAGCTGAGGCGGCCTGATCATTAACCGGTCACTGATCACGGTAAAGCTTGTGCTGCATTCCGAAAGGGCGCAGTCATTCTGCACCGGCGGGAAAGATCCGTTCGCAACGAGGGTATAGACATGTCGCGGATCAGCTGGATGTTTCTGATCTTCCTTAGGTATTACCGCAATCTCGGCCTGCGCGTGTCGCTTTATGCGCTACTGTCGTGCATTGCAGCTTTCGCCAGCCCGTTTGTGGTGCGCTATCTCAGCGCCACGACGACCGATGTGCTGGATTTTTCCTCGGTCATACCGGTACTGACGATCCTTGCCTCCTCGATGCTCGCCGTATCGACATTCTCGCTCAACATCATGGTGACGGCCCACCGTGCGGCGGCAGAGACGACAACCCCGCGCATGCACCGGCTGCTGCTGGAGAACACAACGACGCAATCGGTGCTGGCCACATTCATCGGCGCTTTTGTGTATTCGCTGGCCTCGATCATTCTCTATCAGGCCGGATTTTATTCCGATCAGGCGGCAATCGTGGTGATGGGTGTCACCATTGTGGTGGTGGTGCTGGTGGTCGTGTCGATGCTGCGCTGGA
>NZ_JAHEHZ010000150.1 GCF_024639605.1 Roseobacter sp. | reverse complement strand
CTCGATGCTGTGCTCAACAAGACCGGCGATCATCCGCAGGCGGGCAAGCCCTGGGCTGGTTTTGATGCGACGACAACTCTGCTGCGCTCGGACTTCGGTGTGGGTGCATTTGCCCCCTTCGTCAGCGACGAGGTTGAGGTGATGATTTCTCTGGAAGCCATGAAGGCCGAGTAATCTGCCGGACATTTTACCTGATCCGAATGCAAAGCCGCGCAGTTCCTGCGCGGCTTTTATTTTTTCATCCTGGCCCTTCGGGCGGTCCCGCCCTGAGCGGGCGATACGTCAGCCTGTCAGGCACCGTCCGGGTCGGCAGTCGGGCAAAATACCCGGGCGCAGATGATGCGCTGTTTTTCAGGCGCGGTTTTTGTCAGACGCCGAAGAGGCTACTGTCCTGGTGCGCCTCAGGTCGCTTCGCGCGCCGTCAGCGCAATCGTGACACCGACCGAAAAACCGAGCGAGCTTTCGTCTTTCTGACTGTCGCCGATGTTGTAATCGCGCCTGTCGAGTGTGGTGCTGCCCTGCATGACGGCTGTGCCGTCGGTGATATCGAGTGTGAAGGGAAGCTGCACTGGCACGGACTTGTCCCGGATAGTCACAGTGCCATCGGCCAGATAGCCATCCGGCCCTGCGATGATCCCGGCTGTGAAACTGGCTGTCGGAAAGCTTTCAGCGTTAAAGAAATCCTCGCCCATCGCCTGAGAGGTGACCGACCCCAGCGTGAGCGAGCCGATGGAGATCGTCACATCAACCGATCCTGCCGGCCCCTCTGCAACGGTTTCGTCAAAGCTGATGGCAGCCGTCCAGTCGGCAAAGGAGCCGGTTACTTCTGAGCCAAGCTGTGTAACGGTGATGGACAGGGTGCCGTCCTCTACCGCCCAGTCAGACTGCACATCCTCAAGCGCTGCCGCCTGCACGGTTGCGCCGTGTCTTTCATAGAGCCCGAGAACGGATCCTGTCCCCAGCGCGCCGGCCCAGATGACGACGGCGGCGATAAGCGGCAGCGCGATGTGATGGTTGCTTTGCAGATCCGGGACCGCCGGACGCCCGGGCAGCATGCGGCGCAGGGTGCTGTCGCGGTCAATGAAATGGTGTTTCAGCGCGCCCGCGACGTGCAGCAGGACGGAAAATGCCAGTACCCGTTCAAAAACGATGTGCAGCCCGGCAGTGACCGCCGCCAGCGGTTCTGATTCGGGCACCATCGGCAGGTTTTGCCCCAGCGGCCACCAGACCGGCGCAAAACCTTCGGTCGCGGCATGGTGAATCCAGCCGGTGAGCGGCACCAGCAGTAATGAGCCATAGAGCAGCCAGTGCACGGTTTCCGCCGCCAGGCTTTCCAGTTTGCGGTCAGGGTGCAGCAGCCCCGGCTTGGGCTGGCTCAGCGCCCAGGCGATACGCGCAAGTGCGACAAAGAAGACCGTAACCCCCAGCGTTTTGTGTAAGGAGAAATACCAGGCCTTGCGTGCCAGTTCTTCTGAGGTGTCGTAAGGCAGACCGTTGGCAAAGATGCCCAGAGGGATAAGCGTCAGTATCAACAGCGCAGTCAGCCAGTGAAACGTCTTGGTGACGGCACCGTAATGGCGTGTGGTATTGGCAAGGGTCATCCGGCAGGTCCTGACTGATCAGCAATTGTACCCTGTGAGAGTAACCGCCCGGAGCAGGGCGGCAAGGGCGCCCCGCGCACAATGAATGCGCAGAAACGCGGTCAGGTCAGTCGAGGCCTTCGGGCCTGCGCAGAGTTGCTCATGGCTGCCGGTCAGGCTAAGCCGGGACGACGACAGAATAACAGGGGGATTTTATGAGCATTGCATTCGTGTTTCCGGGCCAGGGGGCGCAGACCATCGGCATGGGGCAGGCGCTGGCCGCAGAATGGCCGGCGGCACAGGCGGTTTTCGATGAGGTCGATGACGCGCTTGGAGAAAAGCTCAGCGACCTCATCCGGGAGGGCGATATCGAGACGCTCACACTGACGGAAAACGCCCAGCCTGCGCTGATGGCGACTTCGATTGCGGCGCTGCGGGCGCTGGAAGCCGAAGGCATCGGGCTCGACCGTGTTTCTTATGTAGCGGGCCATTCGCTGGGGGAATATTCAGCGCTGGCCGCGGCCGGGACCTTTTCCTTGGCCGATGCCGCGCGGTTGCTGCGGACACGCGGGCGGGCGATGCAGAAAGCCGTTCCGGTCGGTCAGGGTGCGATGGCGGCAGTGCTTGGTCTCGGTTTCGACACGGTGACGGAGATCGCCGAGAAGGCTGCCGAAGGACAGGTCTGTCAGGTTGCCAATGAAAATGACCCCGCACAGAATGTCGTCTCTGGCGACAAAGAAGCGGTGGAACGTGCCACGGTGCTCGCCAGAGAGGCCGGAGCAAAGCGTGCCTTGTTGCTGCCCGTGTCTGCGCCCTTTCACTGTGCGCTGATGGCGCCTGCGGCAGAGGTGATGGCCGCAGCGCTGGAAGAGGTGCAGATGAATGCACCAAAGGTTCCGCTGGTGGCAAATGTTCTGGCCGAAGCCGTGAACGAGCCGGCGAAGATCCGCGATCTGCTGATCCGCCAGGTGACCGGGCAGGTCCGCTGGAAAACGTCCGTCGAGTGGATGGCAGAGCAGGGCGTCACATCGTTTTGGGAGATCGGCGCGGGCAAAGCCCTGAGCGGCATGATCCGGCGCATCGCCAAAGAAGCAGAAACACGCAACATCGGCGCGCCCGATGACATCAAAGCGGCCCTCGGGGCCTGAGCAGGAGAGTAATTTTTATGTTTGATCTGACGGGGAAAAACGCGCTGGTGACGGGCGCATCGGGGGGTATCGGAGCGGAAATCGCGCGCGTGCTGCACGGGGCCGGCGCGACCGTCGGTCTGTCGGGTACCCGCACCGAACCGCTGGGGGCGCTTGCCGCTGAGCTTGGTGAGCGTGCCCATGTGCTGCCCTGTAATCTCGGCGACAGTGAGGCCGTGAACGCCTTGCCGAAACAGGCCGCGGAAGCGATGGGATCGGTGGACATTCTGGTGAACAACGCCGGCATTACGCGCGACAATCTCTTTATGCGTATGTCGGATGAAGAGTGGCAGTCAGTGCTGGACGTGAATCTGACGGCGACCTTCCGCCTGTGCAAAGGCGTGATGCGCGGCATGATGAAAGCGCGCTGGGGCCGGATTGTGAATATTTCGTCTGTGGTCGGGGCCACCGGCAACCCCGGCCAGGCGAACTACGCAGCCTCCAAAGCCGGTATGGTCGGCATGTCCAAAAGCCTTGCTTATGAGGTCGCAAGTCGCGGGATCACGGTCAATGCTGTGGCTCCGGGTTTCATCGAAACAGCAATGACCGGTAAACTGACGGACGACCAGAAAGCCGGGATCATGGGTCAGATTCCGGCTGGCAGGATGGGCACACCTGACGAAATCGCGTCGGCCGTGCTCTTTCTTGCAAGCGCAGAAGCTGCTTATGTGACCGGTACCACCTTGCATGTAAACGGTGGGATGGCCATGTTATAGGCCAGTTCCGGGGTGCTTCCGGGAGGAGCGCACAATCGTGTTTGCCATCCCTGCCGCTTGTGTTAGAGGGAGCGCAGACCGGAACAGGCGGGCCGGAAGGGCCGCAATACCGCCCGGTACCGGACAGTGTTTCACTGCGCAGGTCCGGACAAAGAGCCGCCCCTTTTGGGGCAAACGCGTGATCATCCGGGCCCTGTCCGGACCGCTGCGCAACCAAAGGGGGCCTGAGACACTGGCCCGAAAGAATGAGGGATTACTATGAGCGACGTCGCAGATCGCGTTAAGAAAATCGTTGTCGAGCACCTGGGTGTTGAAGAGGACAAAGTCACCGAAAACGCGTCGTTCATCGACGATCTCGGTGCGGACAGCCTCGACACAGTTGAACTGGTCATGGCATTCGAAGAAGAGTTCGGTATCGAAATCCCCGATGACGCGGCCGAAACAATCCAGACATTCGGTGATGCAGTTAAGTTCATCTCTGAAGCTTCCTGATCCCGGACAGGGCTTTTGCCCGGTCTGTGTCAAGTTCCGGCGCCTTTCCCTGCGGAGAGGCGCCTTTTTTCTGCAAAGGCACATCAGGGGGTTGAACTGATGCGCCTGGTTACGCAATGATTCCACTCAGAGAGCGAAAAGCTCCGCTTTGAGATCTGAGGCCAGTAAAATGTCGCGTACGATACCCACCATCAATACGCAGCGTCTGACCCTGCGCGGCATGCGCGCGGAGGATTTCCGGCGATTTGCCGAAATCTGGTCGATGCCCGAAGTTGTCGAATTTATCGACGCCGAGCCCTGGCCGCGCAGCAAAGCCTGGGCGGCTTTTCTGCGTCATGCGGGGCACTGGCAGATTACCGGGTTCGGACAATGGGCCATCCATCGCCACCGTGAAGCGGAGATGTCGGGTCAGGTCGGTTTTTTTTATGCAAAACGCGATCTGGGCGAGGATTTCGATGATTTCCCTGAAGCCGGATGGGTGCTGGCCCCCGAGGAGCATGGCAAAGGATACGGGATCGAGGCCGTGAAGGCGGCACATGACTGGTTTGACCGCGTGGTTACGGGGCGGCTGGTCTGTATGATCGCGCCCGAAAATGAACGCTCGCTCACTATTGCGGGAAAAATGGGGTATGTTGCACTGCGCGATGCGGTGCATGACGGCGACGCGGTGAAACTGCTGGCGCGCAAAGGCCCGCCGCAGTGAGCGGCGCGCCAGGGCCCTGTGCCTTGTGCTCTTGCACAGAATAAGCTGCTCACTGTATGGGGGAGCAACAAACTGAGAGGGATATGGCGATGCGCAGAGTAGTTATCACAGGCCTTGGCCTGGTGACACCTTTGGCAGACGGCGTGGAGGAAAGCTGGTCGCGCATTCTGGACGGGCAGTCGGGCGCGGGACCGATCACCGGGTTTGACCCGTCAAAGCTGGTGACACAGTACGCCTGCGAAGTGCCCCTTGGCGACGGCAGTGACGGCACGTTCGATGCCGGCAAATACATGGAACCCAAAGAGCAGCGCAAGGTCGATACCTTTATCCTGTTTGGCATGGCCGCCGCACAGCAGGCCGTCGAGGATGCCGGCTGGCAGCCTGAGGATACTGAAAGCCTTGAGCGGACCGGCGTGCTGATCGGCTCCGGTATCGGCGGGCTTAATTCCATCGCCAATACCGCCATTATGATGGCCGAGAAGGGGCCGCGGCGCGTGTCCCCCTTCTTTGTGCCCGGCGCTCTGATTAACCTGATTTCCGGTCAGGTCAGCATCCGGTATGGCTTCAAGGGCCCGAACCATTCGGTCGTGACGGCCTGTTCCACCGGGGCGCATGCGATTGGCGACGCAAGCCGGCTTATTCAGCATGGCGACGCCGATGTCATGATCGCCGGAGGCGCTGAGGCCGCGATCTGTGAGATCGGGATTGCGGGCTTCAATGCCTGCAAAGCGCTCAGCACCAAACGCGGCGATGATCCTCAAAAGGCCAGCCGCCCTTATGACGCCGACCGCGACGGGTTCGTGATGGGCGAAGGTGCGGGCATTGTGGTGCTGGAGGAATACGAGCACGCCAGAGCGCGCGGCGCGAAGATCTATGCCGAAGTTCTGGGGTATGGCCTCTCGGGCGACGCTTATCATATCACCGCGCCGTCCGAGGACGGAGAAGGCGGCGAGCGGTCCATGCGCAACGCGCTGCGCAATGCAGGGCTGGAACCCGCCGATGTGGATTACATCAACGCGCACGGCACTTCGACAATGGCAGATACGATTGAACTGGGCGCTGTCGAACGTCTGATGGGCGATCATGCGGGCAATGTGACGATGTCTTCGACCAAATCCGCAACCGGGCACCTGCTGGGCGCTGCCGGTGCTATCGAGGCGATCTTTTCCATCCTCGCAATCCGCGATCAGGTGGCCCCGCCGACGATCAACCTTGACAACCCGGCGGTGGAGACACCGATCGATCTTGCGCCCAACGCCAAACGAGAGCGTAAGATAGATGTGGCGCTGTCGAACTCGTTCGGTTTTGGCGGCACCAATGCGAGCGTTGTTTTCGGGAAAGTCAGCTGATGTGGCGACATATCGCGTCTAATGCAGTGACGGCGCTGATTGTGCTGCTGTTTCTGGCCGGCGGTCTGATCCTCTGGGGACAGCGGCAGTTTACCGGCCCGGGACCGCTCACGGAGGCGATCTGCCTGCAGGTGGAGCGTGGCACGAACATGCGCCGGGTGAGCACGGACCTGGAAGAACAGGGTGCCGTAGGTTCCGCTGCGATTTTCCGTATGGGGGCGGATTACGCTGACAAAGCCTCGGAACTTAAGGCCGGTAGTTATCTGGTAGGACCCGGTGCGTCGATGGAGGAGATCGTTGGGCTTGTGACCCAGGGCGGTGCAAGCACCTGTGGCACCGAAGTGGTTTATCGTGTGGGCGTGAGCCGTGTCGGTGTGCAACTGCGCGAGCTTGATCCAGAAACCGGACGTTTCGAGGAAATGGCGGAGTTCAACCCTGCCGAGGACGAAACGCCGGATATCTATACGGACCGGAAGGCCAAAGCAGGCACACGGTTCCGCGTGGCCCTGGCCGAAGGCGTGACCAGCTGGCAGGTTGTTGAAAGCCTCAAAGCGATGGATGTGCTTGAGGGCGAAGTTGAGTTTCTGCCCGAAGAAGGGTCTCTTGCTCCTGACAGCTATGAGGTGCGTCCGGGCGATGCCCGCGCCGATGTGATCGCGCGTATGCAGGCCGCGCAGGAGACAAGGATCGCCGATGCCTGGGCCGCGCGCAGTCCCGGGTTGCCAATAGAGACGCCCGAAGAGCTGCTGGTGCTGGCCTCGATCATAGAAAAGGAAACCGGCGTGCCCGAAGAGCGCGGTCAGGTCGCAAGTGTATTTGTGAACCGCCTGAACCGCGGCATGCGTCTGCAGACCGACCCGACAGTGATCTATGGCGTCACTGAAGGACGGGGTACGCTGGGGCGCGGTCTGCGCCAGAGTGAGCTGCGCCGGGAGACGCCCTGGAACACCTATGTGATCGACGGATTGCCGCCCACCCCGATTGCCAATCCGGGCACAGCCAGCCTTGAGGCTGCGGCACAGCCACCTGAGACGCCTTATGTGTTCTTTGTGGCCGATGGCACGGGCGGGCATGCTTTTGCCGAAACCCTTGATGAGCACAACCGCAACGTGGCCGCCTGGCGCGAGATCGAAGCCGAAAGCCGGCAACAGAGCCAGTAAGCGGGCTGTGAAGCGCGCGGCCGGACGGGTCGGGGTAATGTGCACCTGTGATCGTTATAAATCAGGGAATTCAGTCACTGAACCGCTTGTGCACAATGATAAGAGACCCGTTGGTTTAGGAAGTCGTTAACCCCACCGTACGGTCAACCGTTTGAGTTGACGTGGTTTTTTCTTGACTCTGCGCGCGGTCTCCCGTATAACTTGTGGCATGCTAGAAGAAGTGGGCAAACGACCCCGGGGAGACCCCGACGGGTCGTTTTTTCGTTTCTCTCGTGCGGAGACGACGCGCATGAGAGGTAGAAACCTGAATGACTTTACTGACCCAAGAGCACGTAGCGTCGCAATCCGAAGATCTTCTGAATTCGGTAATCGGATCCATTAAAGAACTGCGTAAAGAAATCGAGGACCTCAAAAGAAAGGTCCGCGCAGGTGAAGGTCTGGATACGACGCAAGACAGCAGAACAGTGGCTTCCGCGAGGGCGCTCCTGAGAACCTGCCAGGAAGTGGAGAACCGCCTTGTCGAATGCCGTAGCAAATCCAGTGGTATTGCCCGGGGAGGGTACGCCCTCGATCTCGAAAAAGCGAGGCTTGAGATCGGGTGCAAGCTGGATCGGCTCCGCTGCACGCGAGGTGCAGGACAGCTTTCTGAATGAACTCAGCGAGGGAGAGCTTCTGGCTCTCCCTTATCTCTTTGAATTCTGGGCGATGGAGCATCAGCTTCCGCCCGTCGGCGACTGGCGCTCATGGGTGATCATGGGTGGCCGGGGTGCCGGTAAAACACGTGCGGGTGCCGAATGGGTGCGCGCGCAGGTCGAGGGCGCAAAGCCGCTCGATGAGGGCCGGTCGCGCCGTGTGGCGCTGGTGGGGGAGACCATCGACCAGGTCCGCGAAGTGATGATTTT
>NZ_JAHEHZ010000041.1 GCF_024639605.1 Roseobacter sp. | reverse complement strand
GTATCTGCAGATGTGCGCGCCGATGCTGAGCGATCCGGCGACGCCCTTTTCGACGATTGCAAATGACGCAGTCGCAGAGCGCCCCGCGAGCTGGAGCACAAAGGACAATACGTTCCGCATGTACGAATGGGTCGCGGCCACCTTTGACAAAACCGAATACATCGAAGTGTTGCGCCGCCCTGACGGGCTGCATCTGACCTGCCTCCTCACCGATGATGTGCAGCCGGGCGACCCCCATACCGAACTTGCCGGTGCATTCATTGCGCTTGCCAGTCACAGTGACGGGCTGCAGGTCGCCGGCGGCGAAATGAAGGCCGAACCGGGAGGCAACACCCTTGCCGCCGAAGATTTTGGCGCGCCCTATGCTTTCGTGATCGACGGTGCATTCGGCCCCAAACCGATCCGCACGCTGCTGGTAATCCGATCAGGCGGGCTCACGCTGCAGGTACAGCAGGCAACGGGGGCGTTATGAGGCACGTGCTTTGCAGCGTTGTTTTCTGTCTTTTGGCCGGGACCGCGACCGCCGGTGCCGATCTGGCGATCAGCACGTTTAACAGTGTGTGTTTCAAGGCCGGTCAGACCGCGACAGTGGCCCGCGAAAGGATGCAGCAGATTGCCGGCGCCCCGCTGCCGTTCACGCTTACCTTCTGGGATAAAACGCTGGAGCCCGCACCAGGCACGCCGGGACTGATTGAGCGGCGCTGTGAAGTGCTTTTCGACGGCGCGCATACCGCCGCCGCCATCGAGGCATTGCGGGTTCAGATGGCCACCCCGCCGGTATTCGGCTTTGCAGTCGACCTGCCGGAAACCCACAAGCCCCTACCGGGCACTGCCCTTATCGAAGGGCGCGAACTGCTGCGTGGCCGCGTGGCAGTGGTGCATGTCGGCATGCGCGGCGATCAGACTTTCATGGCCGTTGACCGGCTGCCGGCCGGATGGGAGGCGATGTGATGTCGCGCGCCTCTCCCTTTGGTGCAGCAACCGTAATGCTGGCACTGGCCGGCCCCGCCGCAGCACAGGATCAGCGGACGGTTTCGGCCCACAATATGCAGCTGGCTGTTGAGATCTGTTTGCGGAACTACCGCACAGAACAGACATTGCCGCAGGCTTTTGGTGCTGCGGGTTTCAGCGTCTCTTCCGGGACTGACGCCGGATTTGCTTCTTTCTCCGCGGATGGAGTGACCGGCGTGTTCAGCACTTCTCCGGCACAGGGCTACTGTTCGGTGCAGTCCACACTTGTGGATCTGGCAACGGCCGGAAATCTCGGCGGCCGCATCGCGCACTCGCTCTTTCCCGGGCAGGTACACGCAGGTGGCCCGGAACACCCCGTGGGCGCCCCCCTGCCCCCCTGCGCCGGGCTTCAGGTATTCGCACCGCAACAACTCATCACCATCACCTATGCCGCCGCAGGCAACAGCGGCGAATGCATCACAGACGGCACCAGCGCCGTCGTCATTAATATGTAAGTCAAAGGAACCACCATGGCCGTACTGATCAATGAAAACACGAAAGTTATCTGCCAGGGTCTGACCGGCAGTCAGGGCACCTTTCACACCGAACAGGCCATCGCATACGGCACGAAGATGGTCGGCGGTGTCACGCCCGGGAAAGGCGGCCAGACGCATCTGGATCTGCCGGTGTTCAACTCCGTGCACGAGGCGAAGGCCAGAACCGAGGCCAACGCGAGTGTGATCTATGTACCACCGCCCTTTGCCGCGGATTCGATCCTCGAGGCGATTGATGCGGAGATGGAGCTGATCGTCTGCATCACCGAAGGCATCCCGGTTCTGGATATGATGAAGGTTCAGCGCGCGCTTGAAGGGTCGAAATCGCGTCTTATCGGTCCCAACTGCCCTGGGGTGATCACGCCTGATGCCTGTAAGATCGGCATCATGCCGGGACATATCCATAAGCGCGGCTCCTGCGGCGTGGTCTCGCGATCGGGTACGCTGACCTATGAGGCGGTCAAACAGACCACCGATCTGGGCTATGGCCAGTCTACCGCCGTTGGCATCGGCGGCGACCCGATCAAAGGCACCGAGCACATCGACGTGCTGGAAATGTTTCTCGCGGACGATGAGACAGAAAGCATCATCATGATCGGTGAAATCGGCGGCTCAGCCGAAGAGGATGCCGCGCAGTTTCTGGCCGATGAAAAGAAAAAGGGGCGCTGGAAGCCCACCGCCGGCTTCATCGCGGGCCGCACCGCACCTCCGGGCCGGCGCATGGGCCATGCGGGCGCGATCGTCGCCGGTGGCAAGGGCGGAGCCGAGGACAAGATTGAAGCGATGCGCGCCGCAGGCATTGTTGTGGCCGACAGCCCCGCGACGCTGGGCGAGGCAGTCAAAGAGGCGATTGAGAAAGGCTGAGCTTGAGCGCAGTTACGACATACGTGCCATGGGGTGCCCCCGGTCGCGGACGCGGACGCGGGGGGCGGTGCCCCGGCGGACCGGTCCGCGCAGGGCCCTGTGGCAGGTCGGCACCCGGCGGTGCGGCCCCGATGTCTTTGCGGGCAGAACGGGCTGTCCCATGAATTTCCGCCAGGCCGTCATCTCCTGTCTGCGCAGGTATTTCACCTTTTCGGGTCGTTCCATGCGCTCGGAATACTGGTGGTTTGCGCTCTTTCTGCTTCTGGCCGGCACCGTGTCCGGCCTCATCGACAACGCCATTTACGGAGACGAACTCATCGAAACCCACGTCATCGACGCGGAGACCTATGCAACGGTTGAGACCACCGGGCTTTTCGAAGCGGCCTTCTGGCTGCTGACGTTTTTACCGATGCTCGCCGTCGGTTGGCGGCGGATGCACGATACCGGCCGCTCCGGCCTCTGTCTGCTTTATCCGCTGATCGCGATGGTCGGCGTTACCGCCTTCGCCACCATGGCCGGTGTCATGGCCGGCATGCTTCCCGGACCTGATGTGCCGGCCGCCGATCCGGGCGGCTTCGTCGTGGCCGTCACGATCCTTGCTGTGATCGTGCTCGTTCTCTCGCCCTTTCTCGTCCTCTGGTGGCTTACACGCCCCAGCCAACCCGGCCCCAATCAATACGGTCCCAATCCACATGAGGTAGCTCAATGACCGATCATCCCGCCAACGACCAGTTTCATGCCTCAAGCTTCATGCAGGGGCATAACGCCGAGTATCTCGAACAGATGTACGCGCGCTATGCCAGCGATCCGAACGCGGTCGACGAAGCCTGGCAGGCCTTTTTCAAAGCGATGGGCGATGATGAGGTCTCGGTGAGAAAAGAGGCCGCCGGCCCGTCCTGGGCGCGCAATGACTGGCCACCGCAGCCCGGCGATGATCTGACTGCGGCACTGACCGGCGAATGGGCGCCGGAGCCCGAAGTGAAGGCCGTGACTAAGGCCATTAAGGGCAAGGCCACAGAGCAGCAGGTTGAGGTTTCAGAAGAAGCGATCAAACGCGCCGTGCTCGACAGTATCCGTGCGCTGATGATCATCCGCGCCTACCGGATCCGGGGGCATCTGGTGGCCGATCTCGATCCGCTGGGGATGCGCAACCAGACGCCGCACCCCGAGCTTGACCCGAAATCCTATGGCTTCACCGAAGCCGACATGGACCGGCCGATTTTTATCGACAACGTGCTGGGGCTTGAGCTTGCCTCAATGCGCGAAATCCTGTCGATTGTGAAACGCACGTATTGCGGCACCTTTGCGCTGCAGTACATGCACATTTCCAACCCGGAAGAAGCCGGCTGGCTGAAAGAACGCATCGAAGGTTTCGGCAAGGAAGTGTCTTTCACCCGCGAGGGGCGCAAGGCGATCCTGAGCAAGCTGGTGGAGGCCGAGGGCTTCGAGAAATTCCTGCATGTGAAATACATGGGTACCAAACGCTTTGGCCTCGACGGTGGCGAAAGCCTGGTGCCGGCGATGGAGCAGATCATCAAACGCGGCGGCGCTCTGGGCGTCCGGGATATCGTGATCGGTATGCCGCACCGCGGGCGTCTGTCGGTGCTCGCCAATGTGATGGCCAAACCGTACAAGGCGATCTTCAACGAATTTCAGGGCGGCAGCTTCAAGCCTGAGGATGTGGACGGCTCAGGAGACGTGAAATATCACCTCGGCGCGTCATCCGACCGGGAGTTCGACGGCAATACCGTGCACCTGAGCCTGACGGCGAACCCCAGCCACCTCGAAGCTGTGAACCCGGTGGTCCTCGGCAAGGCGCGGGCCAAACAGGATCAGAACAATGATCCCGACCGCACCTCGTGCATGCCCATTCTGCTGCATGGCGATGCGGCTTTTGCCGGTCAGGGCGTGGTGGCGGAGTGCTTCGCCCTCTCCGGGCTGCGCGGGCACAAAACCGGTGGCACCATGCACCTGGTGGTCAATAACCAGATCGGCTTTACGACCGCGCCGCACTTTTCGCGCTCCTCACCCTATCCCACCGACAACGCGCTGGTGGTCGAGGCGCCGATTTTCCACGTCAACGGAGACGACCCGGAGGCGGTTGTACATGCCGCCAAGGTAGCCACGGAATTCCGCCAGAAGTTCCGCAAAGACGTGGTGATCGACATCATCTGTTACCGCCGTTTCGGGCATAACGAAGGCGATGAGCCGATGTTTACCAACCCGATCATGTATAAAAAGATCAAAGGCCACAAAACGACGCTGAGCCTTTACACCGAGCGACTGGTGCGCGACGGGCTGATACCTGAAGGCGAGATTGAAGACATGAAAGCCGCCTTTCAGGCGCATCTCAGCGAGGAGTTTGAGGCCGGTAAAGAGTACCGCCCGAACAAGGCTGACTGGCTGGATGGTAAGTGGTCCCACATCGATAAGATGAAGGAAAAACGCTATCAGCGCGGAAAGACCGCCATAGCCAAAGGCACGATGGCCGAGGTGGGCAAGGCGCTTTCCACCGCCCCTGACGGCTTTCCGGTTCACAAGACCGTCGGCCGTCTGCTCGAAGCTAAAGAGCAGATGTTTAAAAGTGGCGAGGGATTTGACTGGGCCACAGCCGAGGCACTGGCTTTTGGCTCACTACTGACCGAAGGCTATCCGGTCCGTCTGGCCGGTCAGGACAGTGCGCGCGGCACCTTCTCACAGCGTCACTCGGCGCTGGTCAATCAGAACACAGAAGAACGCTATTACCCGCTCAACAATATCAAAAAGGGTCAGGCGCAGTATGAGGTGATCGATTCCATGCTGTCCGAATATGCGGTGCTCGGGTTTGAGTACGGATATTCGATGGCAGAGCCCAATGCGCTGACCCTCTGGGAAGCGCAGTTCGGGGATTTTGCCAACGGCGCCCAGATCATGTTCGACCAGTTCATCAGCTCCGGCGAGAGCAAATGGCTGCGTATGTCCGGCCTCGTCTGTCTGCTGCCGCACGGGTTCGAAGGCCAGGGTCCTGAGCACTCCTCGGCCCGCCTTGAGCGGTTTTTGCAGATGTGCGGCCAGGATAACTGGATCGTCGCCAACTGCACCACACCCGCCAACTATTTCCACATTCTGCGCCGCCAGATCCACCGCAGCTTCCGCAAGCCGCTCATTCTGATGACGCCGAAATCCCTGCTGCGCCACAAACTGGCAATCAGCAAGGCAGAGGAATTCACCACCGGCTCATCTTTCCACCGACTGATGTGGGATGACGCCCAGCAGGGCAATTCCGACACCACACTGGTGGCGGACAGCAAGATCAGACGCGTGGTGATGTGCGCGGGCAAGGTCTATTACGATCTGCTGGAAGAACGCGACGCGCGCGGTATCGATGATGTCTATCTGCTGCGGGTGGAGCAATTCTATCCTTTCCCGGCGCAGTCTGCCGTTAAAGAGCTGGAGCGCTTCAAACAGGCAGAGGTGATCTGGTGCCAGGAGGAGCCCAAAAACCAGGGTGCCTGGACTTTCATCGAGCCCAATATTGAATGGGTTCTCGGACGGATCAACGCGAAACACATCCGGCCACGCTATGTCGGCCGCGCCACTTCGGCTTCGCCTGCGACAGGCCTTGCCAGCCAGCACAAAGCACAACAGGCAGCGCTCGTGGACGAAGCGCTGACGATTGAAGGGAAATAACTCATGACCACCGAAGTACGCGTGCCCACGCTGGGCGAATCTGTGACAGAGGCCACTGTCGCCACCTGGTTCAAAAAGCCGGGTGAAACCGTTGCAGTCGATGAGATGCTCTGTGAGCTGGAAACGGATAAGGTCACCGTCGAAGTGCCGTCACCGGTCGCCGGCACACTTGATGAGA
This sequence comes from Roseobacter sp., assembly GCF_024639605.1. Taxonomy (GTDB): domain Bacteria; phylum Pseudomonadota; class Alphaproteobacteria; order Rhodobacterales; family Rhodobacteraceae; genus Roseobacter. The sequence continues at coordinate 19,338 of NZ_JAHEHZ010000041.1, read as the reverse complement.
TCGTCGCTGCCGAAGGCGATACCGTGGGCGTCGATGCTCTGCTGGCAAACATCTCCGAGGGCGATTCAGGCTCTGACGCAGCCCCCAAAGGTAAAGAATCCGCCACAGAGGAAAAAGCCCCCGCGGCCTCTGCCCGCACCGCGGCCCCTGCGCCTGCGTCAGAGGCTGGTGGATCGGTTGATGTGATGGTACCGACGCTGGGCGAGTCCGTCAGCGAAGCCACGGTCAGCACCTGGTTTAAAAAGGTGGGCGACAGCGTCGCGGCAGATGAAATGCTCTGCGAACTGGAAACCGACAAAGTCAGTGTTGAAGTACCCGCCCCGGCTGCCGGCACTCTCACGGATATTCTGGCACAGGAAGGCGATACAGTCAGTGCTGGCGGCAAGCTGGCCGTGATGAGTCCCGGTGAGGGCAGTGCCGCGGCAGCACGCTCCGAAGGTGGCGAGGCCGTCGCACCTGCGGCTGCTGCATCTGCCTCTGACGGCAAAGACGTCGAAGATGCCCCCTCAGCGAAGAAAGCCATGGCAGAGGCCGGAATTTCCCGCGATCAGGTCACAGGCTCGGGCCGGGACGGCCGTGTCATGAAAGAGGATGTGGAAGCAGCCATCGCCGCTGCCGGCTCCGCGTCAAAGGGCGGCGAAGCCCCGGCGGCAGCCGCTGCTCCGCGTGCACCGGTCGCAGCCTCGGACGCGGAACGCGAAGAACGGGTCAAGATGACCCGTCTGCGCCAGACCATCGCCCGCCGCCTCAAGGACAGCCAGAACACCGCCGCGATGCTGACCACCTACAACGAGGTGGACATGACCGAGGTGATGGCCCTGCGCAACGAGTACAAAGACCTCTTTCTCAAAAAGCACGGCGTGAAACTGGGCTTTATGTCCTTTTTCACCAAGGCCTGCTGCCACGCGCTGAAAGAGGTGCCCGAGGTTAATGCCGAGATTGACGGCACGGACATCGTTTATAAGAACTTCGTGCATATGGGCATCGCGGCGGGCACGCCAACGGGCCTTGTGGTGCCGGTGATCCGGGATGCGGATTCGATGTCCTTTGCGGCCATTGAGAAAGCAATCGCCGAGAAAGGCGCACGCGCGCGCGACGGCAAGCTCAGCATGGCGGAAATGCAGGGCGGCACCTTCACCATCTCTAACGGTGGTGTCTACGGCTCGCTGATGTCCTCACCCATTCTGAACCCGCCACAGTCCGGTATCCTGGGTATGCACAAAATACAGGACCGTCCGATGGCAATCGCCGGCAAGGTGGAGATCCGTCCGATGATGTATCTGGCACTCAGCTATGATCACCGCATCGTCGACGGCAAGGGTGCTGTAACCTTCCTTGTGCGCGTCAAAGAAGCGCTTGAGGATCCGCGCCGGCTTCTGATGGATCTGTAAGTTTGCCCGCTCTTCTCGACCATATCCCGAAGGAATGGCCACGGGTCTTCTCCGTGGTCTCCATCGGGTTTGTCGGGATTTACGCAGCTATCGAAGTCCATGGCGACCTGAATGCCCGGGCCAGCTTTTCCATCACGGACTGGGCGCAGAACAGCGTCGAACCACTGGGCAGTATCGGGGCCGCGATGGTCCTTTTTCTGTCAGTATTTGCCGCCTATGCGGTGGGAGAACTGATCACGACCATGGCGCCTGTATATGTCACCACCGAACAGAAACGGCGCCGCATCCGGATGCTCGTGGCCGCCCGCGATGACGACAGTGGATTTGTGCGCGAGGTGCTGCGCAGAACTGATACAAAGGTTGAGTTCTTCTGCGGCCTTTTCATGATCATGCTGATGTCATGGCTTGCGAAACTTGTCGTCATGGCCTGGATCGGAGACTATGGCACTGCGCTCTTTCAGGTCCCCGGAATCGTCCTGAGCATGGTCTTTTTTCACTTTGCCCGGGTCATGGCTGTCAGGGATATGCGGATGCTGATCCGTCTGCAGGACGAAAACGAAACGCCAGGCCCGATCTGAAACCGAAAACAAAGGAGACACCCCCATGACCGAAATCACAATGCTTGTCCTTTATGGCCTGCTGGTCATCGTGACACTGCTTTTGCAGGCCACCGGCGCGCTGACGCAGCTTGGAATGGGGTACCTGCTGGGCAGCCGTGACGAGGCGCGCACCGTCTCGGGGATCGCCGGCCGGCTTGAGCGTGCGCTCAACAACTCTGTGACGGCGATGGTTCTCTTTGCACCTGCCGTGCTGCTCATTGTGGTCACGCAGAGCTCTACCAGTGCCTCGGTTCTCGCCGCACAGGTCTTTGTGATCGCCCGTCTTGTGTATCTGCCAAGCTACGCCTTCGGCATCACAGGCCTGCGCAGCCTTGCCTGGACCGCCGGCCTTTTTGCAACGGCCGCTCTTTACCTGCTGGCTCTCTGACCGGAAGCCCTGTCAATGACCCCTGAACTGACCGTTCTCTGCCTCGCAGCCCTGTTGCAGGTAGGGCAGTATGTACTGATGGCTGTACCCGCCAATCTTGAGCTCGGGCCCGGGAAAACGCTGTCCCCGCGCGATCCGCAACGCATGGGCGGCAAGACCCTGCAGGAACAGGTCAGCCCGCGCACGGGGCGGCTTTTCAGGGCGCTGAATAACCACTTTGAGGGTCTCATCCTCTTTTCCATCGCGGTCATGGTTATCACGCTGAGCGGGCAGTCCGGCCCGCTCACCACGGCTTGCGCGTGGGTTTATCTCGCTGCCCGCGTGGCTTACGTGCCGGCCTATGCCTTTGGTCTTACCCCCTGGCGCTCGCTGATATGGATGGCCGGTTTCGGAGCCACCACGCTTATGCTTGTGGCGGCGCTGATATGATGCTTCTTTTGGCTGCGAACACGCCGGGCGTCGCACCGGCAGCGCCCGCAGGCACCGGCCACTCTATGCCCGTCGGGAATTTCCGGGGCACCAGCACAGTTAGCCCGACAGGCCCTAGCCTGACAGACGCTTAAAAACAAAGGAATATACCCATGGCAAGTTATGACGTGATCATTATTGGCTCCGGCCCCGGCGGCTATGTCTGCGCGATCCGCTGTGCCCAGCTGGGCCTGAAAACAGCCTGTGTGGAGGGCCGTGATACGCTGGGCGGCACCTGTCTCAACGTGGGCTGCATCCCCTCCAAAGCGCTCCTGCACGCAAGCCACATGCTGCACGAGGCCGAGCACAATTTCGCGGCCATGGGCCTCAAAGGCAAAAGCCCCTCGGTGGACTGGAAACAGATGCTTTCCTACAAAGAGACCACCATTGAGCAGAACACCAAGGGCATTGAATTTCTGTTCAAAAAGAACAAGATAGACTGGCTCAAAGGCTGGGGCTCTGTACCTGAAGCCGGTAAGGTCAGGGTAGGTGACGAGGTACACGAGGCCAAAAACATCATCATCGCCTCCGGATCCGAGCCCGCTTCCCTGCCCGGTGTTGAAGTGGATGAAAAGGTCGTTGTGACCTCCACCGGTGCGCTGGAGCTTGGCAAGGTTCCCAAAAAGCTGGTGGTTATCGGGGCGGGTGTAATCGGGCTTGAGCTCGGCTCGGTCTATGCGCGTCTGGGCTCCGAAGTTACAGTGGTGGAGTTTCTTGACGTGATCACGCCGGGTATGGATGGCGAGGTACAGAAAACCTTCCAGAAGCTGCTGAAAAAACAGGGGCTTGAGTTCATCATGGGCGCGGCCGTGCAGAAGACTGAAGCCACAAAGACAAAGGCTAAAGTGACCTATAAACTGCGCAAAGACGACAGCGAGCACGTGATCGATGCGGACACAGTGCTTGTGGCCACGGGCCGCAAACCTTTCACCGAAGGGCTTGGCCTTGACGGGCTCGGGATTGAGATGACCAAACGCGGACAGGTCGCTGTGAACAAAGAATGGCAGACAAATGTGCCCGGCATTTACGCCATAGGCGATGTAATCGAAGGCCCGATGCTCGCCCACAAGGCCGAAGACGAAGGCATGGCAGTGGCCGAGGTGATTGCCGGCAAGCACGGACACGTCAATTACGGCGTGATCCCCGGTGTGATATATACCCACCCGGAGGTCGCCAATGTGGGGGTCACCGAAGAAGAGCTTAAAGAAGCCGGGCGCGATTATAAGGTCGGCAAGTTCAGCTTCATGGGCAACGGCAGGGCCAAAGCGAACTTTGCCGGCGACGGGTTTGTGAAAATCCTCGCGGACAAATCAACCGACCGTATCCTCGGCGCGCATATTGTCGGGCCAGCCGCGGGCGATCTCATTCACGAGATCTGCGTTGCGATGGAATTCGGTGCCGCGGCGCAGGATCTTGCCCTGACCTGTCACGCGCATCCGACCTATTCTGAGGCGGTACGCGAAGCGGCACTGGCTTGTGGCGACGGTCCGATCCACATGTAACACCGGATCGGTTGCGGTCTGCACCGCATGCTGCCCGGGCGTTTACTCGGCGGGATGAACTGCCGGTGCGTGCGGCAGTTTCTCGGGTGCTGCGGGCTTTGACATGCTGAACGGCTCACCCTTTGCCTGGGCGCGGATAACGCGCCAGGCGTCCCGGAACGGTACCCAGTAAAGTCTGAGGCAGCTGGTCAGGTCCTCGGCATTACCCTCGCCGATGCCAAACTTCACATCCCGGTTGTCCTCGGGCATGTGATACGTGCGGAAAACAACATCCCAGACCGGAAACATGAACGCGAAATTTTTGTCCAGATGATCCGGATGGGAGGAATGGTGCACATGGTGATGGGCGGGTGAGGGAAAGATCATCGACAGCTTTCCCGGCCAGCGCAGCCAGACATGGCTGTGACGCAGATTGTAGCCGGCAAGGTTAAAAAGCAGCATCAGAACCGGCATTCCGAGAAGCATTGGCATGCCCGGCAGATAGCCCAGCGTGCGCACCACGAGCGCCATCATAATTCCGTAACCGGCACCGATCACCGACATGTAAAGCAGATTGTCGACCGGGTGTTCGCGGTAGTTCGACACCGGATGCATCACCTCGGCGCTGTGATGGACCTTGTGGAACTGCCAGAGCAGCGGCGATTTATGCTGCAGCCAGTGACAGAACCAGGCCAGAAAATCCGACACAATCATCGCAAAAAACATAAAGGACACAGAAATGGCGAGCTCCGCCAGGAAGGACAAACCGCCCTGTCCAACCACAGATGTAAAAGCAACCCCACCGGCGAAAAGTTTGTATCCAAAGGCGGTTGAGGCTGCGGTGATGCCGATCAGCAGAAATTTCCCGAAGATGCTGTTGAAGACAAAGTATCGCAGATCGAGCCATGCCGACGGGTGGCTCCAGACGCGCCCGGGGAAGAGAAAGCGCAGAAAAGTGCTGTCTTCGGCGTGACGCGTACCCTTCACACTACGGTAAACAAACCATGCGATCAGGCCGGAGCTCAGCAGCCAGAGCGCAAACAGCCGGTCTTTCGGCACGAGAAAGCCCAGCAGATGACGCTCCATATTGTCCAGCATACTGCTCGCGAGTTCTGCAAAGAATTCCATGTACCACTGCCCCGAATGTTGACCGTTTCGCGACAATTGCTGTCAAACCGGGCATGCCCTGGGCAATTTCGGGCCGAAATATGGAATATTACCGTTACTTTTGCGCTACCACATTGTCTTGGCCGCGCGCGCTCCCCATGCCTCGTCATAGGGGGCGCCACCCTCTTCGCCGTTGGTCTGTTCAGCAAGGATTTCACCGGCGGTTGGCAAAGCGGTGCTCTGGTCCTCTTCCGTCCACAGACCTGCGCGCATCAGCGCCCGGGCACACTGCGTGTAGATTTCACCTATTTCGATGACGATGACGGTAGCAGGCAGGATTTTTCCCCGTGCAAACCGCGCGCGCAGCTCACTGTCAGCTGTGAGCCAGGCGTGCCCGTTGACCCGCACCACCGTGTTTGATCCGGGGACAAAAAACATCAGCGAAACGCGTCCGTCCGAGACAATGTTGCGCAGGGAATCCATCCTGTTGTTTCCGCGCCAGTCGGGCATGGCAAGGGTTCCGGGATCAAGCTCTTGCACAACCGGGCCTTCATCGCCACGCGGGCTGCCGTCAGTGCCCTCAGGACCCACCGTACTGACCACACAGAACTGTGAGCGCATGATCCAGTCGCGATAAAGCGGTGTCATCCTGCGAGCCACCTTACGGATGGAAGCAGCGCCCGGCGTGCCGTAATACGTCTCCAGCGCAGCGATTGTGTCGATCCTGTCAGGCATCCGGCAAACTTTTGAAACCGGCCTCTGCCATCAGAGCTTCAGAGCGTTCTTCAACGGATGTCTCCAGCAGTTCCATAAATTCGTCGCGCGCCATTCCGGGCTCAATCACCGGCAGGAATTCAACAACCGCCACGCCGGGTTTTCGCAACATCCCGCGTTTCGGCCAGAGTACTCCGACGTTGGTCGCAACAGGTACACAGGGCTGTGCAAGCTGCTCATAGAGCACGAAACTGCCGACTTTATAGGGCATTTTCCGGCCTGGCGCCACGCGGGTACCCTGAGAATAAATGATCAGCTGGCCCGGCTCCGCCCGACCTGCATGCACATCGGCCACCATCTTTTCGATGGCTTTGCCCCGTTTGCCGCGGTCAACCGCGACACAGCCGAGACGCCGCGCATAGAGCCCGATCACCGGCGTTCTGAGAATCTCGCGTTTCATGATGAATTTTGCGGATGGAAGTGCCGTGAAAATCATCATGATATCGAGGAAAGACTGGTGTTTCGCCGCGACCAGCGCCTCACCGTCGGGCGGCGTGCCGCGCACCTCGCACCTCATTCCGACCATCCATCCGGCAGTCCAGAAGACATAGCGTGAATAGGATTTACAGGCAGCATAAGCGCCGTCGCGGCTGAAGTACGCCCAGGGTGCAAACGCCAGCCCGAAGAGAGGCATTGCGATGTACATCTGGGTGATGAAAATCACCGAACGGATATATTGAAACACTATGCGAGCTCCCTCAGTTTCCGCTGTGCGGCCAGCCTCGTCGCGACAAAAGCAACGGCAGCGGCCAGCAGCGGCACGGTGAGCGGCACCAGCCATTCGCTGCCTTGAAATCCGAGCCCGGTCAGGAATCCCGCCCGGTCTGTCGCCGCAGGCAGCATCCGGACGACGAACATGCCCAGCACAGTTCCGCCCGCCGCACCGCCGAGTGCGCGCAGGGTAAAGCGCCGGATGAAGGCCTGGGCGATATACCTGTCCGTGGCACCGACCAGGCGCAGGACGGCGATCACGCGCGCGTTTGCAGCAAGCGACGCATTGGCCGCCAGTGTGACCATGGCGGCCACGCTCAGCCCGAGCAGCAGCGCCGAAACCCAGCCAACAGTGCGCAGGCGGTTTGCCGCCGCAACCAGAGGCGCGCGCCACTGGCGGTGATCATCCAGAACCGCACCCGGCACTTCGGCCTCAAGACGCAGCCGCAGACCGGCACTGTCAAAGCCAGTGCCGGCTTCGATGACTTCGATAAGCTGCGGCACCGGCAGTGTGCTGAGATCAACTCCGGTACCAAACCACGGAGCCAGCAGCGCCTGTTGTTCCGCAGCATCGAGCGGTCGCGCGGAGGCGACACCCGCCGTGCTTTCAAGGATACGCATGGCCGTCGCAGTCAGTGCGGGCTGCTCGGCCTGTGGTGCGATGATGCGCAGCGTTGAGCTGCGCGCGAGCTCGTCACCCCAGGTGGTGGCAAGCCGCCCGGAGGCCATCGACAGTGCCAGCGCGAACACTGCCAGAAACGCCATTGCCGCAGCCGTGAAAATCGTCAGCTGCGCGGTAAAGCCTGACGGTGGCACCACCTGAACGGACTGAGCATCGCTGCGAAGGAGGCTGGTCAGATCGCTGAAAACACTCACAGATCTGCCCCCGCGAGCTGTACGCCACGGTTGGCGATCCGCAGGACACGCGCCTGAACCTGGGCTTTTGCGGCCCGGATCAGGCTGAGATCATGGGTGGCGATCAGCACTGTTTTGCCCATCCGGTTCAGCTCCACAAGCAGCTTCAGAAGGCGCTGAGACATCTCCCAGTCGACATTGCCCGTGGGCTCATCCGCGATCACAATATCCGGTGACATAATGACGGCCCTTGCCAGGGCCGCGCGCTGGCGTTCGCCGCCAGAAAGCTCCGGCGGATGCGCATCGCGGCGGTGTGTCAGCCCGACCCAGGCCAGAAGCTCAGTCAGATCATCCTTCGTTCCGGAGGAAACTTTGCCCGCGACCCCCAGAGGCAGAGCGATATTGTCGGCAACGCTCAGATGATCAAGGAAATCACAATCCTGGTGGACCACACCGACACGGCGGCGCAGCAGGGCCACATCGTCGCGGCCGAGTGCGCCGATATCTTCGTCAAAGACCCTTACCTGACCTTCGGTCGGCTGCAGTGCGCCATAGCAAAGTTTCAGCAGCGTGGTCTTGCCCGCCCCCGACGGGCCGGTCAGGAAATGAAACGAGCCGGGCGTCAGATTAAGAGAAATATCCGCAAAAAGTGCGTCACCGCCATAGCTGTATGCGGCCCGGTCCAGCTCGATCACAGCGCCCCCGAAATAAATGTTGTGCCGTTTTGCCCTACCGCCGGTCTGGTTTCAATGCATCACTTGCCGGCTTAATGCACAGATAGCACTTTTCGCAGAGAGATGAACGCCATAGAGTAGCTGAAAAAAGTATATTACTTCTGAGGAAGCAAGGCAGCAGGTTTCCCTATGCGACTGATTTGTCCGAACTGCGATGCACAGTATGAAGTACCCGACGAGGTAATTCCGTCCGAGGGACGTGACGTGCAGTGTTCCAACTGCGGGCAGACCTGGTTTCAGGATCATCCCGACACTCTGTCGCGCGCGCAGGAAGAGAAGGCCGCAGCACCCGGCCCGGATGAGGAAATTGTTCATCCCGAGGATGCAGTCCCGGACCCTGTCTTGCCAGAGGAGCCGGCAGAAGAGCCGAAAGCAGATACATCAGCGCCCGCCTTTGAACCGGGTCCGGCACCCCGCCCCGATGAAAACAGCCCCGCTCGGCGCAGAGTTGATCCGGGCGTGGCCAGCGTGCTGCGCGAAGAAGCCGAACTGGAAGCGACCGCGCGCCGGCGCGACGTGCCAGGCAGTCTCGAAAGCCAGCCTGATCTGGGTCTTGGTGAATTCGATGCGCCGGACGAAGCAGGAAAACGCGCAGGAGAGGCGCGCGACCGCATGGCGCGGATGCGGGGCGAGACAGATCTGAGCGGTGAGGAGCAAATGGAGCAGTTCCGCGCCGAGAGTGCCGCGGCCGCTTCCCGCCGGGACCTGCTGCCCGACATCGAAGAAATAAATTCCACCCTGCGTTCAAACCAGGACCGTGCCCCTGGTGACGCCGGTCAGACCGGCCAGTCTGAGGTGCGAGAAAAACGCAGCTCGCGGCGCGGATTTGTGCTGACGGTCGCACTTTTTGCGATCCTGGCACTGATCTATGTCTATGCACCGGACCTGTCACAGATGATTCCGGCTCTGGAGCCTGCGCTCACCGGTTACACAGATATTGTGGACACCTGGCGCGCCTGGCTGAACGAACAGGCAGAAGGACTGCTGAGCTGGCTGGATGCCGCTGCAGTGTCCAGCAATCAGTAAAGCACCCCGCGCCCCTGGGTATCAGAACCGGTCAAGCAGGCGTCTGAGATAATCGCGTTCGACTTCGGGCCGGGCAACTTCACCGGATCTTCTGCGGATCTCATCAAGCAGATCGCGCGCCCGTCCGTAGGCGTCATCGTTCAGCGCCAGTGGCCCGTCATCGCCGTCCGCACCGGAATTGCCGGCTTCGCGGCCCAGCGGATCACGGTTGTCGGCGCGGCGGTCGGAGTCCTGTGCTCCCTGGCCCGGTTGCTGCTGCTGATCTTCATTCATCATCTCGGCCAGCGACCGCATCCCCTCGCGCAGCGCTTCCATTGCGCGGCCCTGTTCGTCGATCGCTTCGGCCAGATCATCCTGGCGCAGGGCGTCCTCAGCCCCTTCCATCGCCCGGCCTGCTCGGTCAAGCGCGTCGCGCGCCGCATCCCCCTCGGGCGTTCCGGCCCCTGGCAGACTGCCTTGCTGGCGGCGCAACTCATCGCGCAGCGCCTGCTGGCGGTCAGCGATACTGGCACCGGGATCCGATCCGTCGCCGGGCTGTGACGGGTCGCCCTGCTGCGCGTTCTGATCGCCGTTGCCCTGCCCCTGGCCGCTCTGACCCTCATGGCTCTGGCCCTGACCCTGCCCCCCGTTGCGGCCCTCGTTGCCCTGGCTTTCGCCAGCCTGCGCGCCCGGGTTAAACTGTTCCTGCAGATCCCGGAACGCCTGATCGCTCAGACCCTGCTGCTCGCGCAGCGTCTCAGAGAGGCCTTCCATGGCCTGCTCGCCCGGGCTTTGTCCGCCCTGACCCTGCTGGCCCTGTGTGACGCGCATGTTCTCCATCATCTGCTGAAGTTCCTGAAGCGCCTGCTGGGCCTCGGCCATGCGACCCTGTTCCATCAGCTCCTGGATGCGGTCCATCATCTGCTGCAGATCATCCTGCGTCATGGTCATGGAGTTTTCAGGATTACCCTGCTGGCCGCTCTCTCCGTTTTCCTGCTGCTGGCGCTGCGCCTGCCGTGAGAGTTGCTGCAGATAGTCTTCTGTAGCCCGGCGCAATTCGCGCATCAGCTCAGCGATTTCCTCGTCTGATGCTCCGTTGCGGATCGCTTCTTCAAGCCGCTCCTGCGCGCGGCGCATCCGTTCGGCGGCATCTGCAAGGTCGCCTTCTTCCAGCAGCAGGGCAAGATCCCACAAATCGTCTGCAAGACGGTCGCGCTTTTCGTCGCTCATGCCGTGCTTTGCATGCACATCCAGTTGTCCGATCACCCGGCGGAGCCGCAGCAGGTCTGTCTCTGAGCGGAAAACATCATCCGGTTGCCATGTGATTGCGCGCAGGACCTGAGCAATCCGCGTGGTGTTCCCGCGCGACCAGAGCAGGTCACGGCGGGCTTCGATCACGGCCGCGGCGAGCGGGTCGAAAAACCGCCGTCCCGGCAGCACAATCGCGCGCGGCGACGTCCGGGCAGTCTGTTCCGCCCCGTCAAATGCGGTCAGGCTGACCTTAACCGGCAGATTGGCCCATGGGTGCTCGGAGAAATCCTCGATCAGGTTTTCCTCGAATGAACTGCGGTCCCCGGCAATGGGCGTGGGCAGTGGCACGATGAGTTCAGGGCGCGGTTCAGGATCGACGGTCAGACCATAGCGGCGGTCCACCGCGACCAGATCAAGCGTAAAACGCGCTTCGCCGGCCTCTACACCGTAATCGTCGCTGGCTTCAAACGGCAAAGTCGTCTCGCCCAGAGCAGATGCCTCGGGCGGGCCCAGAACGGCAATTTCGGGCGGCATGTCTTCGATAACGTCAACCTGCCAGGTGCGTCCGCCGGGACCGTTAATGGCGATCTCGCCGCTGCGCGACACGATAAAGTCCTGAGCGGGTTCAGACGCGGGCGGCACGTCGGTGCGGCCGGAGACTGTCTCTGACAGGGTCAGCGCACCAACTTCGCCGTAAAGCCGCATGGTGATCAGGCTGCCCTCGGGCACCTCGAGGACGCCGCCGTCGATGTCGTTGAGATAAATCGTCGGACGACCGGTGTACCGCGGGCTTTCCGCCCACCCTTCCCAGACCGGGCCGCTTGCCAGACCACCGGCACCGGGCGCCATTTCGGTGACAGAGCCCACGCGCCAGATCGAGCCGAAAATCAAAGCCACAGCAAAGGCGATTACAGCGACATACCGCAGAGCATAGGGGTCACGCGCCGAGATACGCAGGTCAGCAGGAACAGCCTGCGCTTTGGCGGCGCGTTCGGCCATCCGGGCCTGGTGGGCGCGCCAGACGGCAGAGGATGCCGCGTCGTCGGCGCCGATCGTCTGAGTGTCAGCCAGCGCCTGCAGCGGACGGTCCGGCAGGCTGCTGTCGAGGCGGGCCATGGCCTCGGCCCCCGACGGAATGCGAAAGCGCCGAAGCCCGTAAAACAGAGCGGCAGCCCCCGCGAGCAGAGACAGCACGGCGATGCTCCAGACGGCCTCGACGATCAGACTGTCCTGCAACCCAAGCATCAGTGAGGCCAGCACCAGCAGAACAACAGTTGTCAGCGGCCAGAAACTCTGCACCACCCGTTCGGCCAGCATGCCGGACCAGGTCAGGCGCAGCGGCCAGCGCAGACCTTTCAGGCTGCGTGCGACGTCATGCCGGGAAAATGATGCCATCGATACGTCTCCACTGGTCCCATGGGGCGGGGATGCGCCCTCAGAGCCATTCAGGAATGGTATCCCGATTTATCATTTCGTCAAAGGTCGGTCTTGGGCGGATAACCGCGAATTGATCCCCGCGGACCAGAACTTCGGGAATAAGTGGTCGGGAATTATACTCACTGCTCATTACTGCGCCATATGCACCAGCCGACCGGAAGGCCACGAGGTCGCCTGAGGCCACCGGAGGCATCATGCGTTCCCGCGCAAAAGTGTCGCCGCTCTCACAAACGGGGCCGACGATATCGTATTTTGCCTGTTCTGCACCCGGAACGGGTTCGACGACAGGAATAATATCATGCCATGCCTCATACATTGCCGGCCGGATCAGATCGTTCATCGCACCGTCGATGATCAGGAAATCGCGGCCTTCGCCGGATTTAACGTAAATCACTTCAGAAACCATTAAGCCCGCGTTGCCGGCAATCAGGCGCCCCGGTTCAATTTCGATCTCACAGCCCAGATGCCCCAGGGTGCGACGAACCATCGCACCGTAGTCAGAGGGCAGCGGCGGTGCCTGATTATCGCGCGCATAGGGTATGCCCAGCCCGCCACCCAGATCGAGTCGCATCATTTCATGCCCGTCCGCGCGCAACATCTCCGTGAGGTCCGCAACCTTCCTGTACGCCTGTTCAAACGGGGCCAGATCCGTCAGCTGGCTGCCAATGTGTACGTCAATCCCGATCACTCTGAGGCCGGGCATTGTTGCGGCCAGCCGGTACACCTCCCGGGCGCGCGAAATGGGAATGCCGAATTTGTTTTCCGATTTACCGGTGGCAATCTTTGCATGTGTTTTTGCATCGACGTCCGGATTGACCCGGATGGTGATGGGAGCAACCGTGTTCATGGCCCGCGCCGTGGCATCGAGCAGCGCCATCTCAGGCTCCGATTCCACATTAAACTGACGGATCCCGCCTTCCAGTGCGAGGCGTATCTCAGCGGCGGTTTTGCCGACGCCGGAAAATACGATTTTGTCTGCCGGAACCCCGGCAGCCTTTGCGCGCCTGTACTCCCCGCCCGAGACAACATCCATGCCAGCACCGGCCTGCGCCAGCGTTTTCAGAATGGCCTGATTGCTGGCGGCCTTCATGGCATAGCAAACCAGGTGATCGATCCCCTCAAGTGCTTCATCGAAAAGGGTAAAATGTCGCAGCAGCGTGGCCGTTGAATAAACGTAAAAAGGTGTGCCCACCGCCGCGGCAATCCCGGCTACAGGCACATCCTCGGCGCAGAGCACGCCGTTTTTATAAAGAAAATGATCCATCCCCGCGCAATAGCCATGAATCGCGGGCCAGTTCAATCAGGATCGGACTTGCGGCCCTTGCGCCGTCAGCGCTTCTTTTTCTTTCTGGCCGCGCGGATGAAGTTCAGACGCTCTTTCTGTCGGGCGGCGGTGGCCTCCCAGACCGGCATCAGGTCGGGGTTCATCACCCCGCGCTTGTGTGCGAGCTGATAGAGCGTGTGAAAGGGGCTGTTGTTGCATTCGATGATCACCGGTCCGTCGGCGGTCAGGCCGATATCCCAGCCGCAGACCCCCAGATCAGGCATCACCGCATGAGCACGGCGTGCAAGATCACAGGCATCCGCAAAGCCGGGCAGTTTCAGTCCCACGATCGCAGCACCGGTTTCGGGGTGATTTTTGACGTCCATGGTGTCAAGCCCGGTGCCCTTACGACAGGCCAGAACCTCACCGGTCTGCATGTCCACGCGGGCGATCATGCTGCCGCCCTGCCAGAAATTATCAGACATCGCGCTGGGTGCCGGGATCTTCCAAAGGCCGTAAGCCACTGAGGGTGTGCTACTGTTCATGACCGTGACAATGCGCACGGAGCCGGTCATATCGCCGGTCACCGGCACGAGGTCAGGATGCGGTCTGAGCGCCTTTTGCAGAAGGTAGCCGGTACCGTATTTGGCAAGGACCTCATCGCAGAAAGCCCGCAGCGGTTTGTGCTCGCCACTGGCCAGCTCCAGCGTTTCTCCGGCACTGTCCAGCCCGCTGAGCATGACAGAACCGACCGACAATGAGCCGTCAACCGGTTTGCCGAACAGCGGATAGACCGACCTGTCGGAGAGAAAAGTAAAAAGCGCATCGGCTTCCCGCAAAGCGGGCAGTTCACCATATTCACCGGTTTTCGAAACAACGGCCAGCGTCTGAGTCGCTGCAAAGCCAAGCTGGCGCAGCAGCGCGCCGTGCAACAGCTTGTTGCAGACAAAGGCACCATATTGTTTGGTTTCTTCGGGCGAGAGGCGGTCGTTGAGTGCCTCGCTGGCGGCCAATCCCAGAAACTCACGCTTTTTTGTCATCGAAATAGCCGGATCATAGAGGCCGTTGTCATAATAATCGCGGGTCGTCAGTCTGCTTCGGCCCATGCGCAGGGAAAAGATTTCGCGCAGCTGCCGCAACGGGCTTGTACCATACTGCCGTGCGACCCGGATGATCTCGGGTGATTTTACGTCTTTCTTTGCATCGCCTTTTTCAAGCAATGCATCTGTAGCAACTGCAGTATTCATTGGTTTTGCCCTTTCCCGATTACACTTCTGTGATGAGATATCGGGGAAAAAGGGCAGGAATTTGACGGTGTTGTTTCTCGCGCCGCTATAATTTTATGTATCTGCTCTGCTGCGCAGGAAAAGATACAACGGCAGACCGCAGCTGACGCCGATGCCAAAGGTCGCGGGGATCGCAATCAGGCCGGCCCAGTTGCGCGTTCTGATGCTTTCAGTAATTACCCAGACGGTCAGTGTGACGGCTGCGATCGTCAGATCCCAGACCAGGCCGCTTGTCGCCTGGTTTGCGTGCCAGGCATCGACCATCGCCATCAGATCCCAGCTGTTGGCGTTGAACCAGCCGATAAACCAGCTCATCGGGTGAATGGTGCCCCAGACGGCGAGTGCGAGGTAGAGATAGCGCATCGCTCAACCCTGCGTCGACACGCCAAGGACGGCTTCACCGCTGATGCTGACACCTGTCGCGGGTGATGGTGCCGCTTCGCGCCCCATGCTCTGGTTGCCGCCGGTGCAGCCGGCAACAGATGCGGTGACGAACGCCACGGCGATTAATTTCTGTAATGTCATGATTTAAAGTCCTACGCCGATCCATACCGGCCAGCGGCTGAGGGAAATGGTTGCACTTGGATAAACACCGCTGTTGGAAATCGTAACGCCACCGTTCACGGTGGGTCGCACCGGCTCACCATCGACACCGCAGGCTGCAACCAGCGCAGTCAGTGCAAGAGCGACGGTAAGGCGTGTCATCCGGCAATCTCCTTCCAGCGGGCGATCTGATGGCGGACCTGATCCGGCGCCGTGCCCCCGTAAGATGTACGTGAGTTTACCGAATTTTCCACCCCGAGTACATCAAAGACGTCCCTTGTGATGCCGCTATGGGCTGACTGCATGTCTTCGAGTGTGAGATCCGGCAGATCACAGCCCTTCTTTTCCGCAAGTGCGACAAGGCTGCCCGTGATATGGTGAGCGGACCGGAACGGCAGGCCGGCGACCCGCACCAGCCAGTCCGCCAGATCGGTGGCCGTTGAAAAACCGGCACCGGCGGCGACGGCAAGGCTCTCGCGGTTGGCTGTCATGTCGCTGACCATCCCCTGCATCGCGGCGAGTGCCAGCATCAGGTTGTCGGCGGCGTCAAAGACCTGTTCTTTGTCTTCCTGCATATCTTTGGAATAGGCCAGCGGCAGACCTTTCATTACCATCATCAGGGCTGTGTTTGCCCCGAAGATCCGACCCACCTTGGCGCGGATCAGTTCGGCGGCGTCGGGGTTCTTCTTCTGCGGCATGATTGAAGAGCCGGTGGAAAACCGGTCACTCAGCGTCACGAAACGGAACTGAGCCGACGACCAGATCACCAGCTCTTCGGCAAAGCGGCTGAGATGCATGGCACAGATCGAGGCCACACTGAGGAACTCCAGCGCAAAATCCCGGTCACTTACGGCATCGAGCGAATTTGCCGCCGGTGCGTCGAACCCCAGCGCCTCAGCTGTCATATGCCGGTCGATGGGGAAGGAGGTTCCGGCCAGAGCAGCAGCCCCCAGCGGAGAGGTATTCATGCGCACGCGCGCATCACGCACACGGCTGAGATCACGGCCGAACATCTCGACATAGGCCATCATGTGATGACCCCAGGTGACCGGCTGCGCTGTCTGCAGATGAGTGAAGCCGGGCATCACCCAGTCCGCGCCGGCCTCTGCCTGGGCCAGCAGCGCGCGGATCAGGGCCAGCAGTCCCGACTCGCAGGCATCCAGCTGGTCGCGCACCCAGAGCTTGAAGTCCGTGGCGACCTGATCATTGCGGCTGCGCCCGGTGTGCAAACGTCCCGCCGGCTCGCCGATGATCTCTTTCAGCCGCGCTTCAACATTCATATGAATATCTTCCAGTCCGACTGAGAACTCAAATCTGCCCGTTTCAATCTCTGACAAGACTGTGAGCAGCCCTTCCCGAATGGCCTTAACATCGCTAGCTTCCAGGATGCCTGTCGCTTCCAGCATTGCGGCATGTGCGCGTGAGCCTGCAATGTCCTGTGCCGCCATCCGCTGGTCAAACCCGATCGAGGCATTGATGGCCTCCATGATCGCATCCGGACCATCGGCAAAGCGGCCGCCCCACATCGCATTGGATGTCGCGGATTTTTTTGCGTTGCTGGAATCTGTCATCTGCCTGAATCCTCCGGAGGGGATATGAAAAATCTTTTTGCAGCGTTCGTTTATACGGCCCTTACTGCGGGCGCAATCATGGTGCCCGGCAGCGCTGCGGCCGATCTCGCTGCCGCTGAGCTTATGCGCGAAGGTGATATGAAGAAGCTGATTTTTCACGACGCCCCGCAGGCCACCTCTTCGGCGAATTTCGAGCTTGCTGATGATGCCGGCAAAACAAACCTGGATGCCTATGAAGGCAAATACGTGCTGCTGAATTTCTGGGCCACCTGGTGTGCGCCCTGCCGAAAAGAAATGCCGATGCTGGCTGCCCTGCAAACCGAGTTTGGCGGGGAAGACTTTGAGGTCGTCACCATTGCCGTGGGCCGCAATTCACCCGAAGGCATAAAGCAGTTCTTTAAGGAAACCGGCATCGACAATCTGCCCCGCCATCAGGACCCGCAACAGTCACTGGCCAGTCAGATGGGCATTTTCGGCCTGCCGATTACCGTGCTCATCGATCCGGACGGGCGCGAGATTGCCAGGCTGCGCGGCGATGCGGACTGGTCGTCGGAGAATGCCAGAGCGATCATCGCGACGGTTCTGGGCCGTGAAAGCTGAGCCGTTCATGAGCCGCGGTTCAGCAAACGTCTGAGCGCAGGCTCCAGCCGCGCCACGAGGCCCGGCTGCATGAAATTGTAGCGGTCCGGGATTCCCAGAACCACAACCCTGCGGTCCTTGAGGCAGGCACCGAAGGCCGCAGTCAACCGGGTCTTGTGGCGCTTTTCCATCACCACTATGAGATCCGCCCACTCGATCTGCTCAACCGAAAGCAGCTCGTCAGCATCCCGGCTGAGACCGGCGAAATCCGTTTCAAAGCCATCCCGTGCCGCAACCAGATCGGCAGCCGTCGGGCTGCGCATCCGCGCCTTGCCACAGACAAAGAGGACTTTATTAATCAGGCCGCCCGCAGCAGAATGGCCGCCTCTGATGAAGACAGGTTGCGCCGCGCGTAGCTGCCATAGGTATGCGGATCAAAAGAAAGATCCGGGTATTGCGCCAGCAGGCGCGCCCGGTCCTGTGGCTCAAGCGAGGTCAGCGCAGAACTTGCCGGGTGGAAGCTTTCTGTCATCACGCCATTCGCCCAGAGCACATTGTGCCGCCCGAGCAGCAGGTGAATATAGGTCACATTGCGCACGCTGAGATCCGTGGCGATATGCTGGCTGTCGATCAGATCGCGTGCCGCCACCAGCACTTCCGGCGTGTTGAACAGATCCTCGGCAACCGGGCCCGAGACCAGCATCCGGTGCTCGGGCGAGACGAGAAGCTCCTGATCCGGCCGCTCAACGCCCAGCGCGCCTGTTCTGATCCGCACCGGACGCAGCCGCGGCATCGCAAAAAGCCGCGCACCGGTCATATGGCGACTGCCAATCCATTCGATGCGCTGCGCACCGTTGTCGCGGGTCTGGACCAGATCGCCGACCTGCAGTGTTTCCACGGGCCGCTGGCCATGCGGCGTGCTGATGCGCGTGCCCGGCGTGAAACAGATCACGCCCGTACTGTCCGGCTCGTTGGGTGCAGCCTGCGGCCGTGCGCCCATCGTATGGTGCACCACCCAGAGATCTGTACCGCGCGGCGGAAGTTCATCGAGAAACATCAGCAGCGGCTGTGCGCCGGCGCCCACGCTGATCATGGTAACTGTATAGCTTTGCGCGCCATCGGTGACGACGAAACTGCTGTCTGACATTGAGGCTTCGGGCCTGTCCGCGCCGTGAAGGCCAGTTTTCACAGGATCAATGGCTGCACCGACCAGCCGGTGCACCATCTTCGCTGCGCGTTTGCGCAGGTTTTCCGACCCGTCTGCCCGGTCCAGTCGCAGAACACCCGCAGTGCCGTCCACCTGGACAGAATCACCGCGCCAGGACCACGCCGCCCCTGTTGTCAGGGCCTGTACGGGCGCGGCCTCAAGTCCATCTACTTCTGTTTGCGACCAGGAAATGACGAACGTGCCACGAAAGCCCGTTTTCATATACCTGTTTGCCTGCCTCAGTTTATTATTAACTTTTTATTAATCAATCGCGTCCCACCTGAAAAGCCCGAAAACGCGCGGGATTCCATGGTGTTGCAAAAGATCCCTCAACCAGAGGGAGAGCAAAATCAGAGGATCCGGCCGGTGTTCCGGCCCCTGAAGAGCGCAAAGGTTAATAGAGGCGGTCCGACTTCAGCCGCATTTTGAATAGCCGCAGGAGCCGCAGGTCATGCAGCCCTCGACCATGCGCAGATCATATTGTCCGCAGCTGCTGCAGGCCTGTCCGCGCCGGTTTTCCAGCCCCACGACCTGTGCCTGCGGGTCGGTCTTGAGCCCCATGCCTTCGCCCGCAATGAACCCGGTGGCAATCATGTGCTGCTCAATCACGCCGCCGATGGCCGCGAGGATAGACGGTATGTATTTGCCCTGCATCCATGCCCCGCCGCGCGGATCAAACACGGCCTT